>NZ_JBFTNH010000025.1:0-82083 GCF_056397385.1 Pseudomonas sp. 05N36 | reverse complement strand
GGCTTGGGGTAGAGATAGACTTTTTCGACTTTTGCGTCGGGACGCATCATGAGGTGCTGGCTCCGGAAAGGAATCGGAAGCACAGCATTGGGGATCAGGTGGCGGCTTTGAATGTGAGGTTCATGGAGCGTTTACTGTCCTTCTCGCTCAACTAATCTTTCCTACACGGTTTGTTGCCTTGCGCACTGGCTGCAAGCCTTTGCGTGTGCGCGATTTATGTGGGTCATGACGAACGGCAAATGATCGACGCTTGACAAGATTTCGGCGTAAACGTATGTTTCAAACAACTGTTTGACCGTCACAACAAATCATTGCGGTCGTTCATTCCCGGTTACATCAGCAGAGGTTTATCGCTATGCCTGACTACAAGGCCCCCTTGCGTGATATTCGCTTCGTTCGTGACGAACTGCTCGGCTACGAAGCGCACTATCAGAGCCTTCCGGCTTGCCAGGACGCTACTCCGGACATGGTTGACGCCATTCTCGAGGAAGGCGCCAAGTTTTGTGAGCAGGTGCTGGCTCCGCTGAACCGCGTGGGTGACACCGAAGGCTGCACCTGGAGCGAGTCCGGCGTTAAGACCCCGACCGGTTTCAAAGAAGCCTACAAACAATTCGTCGAAGGCGGCTGGCCAAGCCTGGCTCACGACGTAGAGCACGGTGGCCAAGGCCTGCCGGAGTCTCTGGGTCTGGCTGTGAGTGAAATGGTCGGTGAAGCCAACTGGTCGTGGGGCATGTACCCAGGCCTGTCTCATGGCGCGATGAACACCATTTCCGAGCACGGTACGCCAGAGCAGCAAGAGGCTTACCTGACCAAACTGGTGTCCGGCGAATGGACCGGCACCATGTGCCTGACCGAACCACATTGCGGCACCGACCTGGGCATGCTGCGCACCAAGGCCGAGCCTCAGGCTGATGGTTCCTACAAAGTTTCCGGCACCAAGATCTTCATCTCGGCCGGTGAACACGACATGGCCGACAACATCGTCCACATCGTTCTGGCTCGCCTGCCGGATGCGCCTGCTGGCACCAAAGGCATTTCGCTGTTCATCGTTCCAAAGTTCCTGCCGAATGCTGACGGCAGCATCGGTGCACGCAACGCCGTGAGCTGTGGTTCCCTGGAACACAAAATGGGCATCCACGGTAACGCCACCTGCGTGATGAACTTCGACGCGGCCACCGGTTTCCTGATCGGCCCGGCGAACAAAGGCCTGAACTGCATGTTCACCTTTATGAATACCGCGCGTCTGGGTACGGCCCTGCAAGGCCTGGCTCACGCCGAGATCGGCTTCCAGGGCGGTCTGAAATACGCTCGCGATCGTCTGCAAATGCGCTCCCTGACTGGCCCGAAAGCGCCGGACAAAGCTGCTGACCCGATCATCGTTCACCCTGATGTACGTCGTATGCTGTTGACCATGAAGGCATTCGCCGAAGGCAACCGTGCGATGGTTTACTTCACGGCCAAGCAGGTCGACATCGTCAAGTACGGCGTGGATGAGGAAGAGAAGAAGAAAGCCGACGCACTGCTGGCGTTCATGACACCAATCGCCAAAGCCTTCATGACTGAAGTCGGCTTTGAATCCGCTAACCACGGTGTGCAGATCTACGGCGGCCACGGCTTCATTGCCGAGTGGGGCATGGAGCAGAACGTTCGCGACAGCCGCATTTCCATGCTGTACGAAGGCACTACCGGTATCCAGGCGCTCGACTTGCTGGGCCGTAAAGTGCTGATGACTCAAGGCGAGGCTCTGAAAGGTTTCACCAAGATCGTCCACAAGTTCTGCCAGACCAACGAAGGCAACGAAGCGGTCAAAGAGTTCGTCGAGCCGTTGGCTGCACTGAACAAGGAATGGGGCGAGCTGACCATGAAGGTCGGTATGGCCGCGATGAAAGATCGCGAGGAAGTCGGCGCCGCGTCGGTGGACTACCTGATGTACTCCGGTTACGCCTGCCTGGCCTATTTCTGGGCTGACATGGCGCGCCTGGCTGCCGAGAAACTGGCTGCCGGCACCACCGAAGAGGCGTTCTACACCGCCAAGCTGCAGACAGCGCGCTTCTACTTCCAGCGCATCCTGCCGCGTACCCGCACTCACGTTGCAACCATGCTGTCGGGTGCCAACAACCTGATGGACATGAAAGAAGAAGATTTCGCACTGGGCTACTAAGTCCTGCGGAGCGCTTCAAACAGCCGCTGCTTCTTCGGGAGCAGCGGCTTTTTTCTGCCCGCTGAAAACGGCTGCAAATATTCCCGACTAAAACGCTAAGTAGAACGCTTTTGCTGCCGTTAAAGAGTGTGCGGCGTGATGTACGTCACATTGCATGTGCTTAATTGTCAGGAATGCAGGCACAATGCCATCCATTGATTTGCCGGGCCGGAGCTCTACCCTTGCCGCGTTCTTCCGCTGTACGTCTCAGTCACTTTTTACCCTCACTACTGTTGTTGCTTGCGGGGCTCGCGGCTGCCTACGTCAAGGATCTCAACGTCTTTTTCACCTCGCTGTTCAACGTGCTGCCAACTCTGGTGCTGTTGCTCGGTGGTTCGTACTGCGCGGTTTACCGACGTCAACGTGAACTGTTTCTGATGGTCACGGTGTACATCGCCTACTACCTGCTCGACACCCAAACCGATTACTACCGTGATTACGGCAAGGTGCGTGACGACGCGGCGGTGGTTTTCCATCTCTGCTGTTTGCTGCTGCCTTTGCTGTACGGGCTGTTTGCTGCCTGGCAGGAACGCACCCACCTGTTTCAGGACATGGTCGCGCGTTTCGCGGTGTTGGTGGCATTCGGCAGTGTTGCGCTGGGGTTAGAGCAAAGTTACCCACAGGCGTTGTTGATGTGGCTGTCGGAAATACGCTGGCCGGCATTGCATGGTGCCTGGATGAGTTTGATCCAGTTGTCCTATCCGGTGTTCCTCGCGTCCTTTCTGCTGTTGGCCTATCAATACTGGCGCAATCCGCGGCCGTTGCATGCGGCGCAATTGGTGGGTTTGCTCGGACTGTTCTGGATGCTGCCCAAGACCTTCATCCTGCCGTTTACCCTGAACATCATGTGCAGCCAGGTGATGTTGATGATTGCCGCGGCGGTCGCCCACGAAGCCTATCAAATGGCTTTTCGTGATGAGCTGACCGGCCTGCCGGGGCGTCGCGCCTTGAATGAGCGCATGCAGCGTCTGGGCCGCAACTATGTGTTGGCCATGAGCGACGTCGACCACTTCAAGAAATTCAACGACACCCACGGTCATGATGTCGGCGACCAGGTGTTGCGGTTGGTGGCCAGCAAGTTGTCGAAGATCGGCGGCGGTGGCCGGGCGTATCGTTACGGGGGCGAGGAGTTCGCCTTGGTGTTCGCTGCCAAAACGCTCGAAGAGTGCATGCCGCACCTGGAAGTCATCCGTGAGTCGATTGCCACCTACAACATTCAGTTGCGCAATCAGGACAGCCGTCCGCAAGACGATCAGCAAGGTCGGCAACGCCGTGCGGGCTCGGGTGCCTCAAGCGTTTCGGTCACGGTGAGTATCGGCGTCGCCGAGCGACTGGAACAGCGGACCCCGGAAGAAGTCCTGAAATCCGCAGACCAGGCGCTCTACGGCGCCAAGGGCGCGGGGCGAAATTGCGTGATGGCATTTGGTCAAAGCCGCCGTGGTGCGGTGCGTATGGAAGGCGCTGCGGGTTAGTGGTGAACGCGCATTCAGCGTATGGGCTGTGATTGTCCCAAGCGATTCACGGCAGCAGGTTTGAATGACCTGCTGACGGAGAAACGATCAGCCCGAGTACAAGTCTCTCCCTGCGCGACAGCGCTTCCTCTGAAAGATCGCAGCCTGCGGCAACTCCTACAATACAGATGGGCCTGTAGGAGTTGCCGCTGGCTGCGATCTTTTTTTGGTGACCAAAAATTACAAATAAGTCACTAGTTGACCCTATGTATCGTAAAAGTTGTTCGGGTACACTCAAGACCTTGCTGAAATCCGATCCTACGAATCACTTTTCAAGTTCTCACGAGGTTTGCCATGGCTGACTACAAAGCGCCCCTGCGCGATATGCGCTTCGTCCTCAATGAAGTTTTCGAGGTTGCCAAACTGTGGGCTGAACTGCCCGCGCTGGCCGACACCGTCGATGCCGAAACCGTTGAGGCGATCCTTGAGGAAGCCGGTAAAGTCACCAGCAAAAGCATCGCGCCGCTGAGCCGTGCTGCCGACGAAGAGGGCTGCCACTGGAGCAACGGCGCCGTCACCACGCCAGCAGGTTTCCCACAGGCTTATCAGACTTACGCTGAAGGCGGTTGGGTCGGCGTCGGTGGTGATCCGTCCTACGGTGGCATGGGCATGCCGAAAGCGGTTTCGGCTCAGGTCGAAGAAATGGTCAACTCTGCCAGCCTGTCATTCGGTCTGTACCCGATGCTGACTGCCGGGGCTTGCCTGTCGATCAACGCTCACGCCAGTGAAGAGCTGAAAGCCGCTTACCTGCCAAACATGTATGCCGGTGTCTGGGCAGGCTCCATGTGCCTGACCGAACCGCACGCGGGGACTGACCTGGGGATTATCCGTACCAAGGCCGAACCGCAAGCAGACGGTTCCTACAAAGTCAGCGGAACCAAGATCTTCATCACCGGCGGTGAACACGACCTGACCGAAAACATCATTCACCTGGTGCTGGCCAAACTGCCGGATGCCCCCGCGGGTCCGAAGGGTATTTCGCTGTTCCTGGTTCCGAAGTTCATGGTCAACGCCGACGGCAGTCTCGGCGCGCGTAACCCGGCTAACTGCGGTTCGATCGAACACAAAATGGGCATCCAGGCATCCGCTACCTGCGTGATGAACTTCGACGAAGCCGTGGGTTACCTCGTGGGTGAGCCGAACAAAGGCCTGGCGGCCATGTTCACCATGATGAACTACGAGCGTCTGGGCGTTGGTATCCAGGGCCTGGCCAGTGGCGAGCGCTCTTACCAGAACGCGGTTGAATACGCCCGTGATCGCCTGCAAAGCCGTTCGCCGACCGGGGCGCAGAACAAAGACAAGGTCGCTGACCCGATCATCGTTCACCCGGACGTACGTCGCATGCTGTTGACCATGAAGGCCTCGAACGAAGGCGGCCGGGCATTCTCGACCTACGTGGCCATGCAACTGGATACCGCCAAGTTCAGCGAAGACGCGACCACCCGCAAACGCGCTGAAGACCTGGTGGCCTTGCTGACACCGGTCGCCAAGGCATTCCTCACGGATCTGGGCCTGGAAACCACCGTTCACGGCCAGCAGGTCTTCGGCGGCCACGGCTACATTCGTGAGTGGGGCCAGGAGCAACTGGTGCGTGACGTGCGGATCACGCAGATCTACGAAGGTACCAACGGCATTCAGGCGCTGGACCTGGTCGGGCGCAAGATCGTCGGCAGCGGCGGGGCGTACTACAAGTTGTTTGCGGATGAGATTCGTCATTTCACCGCCACCGCGAGCGCTGATCTGGCCGAGTTCACCAAGCCGTTGAACGACGCTGTCGACACGCTGGACGAATTGACCGCTTGGCTGTTGGACCGTGTGAAAAATGACCCGAACGAAATCGGCGCGGCCTCAGTCGAGTATCTGCAAGTGTTTGGCTATGTGTCCTACGCCTACATGTGGGCACTGATGGCCAAGGCGGCCTTCGGTAAAGAGGCGCAGGACGACTTCTACGCCAGCAAACTCGGCACCGCACGCTTCTACTTTGCTCGCCTGCTGCCACGGATTCATTCGCTGAGCGCTTCGGTCAAGGCTGGTAGTGAGTCGCTGTTTCTGTTGGATGCGGCGCAATTCTGAGAAGTGTAACGTCATGTAAGCATTTGCTTACGTGACGTGCTGCTGTTTTCCCCCTGTTCCAAAATTGGATCCAGAGCTAATCTACTTCACATGGACGTCGCGCAGGAAGCGCAAAGCAATAACACGGACACGTAGGATTCTGCCAGGACGGTGGAGTGAAATGGATGTCAGGGAAACAGTCTGCAAAACCCCGCTTCGGCGGGGTTTTCTTTTGCCTGCGATTTATGTTTTTGCTGTTCAGCCCTGAACATCCAGTACCGTCGGGCTCGTCATCCGCCCGGCCGGGCCGTTCATCACGTCTTCCAGCAGGTTGCGCAGCAACTCCAGCGTCGCTTGCTGACGTTGAACGTCGCGACAGACCAATCCTACTTTCAGGGGGACCCGCGGCTCACTCAAGGGTTTCCACAAAAGTGTCTTGTTTCCATGTTCTTGCTGCGAGCGACCGGGCAGGACAGTGGCCAGTCGGGTGTGGGGCAAACTGTCGAGGATCCCCGCCATGTTGTTCAGTTCCGCCTGCACTTGCGGGCGGCGTCCGAGATTGGCCAATTGCCCCTGCCAGATCTGCCGGACCTGAAACTCTTCCCCCAGTAACAGCATCGGCAACTCCGCTGCCTGACTCATGGAGACTTTCTTGAATTCACGCAACGGATGGTCGGCAGGGATGACCAGGGTCAGTTCATCTTCGTACAGCAAAACGCCATGCAACCCGGGCTGGCGCGGAGGCAGATAGCTGATGCCGATGTCGAGTGAGCCATTGAGCAGGCGACGTTCGATTTCCAGCCCGGTGAGCTCGTAGATCTGTACCACCAGATGCGGTTGCGCCGTACGCACACGCTCCAGCATTTGGGGTACCAGGCTGGTGTGAACGGTTTGCAGCACACCGATGGCCAAGGTGCGCAAGGCCCGGCCCTTGAAGTTGCCCAAGGCCTCGCGCGCGCGCTGCAAACCGTCGAGCAACGGCAGGGCGTGGTTGTACAAGGTATGCGCAGCCAGGGTGGGCAGCAGGCGTTTACTGCTGCGTTCGAACAGGCTCACGTCGAGGTTTTGTTCCAGTTGGCGGATCTGCTGCGACAGCGCCGGCTGGGAGATTGAGAGGCGTTCGGCGGCCCGTCCGACATGGCCCTCTTCATACACCGCGACGAAATAACGCAGTTGCTTAAAATCCATAAGTAATTCTTATCGAAAAAGCTGGAAAATCGAAATGGCTCAGCGCCTGGCAGAAGCCTAGTCTAACCGCATTCACAAGGCTTACAGGGCCAGAAAGCGCGATGAATACCGTTTATGTTGATGGTGTTTACATAGGCAAGGCAAAAAACCTCGGACAGGGTTTGATCWGCGATACCGACAAACAGCGGATTGCCAATCGACTCTGGTTGTGGCCGCAAGGCCTGGGCAACGATGAGCACGGCGATCCGCGTTTTCATACCGGCCCCGAACGCGCCCTGCATCATTACCCGTCCGAACACTACGCTTACTGGCGCAAACGTTATCCACAGATCGACTGGAGCGCGCCGGCCTTCGGTGAGAACCTTTCAACCCGTGGCCTGACTGAAGAGCAGGTGTGCCTGGGCGATATGTTTCGCTGGGGCGGTGCGTTGTTGCAGGTCAGCCAGCCGCGCTCGCCGTGCTATCGGTTGAGCTATCGCTGGGGCATACCGATCTTGCCGCAACTGGCCCAGGACACGGGACGCTGTGGCTGGTTCTACCGCGTGCTCAAACCCGGTTTCGTAAGTGCCGATCAACCATTTGAGCTGATCCAGCGCAGCTACCCCGGCTTGACCGTGGACTGGGCTTTGCGCTGTTTTTATCGGGAACCGCTTGAGCATGCCGGTTTGAAAAAGCTTGTCGACTGCCCGGCGCTGTCTTCGCGCTGGCGTGATATTGCACTCAAACGCTTGCGCACCGGGTGCGTCGAGGATTGGTCTTCGCGTCTGCTGGGTTCGCCGCTTGAAGGAATGCGCGCATGAACCTGTTCAACCTGCGTCGCCATCAGCCGAGCCTGGATGATCTGGCGGTGGAGCATTTTCGGCCTTCCAGGCACGACAACCTTTCCAGCGAGTGCCTGATGCCCAGCGTCCAGCGACCCCAGCACATTTTCGTTCGCGGCCAGGGTTCCTGGCTCTGGGACAGTGATGACCGCGCGTATCTGGATTTCACCCAAGGTGGCGCGGCTAACAGCCTAGGCCATAGCCCATCGGTGCTGATCAATGCCATCGCCGCTCAAGCGCAGACATTGATCAATCCGGGTTCGGGTCTGCTTAACCGCGGCCAACTCAATCTGGCCGAACGGTTGTGCGCCAGTACCGGCAGCGACCAGGTTTACCTGCTCAACAGTGGCAGTGAAGCTTGCGAAGCGGCGATCAAGCTGGCACGCAAATGGGGGCAACTGCATCGTGGCGGTGCATCGCGAATTATCACCGCCAGCGGTAGCTGCCATGGTCACGGCTTTGCGGCCATGTCCGCGTCGGACTGTCAGAACAATCGCTTTGAGCCGCAACTTCCGGGTTTCAGCCACGTTCCGTTCATTGATTTGCCTGCGTTGCATGCGGCGGTGGATGCGCAAACCGTAGCAATCCTGCTTGAGCCGATCCAAAGCGCCGCCGGGGTGGTTCCGGCGACCGGGCATTACCTCAAAGGTGTCGAGCGCCTATGCCGTGAGTTGGGAATTTTGCTGATTCTCGACGAAGTGCAAACCGGGATTGGCCGTTGCGGCAGTCTGCTCGCCGAACAGTTTTACGGCGTGCGCGCCGACATTGTTGTGCTGGGCAAAGGGCTGGGCGGCGGGGTGCCAGTGGCGGCGCTTCTGGCGCGTGGTAAAGCCTGCTGCTTCGAGTCAGGCGAGCTGGATGGCACCCATCACGGCAATGCGTTGATGGCCTCGGCGGCGCTGGCGGTTCTGGACAGCGTGCTGGATCACGGCTTCCTCGAACAGGTTCGCGATAGCGCTCAACACCTGCGCGAAGGTTTGAGCCGATTGGCCAACCGTTACGGGCACGGTGAACTGCGTGGCCAGGGGCTGCTCTGTGGGCTTACCCTGAGTGACGATTCGGCTGACGCCGTGGTGAATGCGGCGCGGTACGAAGGTTTGCTGTTAAGCGCCCCGAAACCCGACTGCCTGCGGTTCACACCGGCGCTAACGGTCAGCAAGGCGAACATCGACGAAATGCTCCTGCGCCTGGCTCGTGCCTTCTCCCGGGTGCGCACGGCCCAACTCCAATGCCGCAAAGGCATCGCGGTCTGAACAGCCCCGCCCTTCTCTAATTCCCTAACCGTCTCGCGGTATAACGCAGCGCCCCATGCCTGGTTCTTTTGGCATGGGGCGTTTTTTTGTCTCACGCGTTCTTCTGCTCCATCACCGCGCGATAAAACAGCCATTCCTGCTCCAGCACATGGGCCTGGTTATTGGCCTTGCGAAAGCCGTGGCGTTCGTCCGGGTAGTAATGGGCCTGGGCGGGAATGCCGTTGTCTTGCAGGGCCTTGAGCATGTCGCGGGTCTGTTGCGGTACCACCACAGCGTCGAGTTCGCCTTGGAAGAAGATCACCGGCACGCGGATTTCACTCGCGTGCAGCAGTGGTGTGCGGGTGGCGTAGCGCTCGGCATCCTGCTGCGGATCGCCGATCAGCCAGTCCAGATAGTCACCTTCGAATTTGTGGGTGGTGCGGCTCAGGGCCGCCGGGTCGCTGACGCCGTACAAACTGGCGCCCGCGCTGAAGACGTCCCGAAACGCCAGCGCGCAGAGCGTGGTGTAACCGCCGGCACTGCCACCACGAATGAACGCGTAATCGCCGTCGATCAAACCTTGCCCGGCGAGGTAGGCGACCACCGCACAGGCGTCTTCGACATCCACTTCGCCCCAGCTCAGGTGCAGCGCCTGCCGATAGGCGCGACCGTAACCGCTACTGCCGCGATAGTTAAGGTCGGCGACCGCGAAGCCGCGTTGTGTCCAGTACTGGATTCGCGGATCGAGCATCGGGTAGCACGCCGATGTCGGCCCGCCATGAATAAACACCAGCAACGGTGGTTTGGCGACATCGGTCATGGCCGGATAAAAGAAACCATGGGCCTCGCCGGCACCGCTGGGGTAGCGCAGTGTTTGCGGCTGGCTGATGTGCTTGGCGGGCAGCGGTGCCACTCCGCCCGCCAACACCCGGACTTGATGGCTTTTACGGTTGATGGCGATCACCGCGGAAGGGCTGACCGGCGAAGCCGCGATGCAGTAGACAGATTCCTGGTCCAGCGCCAGATTTCGGAAGCGACTGTAATCGCCGGTGAAATCCTCAACGGAATCACCAGAGCGCAGCCCCAGGCGTCCAAAACCCTCCACGGTCCAGTTCGCCAGGTAGTTCTTTTCATCAAGCGGTAACCAGGTGCAACCGCCAAGCTGCCACGGTGCCGGCGCATGATCCGCCTCGCTGCTCGGCAGCGGCTGCAAGCCTGATCCGGTTTCGACCCACGGCTGCCAGAAACCGGCGCGATCGGTCAGGCAATACAGGCGGCCGGCATCATCGAATCGAGGCTGTTGCAAGGACTCTTCAGAGGTGTCACCGGCCACACAGTGCGGCTTGCCGAAAGCGCCGTTGGCATCGCGTTCGGCGACCATCAAGCGGGTCGCGGTCCAGGGTTGATGCGGCCGGCTCCATTCGATCCAGGCTAACCGCCCGGCATCCGGACTCAAGGTCGGCGCTGAGTAGAAGTCTGCGCCTTCGGCCAACAGCTGACGTTTGCCGTCTGCCGGATCAATGGCCACCAGGCGATGCTGATCACCTTGTTCTTCGACGGCGAGTACCTGCCCGCCGGCAAATTGCAGATCGCCGTAACGGCATTCACCCACGGTCAGTGCTTGAGGTATTTCACCGGCCAACGATTGCCGATACAGCTGCTGATCCGTCTCGTTGACGAAGACCACGCCGTCATCGCTAAGGCAAAACGATCCGCCACCGTATTCATAGACTCGACTGCGCGCGCTGAACCCCGGCGGGGTGAGGCAATGGGCGGTGTTGTCGCGCCAATGCCAGATTCGGCAGGCGCCATCTTCGGGGCGGTACTCATTCCAGAACAAACCCTGGGCGCCGACGCACAAGTCAGTGAAATCGACGCCGGCCGCTACGGCTTTGAGGGCGCTCAAGGGTTCAGCTTTTAACGATGAGGCGTGAGTTCCGTTCATTGCGAAATTCCAGTTGCTCGATGGTCTGGGTGGCGTGCTCGGCTTCTTCGCGGGCCTTGAGGATCACGCCGTGATGTTCCGACTTGCTGCACACCGGGTCGGCATTGCTCGCGTCACCCGTGAGCATGAAGGCCTGGCAACGGCAGCCGCCGAAGTCCTTTTCTTTCTCGTCGCAGGAGCGGCACGGCTCCGGCATCCAGTCGTAACCGCGAAAGCGGTTG
This sequence comes from Pseudomonas sp. 05N36, assembly GCF_056397385.1. Taxonomy (NCBI): domain Bacteria; kingdom Pseudomonadati; phylum Pseudomonadota; class Gammaproteobacteria; order Pseudomonadales; family Pseudomonadaceae; genus Pseudomonas; species Pseudomonas sp. 05N36. Next base: position 70,913 of record NZ_JBFTNH010000025.1, on the reverse strand, counting down.
AAGCCGAACGAGTCGTACCAGATGTGCTGCATGCTGTGATCGCGCACGTTCGGGAATTGCACCGGCATCTGCCGTGCGCCGTGGCACGGCAGGGCGGTGCCGTCCGGGGTCACGGTCAGGAAAATGCTGCCCCAGCCATTCATGCAGGCTTTGGGGCGTTCCTCGTAGTAGTCCGGGGTGACAAAGATCAGCTTGCACGGGTGACCTTCGGCTTCGAGTTTGGCGCGGTATTCATTGGTGATGCGCTCGGCGCGCACCAGCTGCTCCCTGGTCGGCAGCAAACCGACGCGGTTGAGCTGGGCCCAGCCGTAGAACTGGCAGGTGGCGAGCTCGACGAAGTCGGCTTCCAGGGCGATGCACAGCTCGATGATGCGGTCGATCTTGTCGATATTGTGCCGATGGGTGACGAAGTTCAGCACCATCGGGTAGCCGTGGGCTTTCACTGCGCGGGCCATTTCCAGCTTCTGGGCGAAGGCTTTTTTCGAACCGGCCAACAAGTTATTCACCTGTTCATCGCTGGCCTGGAAACTGATCTGGATGTGATCGAGACCGGCCTTCTTGAAGTCGCTGATTTTCTGCTCGGTGAGGCCAATCCCCGAGGTGATCAGGTTGGTGTAGAAGCCCAGTTTTCGAGCCTCGGCGATCAGCTCGGCGAGGTCCTGGCGCACCAGCGGTTCGCCGCCAGAGAAGCCCAGCTGCGCCGCGCCCATTTCCCGCGCCTCGCGAAACACCTTGAGCCACTGCTCGGTGCTGAGCTCTTTGCCTTGTTCGGCAAAATCCAGCGGGTTCGAGCAGTAGGGGCATTGCAGCGGGCAGCGGTAGGTCAGTTCGGCGAGCAGCCACAGCGGCAGACCGATCTCGGGTTTGGCCGGCAATGGCAGCGCCGCTGATTCAGGCAAGCTCGATCCAGTGCTCTGCACGGGCGACCTCCATGAATTGCTCGATGTCGTCACCGAGCTCGGGTACGCCGGGGAACTGGGCGTCCAGTTCGGCAATGATCGCCGCGACGTCACGCTCACCGTCGATTAGGCCACCAATCAGCGCGGCGCTTTCGTTGAGTTTGATCATGCCTTCCGGGTACAGCAGCACATGGCCTTTTTGCGCCGGTTCGTACTGGAAGCGGTAGCCGGGACGCCAGCGCGGGGTCTTGCTGCGGTCGAAACTCATAAGGCGATCCCTTTATGCCAGACCCGTTGCTCGGTCACGCTGTGATAAGGCGGGCGGTTCAGTTCATAGGCCATGCTCATGGCATCGAGCATGCTCCAAAGGATGTCCAGTTTGAACTGGAGAATTTCCAGCATGCGCTGCTGGCCTTCATAGGTGGTGTAGTGCTGCAAGGTGATTGCCAGACCGTGCTCGACATCGCGCCGCGCCTGACCCAGCCGGGTGCGGAAATACTCATAACCGACCGGATCAATCCACGGGTAATGCTGCGGCCAACTGTCCAGGCGTGACTGGTGGATTTGCGGGGCGAACAGTTCGGTCAGCGAGCTGCTGGCGGCTTCCTGCCAATTGGCCCGACGGGCGAAGTTGACGTAGGCATCCACTGCGAAACGCACGCCGGGCAACACCAGTTCCTGGGAACGCAGTTGGTCCGGGTCCAGGCCAACGGCTTGGCCGAGACGCAGCCAGGCTTCGATGCCGCCGTCTTCACCGGGCGCGCCGTCGTGGTCGAGCAGGCGTTGAATCCACTCGCGACGGACTTCACGGTCCGGGCAGTTGGCCAGAATGGCCGCGTCCTTGAGCGGGATATTCACCTGATAGTAGAAGCGGTTGGCGACCCAGCCCTGGATCTGCTCGCGGGTCGCCCGGCCTTCGTACATTGCCACGTGATACGGATGGTGGATGTGGTAGTAGGCGCCCTTCGCCCGAAGCGCCTGTTCGAACTCGGCGGGAGAGAGTGGTGTGTCAGTCATTTCGGTTCTCCGGGGGAACAACCGTAGATATGGGGTGTTGTTGCCGACCTCATCGCGAGCAGGCTCGCTCCCACAGTAGACCTGCTGTGCGCAGAAAGTCGGGTCCGATTCGGACCCCTGTGGGAGCGAGCCTGCTCGCGAAGGGGCCATTTCTTACAACTCGATACTCATGCCATCGTAGGCCACTTCAACATTGTGTCGAACCAGTTCGGCGCGCTCGGCCGAGTCCTCATCGAGGATCGGGTTGGTGTTGTTGATGTGGATAAGCACTTTGCGCTGCTGTGGCAGTTGCTCCAGCACTTCGAGCATACCGCCGGGGCCGTTCTGTGCCAGATGGCCCATCTCCCGGCCGGTGCGGGTGCCGACGCCACGGCGCTGCATTTCATCGTCGTCCCACAGCGTGCCGTCCACCAGCAGGCAATCGCTGTCCGCCATGATTTCCAGCAGCGGCGCATCGACCTTGCCCAGCCCAGGCGCATAGAACAACTTGCCGCCCGTTTGCAGGTCTTCGACGATCAAGCCGATGTTGTCGCCCGGGTGTGGGTCGAAGCGATGTGGCGAGTAGGGCGGTGCCGCGCTGCGCAGTGGCAATGGAGTAAAACGCAGGTTCGGACAGGCCGGGACGCTGAAGCTCTGGTCGAGCTCGATGCGGTTCCAGTTCAAACCGCCATTCCAGTGGGTGAGCATGGTGAACAGCGGGAAGCCGGTGCTCAGGTCTTCATGGACCATGTCGGTGCACCAGACCTGATGCGGGCAGCCTTCGCGCAGGCTCAGCAGGCCGGTGGTGTGGTCGATCTGGCTGTCCATCAGGATGATTGCACTGATGCCCGTGTCACGCAGGGCGCGGCCCGGTTGCATCGGGGCGAAGTTCTGGAGCTGCGCGCGAATGTCCGGCGAGGCGTTGCACAGGACCCAGTTCACGCCGTCATCGGAAATCGCGATGGACGACTGGGTGCGCGCCTCGGCCCGCAGGCTACCGTCGCGAAAACCTGCGCAGTTCACGCAGTTGCAGTTCCACTGCGGAAAACCGCCGCCAGCGGCGGAACCTAGAATCTGGACAAACATGGTTGCTCCATCACTTCAACGCTGAAAATAAAAACGCCCCGGACGGGCCGAGGCGTTGTACCGCATGTTCTACCCAAGGGCAGTATCAACGGCTGGCGAAGTACATGGTGACTTCAAAACCGATACGCAGGTCGGTGTAAGCAGGTTTGGACCAAGTCATAAAAACGTTCCTTCAGGCTCGTGAGAAAATTCACTCTATACCTATAGTCCACCTCCTGCAGGAGATGTTCAGAGGCTTGCCGGGCTATGTTACTGAAACGTTTCTGCAAATTGGAGACATCTCTCGAAGAAAGCCCATTACAGCCCCGGTAATGATCGGACTGTCGGTTGCCAGGTGCCGTCCGGGTAGGCATCGGTGGCCAAGCATCGGCGGCCACCTGCTGCATCCATCAAGCGCCTTGCCGCGTCGAGCAACGCTGTGCGATCCAGCAGCAACACGGCCTGTTGCAACTGCGACAGGTAATCCGACGAATGGCCGCCCAGCTTGCCCTGCCACAGCAGTTCAAAGGCCTGGGCAAGCGGCATGGCATTGCTGTCGAGCTGTTCGGCCAGGGTCTGGCGTTGATTGATCAAGACCGCATCATCGAGCGTCGAGATGAGTTCAGGCAGTTGCTTCAGGAAGGCTTCGATGTGTTCGAGGATCTTTGTCACCGACGCGTTCGGCGATTGCACGCCGAACAGCAGCCCGGTTTGCCCGTTGATCTGACGGACACCACTGAACACTGCGTAACCTAATTGCAGTTCGACCCGCAGGCGCTGATAGAACGGTGTTTGGCAGAGTTGCGCGAGCAGGCGCCACGCGGCTTCGTCGGCCAGCTCTTGAGTAGGCGTCGGACAAAACAGCAGCAGTGCATTCTCGTTGGTGTTGCTCGGTACTTCGTTCCAGAGGCGTTGACCGGCAATGGAGACGGGCGCGGTCATCTCGCTGTCGGGAATGCCAGGCATGCGACTCAAGACGCGGGTGATCGCTGTTTGAACGGTTGCCGGCAGACCTGCTGCCAGTCCATCCCAGCGCGCGCTGGCCCAGATGTGCTGTAGGTCATCAGCACTGGCCGGCTGCGATGTCGGCTGTGAATCCTGTCCCGGGCAATGCGCCGGCAATACCTTAAGCAATTGCCGGATCGCGATCAGCGGCACTGGCGATTCGGTATTGAGCCAGCCATCGGCGGCGGGATTCGTCAGACACAGCAGCGCCTGTTCGAGAATCGCCGGCATTGGCTCATGCCGTCCGCTGATTTTCAGCAGCCATTGATTGCCCGTTTCATTGAAAGACAGATCGACGCCCGCCTGACGGGCGTCATCGCACAGGCCTTGCAGGCTGCGGGCCAGTGTCGGTTGAAGTTTGGCTGGCGGTGCAGAGTCGAGGCGCCAACGCAGGCAAACCGCCGCTTCGCCGCTATCGTCCGCCAGTGCCGGGCTGAACTGCATGGGTGAGCGTTCACGGCGACTGCGCGTGCGATCCTGGGCAAACGTACGCAAGCCGCGATGGGCGCTGGTTTGTCCACGGATCAAACCAGCCGGTGCTGGCGCCTCGGCTGAGCGCAGGAGCGGATTGGCGGGCGGCAGTTGCCAGACTACATTCAGGTTATCCACAGGTGTCGGATTCATCTGCTGCAAGATTGCCTTGAGGGCAATCACACCCGACTCCGAGAGTTCTGGCTCCAACTTCTCGATATCCAGTCGGGCAAGCGTCAAGGCATTGCTGGCCTGACGTTTTCGCTGTTGCAGCAGGGCATATTCTTCGCGCAGCTCCGACCAGTCGGCAGCGTCGGCGAAGAAGCTTAGCCAATCGCCGAGCAGTTCGCTGATTATCCCGGTCTGCGTTGCGGCACTGGCCGTCAGGTTGAACTCGACCTGCAGCAGCGCTTGCCCGGCGAAATGGTACAGCGGCGCCGCCTTCAGGCTGTCGATCAATTGGCGATGGCGTAACTCGGCAAACAAACCTCCCGGTTTCGACGCATTCAGCCAGGTGCAGAGAAAATCCAGCGCTTCACGGGATGCGTTCGGCAGGGCTTCGAATGCAAACAGCAGGTTGAATCGGCGTTCGTCAGCCTGTTGATAACTTCTGTTTGCCGTTGCCATCAGCGCGGGCGGGGCGCTTTGTGGTTGCTGCTCACCGACGGCGAAGTCGCTGCTCAAGTGCTCGGCCAAGCTGCGCAACTCATCCACAGACTGCGGACCGGCAAGGCTCAGCGTTATTTGACCGCTCTGGTAGAAACGCTGATAGAACGCGCTTAAGGCCTGTTGAAACTCAGGCTGCTGTACCGCCAGGCTGTCGCGATTGCCGGCATGGAAACCGCGCAATGGATGATCTGATGCAAGCCCGTCGAACAATGCGACCTGTCGTTGCGCTTCAGCATCTTGAGACCAGGCAATGAATTCAGCTTCCAGTACTTCCCGTTCACGCAACTGATCGTCCGGATTCAGGCGCGGGTGGGCGAGCATGTCGCACAAACGCTCAAGCCCCCCGGCGAAGGCCTGAGGCGGCAATTCGAAGAAGAAGTCGGTGGTGCGCTCGCGGGTGCTGGCGTTCAGTTGCCCGCCGTGACGTTGCACGTAGGCCATCAACCCATCGTCAGCAGGAAAGCGTTCGGTGCCGAGAAAGAACAAGTGTTCAAGAAAGTGCGCCAGCCCAGGCCAGGCCAGTGGGGCGTCGTGGCTGCCGGCGGCAACCCGTAAAGCAGCGGCGCAGCGTTTCAAACCGGGCGCATGACGAAGTGAAACCCGCAGGCCGTTGGCCAGGGTTTCGGCATGAGGGTGAAGGTGGGTCGGCGCAGGCATGAGCACTTCCGCTACTTGAGAAGCGCTCATGCTAGCGAAAACCTAGGGCCTGCGCTTGTTCAGCTCGCCATAGATCTCTGGCCGACGATCGAGAAAGTAGCGATTGGCCGCACGCGAATCCAGCATCAACTGCCGATCCAGCGTGCCAACGATCAATGCTTCATCCAGGCCGGCCTGGGCGATGCGACTGCCATCCGGCGCAGCGATGCTGCTTTGACCGCAGTAGTGGATCTCGCCTTCGTGGCCACAGTAATTGGCGTACGCCACGTAACATTGGTTCTCGAAGGCCCGCGAGCGCACGGTGACATCGGCGATGAAGTCGTAGGGAATCATGTTTGCCGTCGGCACCAGAATCAGCTCGGCACCGGCCAGCGCCAGGCGCCGGGCGTTTTCCGGAAACTCCAGGTCATAGCAGATCAAAAAGCCAAGCTTCCAGCCATTGAGTTCCACCAATGGAAACTTATCCGGCCCAACGCTGAACATCGAATGATCGAGCTCGCCGAACAGGTGAGTCTTGCGGTAGTTGGCCAGCCGCTGGCCCCGGCTGTCGATCAACTGCACGGCGTTATAGATCTGCCCGTCCTCGGCGCGCTCCGGATAGCCATACACAATGGCGATACCGGAGGCCTTGGCGATGCTCGCAATGTACTGCGCGCAAGCGCCGTCTTGCGCCTCGGCCAATGCGCCAACCGCTTCGGCGCCGATGTTGTAGCCGGTCAGGAACATCTCCGGGAACACCAGCAGATCGGCGCCCGAGGCCTGCGTCGCGAGCTTTTGCAGGCGTTGCAGATTACCGGCGACGTCGAGCGGCAGCGGCGGGCATTGGTAGAGCGCTACGCGCATTTCGGAGTCCTCTTACTCGGGCAGGGCAATCGGGCCGATTTCATGGAACACATCGCCCGGGCCTGGGTTTTCGACGTGGGTTTTACCGCCGAAGTGATTCATGATGCCCCATACCGCGTTGAGCGAGGTCTGTACCGCGCCTTCGACCCAGGCCGGTGTCCACGAAACATCGTCGCCAGCGATAAAAATCCCACGCTGTTCGGCGGGCATGTCTTGTTGCATGAAGTGTGCGTACATCCGCTGGTTGTAGCGATAGTGGCCGGGCAGGGCGCCTTTGAATGCACCGAGGAAGTGCGGGTCGGCTTCCCAGGACACGGTAATCGGGTCGCCGATGATGCGCGCGGCGATGTCGACTTTCGGATAGATCTTCTTCAGGGCATCCAGTGCCAGCTTCACGCGTTTTTCGATTGGTTGCGGGAGCATTTTCAACGCGTCGCTCATCCACGAATACGACAGGCAAATCACGCCTGGCTTGTCGTCGCCGTTATCGAAGAGGTAGGTGCCGCGAGTCAGACGGTCGGTCAAGGTCATGCTCATCAGGTCGCGACCGGTTTCCGGGTCTTTGTCTTTCCAGAACGGCCGGTCGACCATCACGAAGGTTTTAGACGATTGCATGTAGCGGGTGCGGTCCAGGGCCATCCACATTTTTTGCGAGAACAGCGACTCTTCGCACTCGATCTGAGTGGTCAGCAACCAGCTCTGGCAGGTGGTCAGTACAGCGGCGTATTCGCGGGTGTCACCCCAATTGTCGGTCACGCTGAAACGGCCATCGGCGGCGCGCGCGATGCGTTTGACCCCGGTGCGTGGCGCACCGTTGTGCAGTGAACTAAGGCTGGTGCCTTCCGGCCAGTGAGCGCAGCGCTCCGGCACATGGCGCCAGATGCCCAGCGGCACCTGCTCTACACCGCCGACCACCAGGTGTTGGTGATCGTCGCAATTGGTCATGACGACGCGGAAGATTTCCAGCATCGAGTTCGGGAAGTCCGAGTCCCAGCCACCGGTGCCGAAACCGACCTGGCCAAACACTTCGCGGTGATGGAACGATAGCTTGGCGAAGGCTTTGGAGGTGGCGACGAAGTCGTAGAAGGTCCGGTCATCCCACAGCGGCACGAGGGTGTTCCACAGCTCTTTGAGGCGCGGTACATCGCGATCGCGGATCGCTTGCTGGATTTCGCCAAAGCGTGAGCCGTCTTCCAGTGCATCGGCCCAGGCGTCGGCCACTTCCTGGAACAGTGCAGGCAGGTCGGCGAGTTTCTGGGCGTAATGGGTCTGGCCTTCCAGGTCGATGACGGTGCTGCCGGAGGCAGGTGTCAGCGGGTTAGGGAAAGGTTTGGTCTGAAGACCGAGCTTGTCGACGTAGTGATAGAACGCAGTGGACGACACCGGGAAGCGCATGCCGCCCAACTCGGCGATGATCCCTTCAGCGCCTTCGAAGGCCTGGGAGCGCAAGCGGCCGCCCATTTTCGAGGCTTCGTAGACGACCGGCTTGAGGCCCAGCTTCATCAGCTCGTAAGCGGCCACCAGACCGGCGATGCCGGCGCCGACAATCGCCACTTCCGCGCCGTGGTTGTGCGCAGGAATGCTGCCTAGACCGGCCGGGTGTTCGATCCAGTCGTCAAAGGCGAATGGAAAGTCCGGGCCGAAAATGGTGACTGGTTTTTTACCGTCTGCAGGATGGCGATTGTTCTTGTTCATGGCTGACCTTGCTGGCGACTCGCACTCGGTGCTGAGTATAGGAAAAGACTGTCGCCATTCTAGGGAGCGTAGAGCACGTTAATAAGACGCAATGTGTCGTCGTTTTGCAGGTTATTGATGCAATGTGACGAGTGTGACGATCAAACTGGCTGGCCGCGGTCAATCTTGCTGCTGAGGATGATCGAAGTGGTGGTTTTTTCTACGCCGTCGACGCTGCCGATCTGGTCGAGCAACTGGTCGAGTTGTTCCGGTGAATCGGTACGCAGCCAGGCCACGTAATCGAATTCGCCACTGACCGCACACAATTGCTGGACCTGCGCCATGGCGCTGAGCCGACGCAGCACTTCCTTGCCGGAGCGCGGTTGCACGGTGATCCCGACATAAGCCTGCAAACCGCCATCGACCACCCGCTGCCCGAGCCGCACGCCATAGCCAGTAATGACCCGGGCCTTTTCCAGGCGCGCCAGGCGTGACGTCACCGTGGTGCGTGCAATCCCCAATTGCCGGGCGAGCATGGCCACGCTTTCACGGGCATTGATCTGCAAGGCCGCGATCAGTTGGCGGTCGATTTCGTCGAGGACGGGAGGGCGGGTATCAGGCAAGGTCATCTCCGGCGGCACATGGCGGTGGGCGAGCATGTTACACGTTGCCGGGAAAGGGGAGCAGGCGCGCCCGCAGAGTTGGCGAGGCTGGTCAATGTGGCATTACACATTTCCGACTGCACCTGGCCTGCGTTACAGCCGCCACCCATCATTTAGCAGTGATTTTGGCGGCATCTAACCTACGTTAGGAGTTACCAGTATGTTCAAAGTAACCCCCCAATCCGCCGGCAAGGTCCAACGCTAAGATCATCGATCAACGCGCTGTTGATTGACTGTTGTCCCATATGATTTTGGGTCAGAGACGGCACCGAGAAATCGTGCCAGGGCTTCAGTCCCCCTCCGTGAACCGCCGCCGCGTCAGGAAAAGCACCACGCCCAGCGGCACGGCGAGCAGTGCTAGCAGCTCCAGGTCAAAGCCCAGCACCTGCTGCTCACCAACCTTGAAGATGCTGACCAAGCCCGTTGCCAGCAGCGCCAAACCCAGCCACTTGCGCAGCGGGTATGGTTTCAGAAACTGAACGAGGATCGCGCCCAGCACCAGAAGGACGACCGTTTGCATGATGTAGGGCATGTGCAGTTCCTCAGACCTTGATGACCAGCGTCACGACAGAGCGCTGTGGGCCAATCCCGCCATGGACCTCTCCCTCGATGCTGACCAGCACGTCACCTGCATGCAGGTTCGGCAGGGCCCCTTTGAGGTACCAGTTGACACCTGTCGTCACGACTGCACCTGAAGCCCAGCCAATGAGCGGCCCGCCCAACGCACCTACCCTCCCGGCAACGCCACCTGAGGCCGCAGCAATTCCCTTGGCGACGTTGCCGCGCATAGTGCTGATAGCATCGGCCTGCTGCCGGGTCAGGGGATTGGAAATGCAGACTGTCAGCAGGCATGGCAGGTTTCGAGCCTGCATTCGGTCGTACATATCGACGACCATGCTGTTGACTTGGTAATGGGCGCGTTTCGCTTCGCCAAAGTGCAGCTCGCGCAGGCGACCTCGGTCGCTTTCCATGAGGGTGATTTGAGACAGATTGAAGACGATCCCTTCCTCGGACCTGTACTGCGTGGTCTTCTCGAACTTCACACGCGTATCCATTCGTGCAAAAAGACGATGATTTTCTACACGCGGTGACTAGGATGCAAACGGTCTTTGATGTGAGGTCCCGGGGGAATTTGACGTCTGCACGGGTCTCATCGCCAGCAAGCCAACTCCCCGGCAGATAGCACCTCAAACGGGTGTCATGTATCTGTGGAGATCGATGGTGAGGATGTTGAGGGGTGGGTATACCCTCCATTCACGCTCGGTATCTGATAGGGCCAGCGGTCTCTGTGGGCGTTTTGTGGACACTGATAGTGAATTGAAAGGAAATGATCCATCGAGAGTGAATGTCTCAGATGCACAAAAGCCGCGCAATGCGCGGCTTTCGAGTTTGGTGGGCCCACACGGACTTGAACCGTGGACCAAAGGATTATGAGTCCTCTGCTCTAACCAACTGAGCTATAGGCCCTCAGTAGGCCGCGGATTATAGCGACGGTTTCTCGGCTGTGCTATCCGAAAAGTCTGAAACTGCGATACGAAGAAAGGTTGCGGCGAATTCATCGGCGGGTAAAGGCAGGCTGACGATGTAGCCCTGGATCTGTTCGCAACCCTCGGCAGTCAGGAATTGCTGCTGCGCGTGGGTTTCAACGCCTTCGGCAATGATCGTGAATTGCATGCTGCGGCCCAGGGCAATAATTGCGCGGACGATGGCGGCATCGTGTGGGTCGTCCGGTAGTCCGCGGACAAAGGACTGGTCAATTTTCAGGAAATCCAGCGGCAAGCGTTTGAGGTAGCTCAGCGAAGAATAACCGGTGCCGAAGTCGTCGATGGCCAACTGCACGCCCAGGCGTTTGAGCTGATGCAGGACTTCAAGTGCCTCTTCGGCCTGGCTCATGATGAAGTTTTCGGTGATTTCCAGTTGCAGGAAGCCCGGTTTGAGGCGGTTGTCCTTGAGCAATTGTTCGATGCGGACCAGCAGGTTCGGCTGGCGTAGTTGCGCTCCGGCCAGGTTGACTGACAGCGGGCCGAAACTTTCATAGCGCTGGTTCCACTCGTACATCTGCAGGCAGGCCTGTTCCAGTACCCAGTCACCGATTTGCAGGATCATGCCGTTTTCTTCGGCCAGCGGGATGAAGTGCTCGGGCGGCACATCGCCGAAGGCTGGATGCCGCCAGCGGATCAGGGCTTCGGCGCCTACCAGGCGCGGATGTTTGAGGCTCACTTTGGGTTGATAGAACAGCGTCAGCTCATTGCGCTCGATAGCGCGGCGCAATTCATGCTCCAGTGCCACGCGTTCACTGGCCTGTGCGGTCAGGTCGCGGGTATAGCTTTCAACCCTGTTGCGACCTTTGGCTTTGGAGCGGTACATCGCGGCATCGGCGTTTTTGATCAGCGTAGCGACGTCGCTGCCGTCCTTGGGGTAGAGGCTGGTGCCAATGCTGGCACTGATAAAGAACTCATGCTCGCCGGCCTGGAAGGGCGCTGTGAAGCAGTTCAGCAGCTTGTTGGCAATATGGTCGGCGTCGCTGGCTTGTTGCAGGCCCGGCAGCAGGATGATGAATTCGTCACCGCCCAGCCGCGCCACGGTATCGATGTCCCGAAGTTGCTCTTTGAGCCGCACCGCGATGCCTTTGAGCAACAGGTCGCCAACCGGATGACCCAGGCTGTCGTTGATGTGCTTGAAGCGATCGAGGTCCAGAAACAGTACGGCGCCCTGGCCACCGTTTTCCTGCTGGTTGTTGAGTGCGGTCAGCAGCCGGCTTTCGAACAGCGTTCGGTTCGGCAGCCCCGTCAGTGGGTCGTGGTGGGCCTGATAATCGAGTTTGGCCTGGGCGTGCTTGAGACTGGAGATATCGGCAAATACCGCGACGAAGTGGGTGATGAAGCGGTCTTTATTGCGCACCGCGCTGATGGTCAGCCAGCTGGGGTACAGCTCGCCATTCTTGCGGCGGTTGGAAATTTCGCCCTGCCAATGCCCTTCGGCGGTCAGTTGATGCCACATCGCCGCGTAAAAGGCGCTGTCATGCAGGCCTGAGGCGAGCAGCCTTGGCGTGTGGCCCAGGGCTTCGGTTTCGCTGTAGCCGGTGATCTCGGTAAACGCACGGTTGACGGCGCTGATGTGCTGTTGGGTGTCAGTGATCAATACGCCTTCTGCGGTGCTCTCGAATACCGTGGCGGCCTGTTGCAGTTTTTCCTGCATCAGATGCCGCTCGGTGATGTCCCGGGCGATGGTCAGCATGCAATCGTCATCGCCAATCGGCAGCGGCCGGCTGGACATCTCGCAGAGGCGGATCTGCCCATCGTTGCGGCGTATATGGCAACTGAAGTCACGCACGAAGCCGTCGCGTTTCAACAGGTCGAGCATCTGCCTGCGTTCATTCAGATTGACCCAGATGCCGAGGTCGAAGGTCGAGCGGTCCAGCGACATTGCGCTGTTGAAGCCGGTGATGCGGCTGAAGCCTTCATTGACCTCGATCAGCAGGCCGTCGCTCACGCGTGACAGCAACAAGCCGTCAGGCGAGGCATGGAAGGCTTTGGCAAATTTCTCTTCTGAGGTTTGCAGTTGTTGTTGGGTTTCCTTGAGCTGGCTGATGTCACGCACTACCACGACCAGCGCGGGGGTGGTGTCGAGCTGGAAGGGTTCGGCGGAGATCAGGCCGGTAAACACCTGGCCATTGCTGCGACGAAAGGGCATCTCCAGATTGCGAATGCTGCCGGCTTGCAAGCGCTGCAAGAGCCCGGGGCCGACACCGGCGATGCCCCAGATGTTCAGCTCGGTGGCGGTCCGTCCGATCACTTCTTCGGCAGTGAGGCCGATTTGCTCTTCGAACGCCTCGTTGACCTCCAGCAGGCAACCGTCGGACAGGCGTGCAATGACCAGAATGTCCGGGCACTGCTGGAACACCGAGGCAAACTTCTGCTCGGAGAGGCGCAAGGCTTCTTCGGTTCTTTTGGTTTCGCTGATGTCGATCATCAGCCCGCGCAGTATTGGCTCGTGGCCGTGCTCTATCAGGCTGACGATGTCGCGTACCCAGAGGCAGCGTCCGTCGGCAGTGATCACCCGGTAATCGAGGCTGTGATCGCGTCCGGCAAGTACTTCGTGATCACAAAATGCCTGGGCGCGCGTGAGGTCGGCGGGATGGATGATGTTGCGCCAGAAACCCGGAATCAGCCAATGGGACAGGGGGTAGCCGAGCAGGCCTTCGGCATGGGGAGATACGTAGCTGTACGTAAAATCGCTGATTCGCGCTTCCCAGGCTATTGCCGAAAGGCTCTCCACCAGGCCGCGGTAATGGTATTCGCTGGTGCGCAACTCCTGTTCCAGGGCTACCCGACGGGAAATTTCCGAGCTCAAGCGGCGATTGATGCGGATTACCACGGCCAGAACGGTCACCAGCAGCAGTACGCCGGGCAAGCCGTACATCAGCAGGTCGGACCAGAAGGTGCGGTGGTCGAGGACATTACCGACCCAATGCTCCTGGATGGCGCTGATTTCACCGGGGCTCATGTCCGCCAGTACTTTATCCAGAATGCCGACCAGCATTTTGTCGTCTCGCGGTACGCCCATTGCCAATTGGTAGCGATACGGCGTTTCGCCGCTGACGTAGAGCCCATCGAGTTTGAGTTGGCGAAGGCTCCAGACGCTTGAGGCCAGATCGCCGACTACCGCGTCGACCTCGTCGGTGGCCAGTGCCTGCAACGTCGAGCTGACATTGGGCATGGGGACCAGATTGAGATCGGGATGGTGGGTGCGCAGCAGTTCATGGGGGGCGTAGTTTTCCACGACGGCGACTTTCAGGCCGTAAAGGTCTTCCAGTTTGTGCGGCTGTGCGCCTTTCACATGGGCCAGGATGACGATCGGAAAGTCCAGGTAGGGCCGCGTGAACGCGAGGTAACTCTGCCGTTCGGGCGTCGACATGACGCCGGGCAAGAGGTCCAGCTTGCCCTGTTTGGCCTGTTCCAGGACTTCGGTCCAGCTCACAGGCTCAATGGGTGTGACTTTGATTGCCAGGCGCTCACGCACGATGTTGATGTAGTCAGCGGCAAGGCCTTGATAGCGACCTTGTTCATCGCGAAATTCAAATGGTGGCCAGGAAGCGTCGACACCCAGGCGCAGTTCCGGGTGAGCCGCAAGCCAGACACGTTCTTCGTCGGTCAGTGTCAGCGCGCCAGCCGTTGCGGTCCAGGTCATCAGCAATAGCAAAAGCACGGCCGGCAGTCTGGGCATAACGGTCTCGTTATGGCTTGGGGGGAATGTTTCGAGTGTAGACGGGCTATGCGGAGGGAGCGAAGGGAAGGGGATTTAATCTATAGAAAGCAAAACCCCCGGCAGGGCCGGGGGTTTTGTGATCACTCGTCGAGGAAGGAGCGCAAATGCTCGCTTCTCGTCGGGTGGCGCAGCTTGCGCAGCGCCTTGGCTTCGATCTGACGAATCCGCTCACGGGTAACGTCGAACTGCTTACCAACCTCCTCGAGGGTGTGGTCGGTATTCATGTCGATACCGAAGCGCATGCGCAGAACCTTGGCTTCACGGGCAGTGAGGCCGGAGAGAACTTCGCGAGTCGCTTCTTTAAGGCTCTCAACGGTAGCAACATCGATTGGCGACTGCATGGTCGAGTCTTCGATGAAGTCACCCAGATGGGAGTCTTCGTCATCACCGATCGGGGTTTCCATGGAGATCGGCTCTTTAGCGATCTTCAATACCTTGCGGATCTTGTCCTCAGGCATTTCCATGCGTTCACCCAGCTCTTCCGGGGTCGGTTCGCGACCCATTTCCTGCAACATCTGGCGGGAAATGCGGTTGAGCTTGTTGATCGTCTCGATCATGTGCACCGGAATACGGATGGTGCGGGCCTGGTCGGCGATCGAGCGAGTGATCGCCTGACGGATCCACCAGGTGGCATAAGTCGAGAATTTGTAGCCGCGGCGGTATTCGAACTTGTCTACCGCTTTCATCAAACCGATGTTGCCTTCCTGGATCAGATCGAGGAATTGCAGGCCACGGTTGGTGTACTTCTTGGCGATGGAGATCACCAGACGCAAGTTGGCTTCGACCATCTCTTTCTTCGCGCGGCGGGCCTTGGCCTCACCGATCGACATGCGACGGTTGATGTCCTTGATCTCGGCAATCTTCAAGCCGGTTTCGGCTTCAAGTGCGGTCAGCTTCTGCTGGCAGCGAACGATGTCGGCTTGCAGGCGACCAATGGCTTCAGCGTATTTGCTTTTGCCTTTGGCCAGCGCTTCGGTCCAGCTTTCGTCAACTTCGTTGCCCGGGAACTGGCGCAGGAAGTCGGCACGCGGCATGCGTGCATCACGAACGCAAAGCTGCATGATCGCGCGCTCTTGCTGACGCAGACGATCCAGGGCGCTACGTACACGCTCAACCAGGCCTTCGAATTGCTTCGGAACCAGTTTGATCGGCATGAACAGCTCAGCCAGTGCCAACATCTCGGCAATGGCCTGCTTGTTTTCACGACCGTACTTTTTCAGCGCCTTGCGGGTGATTTCCGCTTGATCGGCCACTGCGCCAAAACGCTGCGCAGCGATGACCGGATCCGGACCGCTTTCGGCTTCTTCTTCGTCGTCACTGGCTTCAGCGTCGTCGTCATCGGTGTCGTCATCCGCTTTCACGGCTTTCGGGTCGACAGGCGGCGGCACTTCTGCAGCAGGTGGCGCAATGCCGTCGTCCGGGTCGATATAACCGCTCAGGACGTCGGACAGGCGGCCACCTTCGGTGGTGACGCGAGTGTATTCGGAGAGAATGTGGTCAACCGTGCCAGGGAAGTGCGCAATTGCGCCCATCACTTCACGGATGCCCTCTTCAATACGTTTGGCGATTTCGATTTCGCCTTCACGTGTGAGGAGCTCTACGGTACCCATTTCGCGCATGTACATGCGCACCGGGTCGGTAGTGCGACCAATGTCGGTCTCAACCGCTGCCAACGCTGCCGCCGCTTCTTCTGCGGCTGCTTCGTCGGTATCGGCGTCGGCCAGCATAAGGGAATCCTTATCTGGCGCAACCTCGAATACGTTGATCCCCATGTCATTGATCATGCGGATGATGTCTTCCACCTGTTCCGGATCTGAAATATCCTCCGGCAGGTGGTCGTTGACCTCCGCGTAAGTCAGGTAACCCTGCTCACGACCAAGGGTGATCAACTCTTTGATACGAGACTGCTGTTGCGCTTTTCCGGACATAACACCCTATCCACTGAAGGTCTTGGCGGGCAAAAAACAAGCCGAGGATTATACCTTAGCTATGACCTCACGCGCCACTTGAGGTCGGGTTTGATGTGGAAACATTCCGTTTTAGTAGGTCGCGCATCTGATTTGCTATTTGATGCGCTTCCTCGGCAGTCAATCCTGGCTGCCGTGCTTTCTTGATAAGGTCGTCGAGGGTCTGCGTGTGCTGACCGGCTGATAACCTAGTAATGGTGTCTAAAAACTGTTGTTCAAGGTTGTCGCCTTCAATTAGCCACTCCTTTTCTGCGAGTGCTTTAAGCAGGCGTCCTTGCTCGGTTCCATGCCAGCGGGCCATTAGCTGGATAGAGTTTAGCTTAGGATTTTTTTGCACAGCCTCGATCAGGGCTATTAGCAGTTGCGCATAAGTGTTGCTTTCATTTGCGAAGTGGTCGGCGGTTTCAACTTTACCGGCCAGTTGCGGGTGATGAATTAGCGTGCGCAACGCAATCAAGGTGGGGGCCTCGACAGCAATCGGAATGCGGGGAGGGCTGCGCTCATCGCGTTTGCCTTTCTTGTCCCAGGGTTTGTTATCCCACTTCTTGCCGCCGCTGCCCGGTTTTTTCGGCGTCCACTCCTGTTGAGGTATGTAGGCCTCTTGCGGTTGGTGGTAGTCGGAATAATCCGGCATGGCGTCGTAATCGATGCCAGGGTCGTAGGCGGGAGGAGCATCCTGTGGTGCGCTGTGCACCAGTTGGCTGACGGCTTCGCTGTTCAGGCCGGTAATTTCGGTCAGGCGCTGGCGCATCAGGGTGCGCAGGTTGGCCCCCGGCACTTTGTCGATCAGCGGCGCGGCAAGGGTGGCCATGTGGGCCTTGCCTTCGAGCGAGCGCGGATCGGACTCCTCGGTCAGTTGCTGAAAGAAATAGTCGGCCAATGGCTGGGCGTGTTGATTGATGCGCGCGCGAAAGGCGTCAGTGCCTTCGGAGCGGATCAGCGTGTCCGGGTCTTCGCCTTCGGGCAGGAACAGGAAGCGCGCACGCCGTCCGTCTTGCAGGCTCGAAAGCGTTGACTCCAGGGCGCGCCACGCGGCATTGCGGCCAGCCTGGTCGCCGTCGAAGCAGAACAGCACGTTGGGCACCACGCGAAACAGCCGCTTCAAGTGTTCTTCGCTGGTGGCGGTGCCGAGCGTGGCAACGGCATTGCGCAAGCCTTGCTGGGCCAGGGCGATGACGTCCATGTAGCCTTCGACGACGATGATTTCGTCGAGATTGCGGTTGTTCTTACGTGCTTCATACAGGCCGTAGAGTTCCTGGCCTTTATGAAATACCGGGGTTTCCGGTGAGTTCAGGTATTTCGGTTTGTCATCGCCCAGTACCCGGCCGCCAAACGCGATGATCCGCCCGCGGCTGTCGCGAATCGGGAACATCACGCGGTCGCGAAAGCGATCATAGCGTTTGCCGGTTTCGGCGTTCTCGATCAGCAGGCCGGCGTCGATCATGGCTTTTTGTTGCAGGGTGTCGCTGCTCAGATGCTTGAACAGGTTGTCCCAGCCTGGAGGTGCGAAGCCGAGGCCGAAATCGCGGGCGATCTCGCCGGTCAGGCCGCGGCCCTTCAAGTAGTCGACAGCTGCTTTTCGCGCCGGATGGCTTTTCAGTGCCTGGCGGTAGAAATCAGCAGCGGCGGTCAGCAGTGGGTAGAGTGGCGAGTCGGTCGGTTGTCGCGGTTTATGCGGGCGACCGCTTTCCTCGCGGGGTATTTCCATGCCGACGGCTTTGGCCAGTTCTTCGACAGCCTGGGGAAAATCCAGGTTGTCGTGGTCCATGATGAAGCCGAGGGCATTGCCACCAGCGCCGCAGCCAAAGCAGTAGTAGAACTGTTTGTCCGGGCTGACACTGAAGGAGGGGGTTTTTTCTTTGTGAAACGGGCAGCAGGCGGTGTAGTTCTTGCCGGCTTTTTTCATTTGCAGGCGCGAGCTGACCACATCGACGATGTCGGTGCGGTTCAGAAGGTCGTCAATAAAGCTCTGGGGAATTAGCCCGGCCATGGCGTTCTCGTCATCACTGCGCTGAAAATCTGACCCGCGCGAAAGGCGGCCTGATGCTGGTCATTATGTTGAGGCGCGGAGAATGTGCGGCTCGACCAGGTATCGTCTGCGTATTCGCTGTCGGGAAGTGTATCTGCCGAAAATCCGTTGACGTTAGTGCTCATCGGTATTCGACTGTTTGAAAGTGTTGCGCTGAGTCCGCATTGGCCAAAGGGAGGCCTCGGATAGCTCATAAGTGGGCACGCAAAATCGTGCCTTGGGCTGATCGTCGTGAGAGGAGTCAGTAAAAGGTTGTGCTCGTCAGTAGCCTTGGAAGGCTCGTCAGAAGAGACGTGCACCGCTGGCAAAAGAGCCAGGTCTGACGTGTGAAGCAGGTTTGTCTCGGTCGCGTCTGCGGCTTTGACAGTGAAGCATCAAGCGATATCCGCAAATGCCATAAGCCCGGCTGAGGGCCGGGCTTGGCAGAAGCTTGCTACGAACGTCTGTGTATTAGTACAGACGAACGGCGCGGCGCTGTTCGCGCTGAACTTTCTTGGCGTGACGCTTAACAGCGGCTGCTGCTTTACGCTTACGCTCAGAAGTCGGCTTCTCGTAAAATTCGCGGCTACGAACTTCAGCCAGAACACCGGCTTTTTCGCAGGAGCGCTTGAAACGACGCAGAGCTACGTCGAAGGGTTCGTTCTCTTTAACTTTGACGGCTGGCATCCAGAGCTACCTTCATTCATTACCGGGGTCAACATCCTCGCGGCAAAAGTGCACTTGAAGACGTCGGTTTTTAAGGGTTGCGGATGTTAACCCCTCATCGCTCGGAATGCAAAGCCTCTGATCGAAAACCGCTGGTCGGGGCATCACGTGGCGACTATTATGCGCGCCTTCGAATTTAGCCTAAACAAGGCGCAAACCCATGCTAGTACTGGGATTAGAAACCTCCTGCGACGAAACCGGCGTCGCACTTTACGACAGTGAAAAAGGCCTGCTGGCCGATGCACTGTTCAGCCAGATCGACCTTCATCGCGCCTATGGTGGCGTGGTGCCGGAGCTGGCTTCGCGTGATCACGTCAAACGTATGCTGCCCTTGATTCGTCAGGTGTTGGCTGAAGCCGACTGCGTGCCGACCGAGATCGATGCCATCGCCTACACCGCGGGTCCTGGCCTGGTCGGCGCCTTGCTGGTGGGAGCGTCCTGCGCTCAGGCGCTGGCGTTTGCCTGGGGTATTCCAGCCTTGGGCGTGCACCACATGGAAGGTCACTTGCTGGCGCCGATGCTGGAGCCGCAACCTCCCGAGTTTCCGTTCGTCGCTTTGTTGGTGTCCGGTGGTCATACCCAGCTGGTTCGGGTCGATGGCATCGGTCAATACGAGTTGTTGGGCGAGACGCTGGATGACGCTGCCGGCGAGGCGTTCGACAAGACCGCGAAAATGATGGGCCTCAATTACCCTGGCGGTCCGGAAATCGCGCGATTGGCCGCGCAAGGCGTTGCCGGACGCTTCGTATTTCCACGTCCGATGTGCGATCGGCCAGGTCTGGATTTCAGTTTCAGCGGCTTGAAAACCTTTGCCTTGAACACGTGGCAGCAGTGCGTCAGCGCTGGGGACGACGGCGAGCAAACACGCAGCGACATCTCGCTGGCCTTCCAGCAGGCGGTGGTGGAGACTCTGACCATCAAGTGCAAGCGTGCCCTGAAACAGGCCGGTCTCAAGCGTCTGGTGATCGCTGGCGGCGTCAGTGCGAACAAGGCTTTGCGCGTTTCCCTGGAGAAGATGCTTGGCGACATGAAGGGCGACGTTTACTACGCACGCCCGGAGTTCTGCACCGATAACGGCGCGATGATCGCTTTTGCCGGGTGTCAGCGGTTACAGGCCGGTCAGCAGGAAAGTCTGGCGATCAGCGTGCAGGCGCGTTGGCCGATGGAGCAGTTGTCGCCTGTGTAAAGACGGGTGAGCCAGGGCGTACTCGGCGAACGTATTTAAAAATGCCGTTCGCGCCCGGCAAACAGGTCGCGTAGATTGCCGCGATGGCGCCAGACGATCAGTGCTGTCAGCGCGCTCATGGGCAGCAATGCTCCCGGCTCCTGCCAGGCCAGCAGTGGCAGGGTCAGGGGCGTAGCGATCAGGGCGGCCAGCGAGCTGGTGCGTGTGAGGTAGAAGGTCAGTAGCCATGCGCCGATAGCCAGGAGCGCCGCCGGAGGGTAAAGCCCCAGCAGCATGCCGGCAGCCGTTGCAACACCTTTGCCGCCGCGAAAGCGGAAGTACAGCGGATACAGATGGCCGATCACGGCATAGACGCCGACCCAGGCCTGTTGCTGTACCGAGAGACCCGCAAGCCCTGCAACCAACACGGGTAGCAGGCCTTTGCAGAGGTCGCCGAGCAAGGTCAGGACGGCGAGTTTTTTGCCGGCCAGGCGTAACATGTTGGTGGCACCGGCATTACCCGAGCCACTCATTCGCGGATCGGGGTTACCGGTCAGGCGGCTGAGCAAAATGGCAAAGGACAGAGAGCCAAGCAGGTAGGCGAGGATCGCCAGTAACCAAAACATGCTAACTATTCCGGGCGAGGACGCCCTGATTCTAACGGCGCATTGCGCCCTTGTCGTGCTGCGGAGAAGAGTGCTTGGACAGAGTGTTTATCGAGGGCCTGGAAGTCGACACGGTGATCGGTGCCTACGACTGGGAGCGCGGCATCCGTCAGTGTCTGCGCTTTGATCTGAATTTCGCCTGGGACAATCGCCCGGCAGCGGCCGGTGATGACCTGGCCCTGGCGCTCGACTACGCCAGCGTGACAGCGCGTATTCAGGCGTTCGCCGAGCAGGCGCAGTACCAGCTGGTTGAAACCTTTGCCGAGCGTCTGGCCGAAGTCTTGATGAGTGAATTCAAGATTACCTGGCTGCGCCTCAAGCTGACCAAGCCGGGGGCTATCCCGGCTGCAACGGGCGTGGGCGTGGAGATCGAGCGCGGATGTCGCTAACTCAGGTATTTCTTGGGCTCGGCAGTAATGTCGAGCGCGAAGCTCATTTGCAGGCTGGGCTGGAAGCACTTGCCGGTTTTCTGGTGGATATACGCTGTTCGGCGGTGTTCGAAAGTCAGCCGGTGGGGATCAAGAGCGGGCCTTTTTTCAATTTCGTGGTGTCGGCGTTTACCGATCTGCCGTTGATGGAACTGGACCGTCGGTTGAAGTTTATCGAGGCCGACAACGGTCGTTATGCCCCTGATCGCAAGGGTTTGCCGTTGGATATCGACGTGCTGTTGTATGGCGATCTGGTGGGTAATTTC
Organism: Pseudomonas sp. 05N36; assembly: GCF_056397385.1. Lineage (NCBI taxonomy): Bacteria > Pseudomonadati > Pseudomonadota > Gammaproteobacteria > Pseudomonadales > Pseudomonadaceae > Pseudomonas > Pseudomonas sp. 05N36. Next base: position 49,479 of record NZ_JBFTNH010000025.1, on the reverse strand, counting down.
GACGGATTGATCCTGCCGCGAGCGGAAATCCTGAAAAATGCCTTTGTGCTGTGGCCGTTGTCGCTGATAGCGCCGGACAGGGTGCATCCCGGCGTAGGTAAAAGTTTTGCGACGCTGTGGGCGGAGGCGCAGATTGATCAGGTTCTGGCGCCTGTGGCGTTTGAGTGGCGCGGTGAGCAGTTGACCCCTTCGGATCTGCTGTGACCTGATTGACGCCTTCGCGAGCAAGCTCGCTCCCGCAAGAGTCAGCACAAAGCCTGTGGGAGCTTGCTCGCGAAGGCGATCCGATGATGCTCAGGAGGAGGCAGTTTCCTTGTAGGCCTTCAGCGCTTTGAGCCGTTCGCGCTTCAAGGCCTCGCCCAGCTCCGGGCCTTTGAATCCCTGTTCCAGCAAAGGCTGAACCGCCACGGTGCGTGCGGCGGTCGCCGCGCCTCGCAAATAATCCGCTTGTGGATAACTTCTCTGCTCGAGGCCTTTGCGGCCGCGGGCGTCCATTTCGCAGGCGTTGATGAATTCTTCAAAGCGCTGCGGCCGTCGGTAAACGTCGAAACTCTGCAGCAACTCCAGCAATGTCGAAGGCTTCAGTTCCAGTGCGCGATGACCATGGGTGTGATATTCGCCCACCAGCAACGCCAGATCCTGGCAGTCGCGCGGCGCCTTGAAGCGCTCGTTGACTGCTTTGATCAGCTTCAGGCCCTTGCGCTCGTGAGCGATGTGTTGGGGCCACTGGCTCTCAGGTGTCAGGCCTTTGCCCAGATCATGCAGCAGGCAGGCCCAGCGCACGGTCAGCGGCTGCTTGTGCAGGGCAGCCTGCTCGAGAACGGCCAGGGTGTGCACGCCGCTGTCGATTTCCGGGTGGTGGGCTTCGGGTTGTGGCACGCCGAACAGCGCTGCAATCTCGGGGATCAAGACGTTCAGGGCGCCACAGTCACGCAAAACCTGGATGAATACTTGCGGCTGATCTTCCATCAGCGCGCGGGAAATTTCTTTCCAGCTGCGCTCTGCGGTCAGGGCCTCAAGCTCGCCTGACTCGCTGAGCTGGCGCATCAGTTCCAGGGTCTCCGGGGCTACCGTGAACCCGAGCCCGGCATAACGCGCGGCGAAACGGGCAACGCGCAGAACTCGGAGAGGATCTTCGGCGAACGCGGGGGAAACGTGGCGAAGCAGACGTGCTTCAAGGTCGCGCTGGCCGTGATACGGATCGGTCAATTGACCGTGATCGTCTTCGGCCATGGCATTGATCGTCAGATCGCGACGAATCAGGTCTTCTTCCAGGGTGACTTCCGGGCTGGCATGGAAGGTGAAGCCGCCGTAGCCGCGTCCGCTTTTGCGTTCGGTGCGGGCAAGCGCGTATTCCTCGCCGCTTTTGGGGTGAAGGAATACCGGAAAATCGGCGCCTACCGGGCGATAGCCCTTGGCGAGCATTTCTTCGGTGCTGGCGCCCACCACCACCCAGTCGATGTCGGTAACAGGCTTGCCGAGCAGGCGATCACGGACCGCACCGCCGACTTTATAAATCTGCATAAAAAACCTCCGTTAGCCCGACAGGATAACCCTTGCGTCGAACTTTCGGAGGTCCGGCTGACATCAAAGATGAATGACGGCGAGGTCCATCCGACCGTATTCACCCTCGCTATGCTCGCCTTTTGGCGGGACATGATGGGTTTTCATTACCAGGTCACCTTGCAGGGTTTCCAGGTGAATATCGAAGCCCCAGAGGCGGTGCAGGTGCTTGAGCACTTCCTCGGTGGAGTCTCCGAGTGGTTTGCGATCATGTTGTTGATGGCGCAGTGTCAGCGAGCGGTCCCCGCGCCGGTCGATGCTGTAGATCTGTATGTTCGGTTCGCGGTTGCCCAGGTTGTACTGCGCTGCCAGGGTTTCACGAATGGTCCGATAGCCTTCTTCGTCATGAATGGCTGGCACCAGCAGGTCGTCCTTCTGGTCGTCATCGAGAATGCTGAACAGTTTCAGGTCACGAATCACTTTGGGTGACAGGTACTGCAGGATGAAGCTTTCGTCCTTGAAGCTGCTCATGGCGAACTTGATGCTCGACAGCCAGTCGGTCCCGGCGATTTCAGGGAACCAGCGGTAATCCTCTTCAGTAGGGGATTCGCACATGCGCCGAATGTCGCGGTACATGGAAAAACCCAGGGTATAGGGATTGATCCCGTTGTAGTACGGGCTGTCGAACCCGGGCTGGAAGATTACGCTGGTGTGGGAGGCCAGGAACTCCATCATGAAGCCGTCGGTCACCAGGCCCTCGTCGTACAGGTCGTTCATCAGGGTGTAGTGCCAGAACGTCGCCCAGCCCTCGTTCATGACCTGAGTCTGACGCTGCGGATAAAAGTACTGCGCGATCTTGCGCACGATCCGTACGATTTCCCGTTGCCATGGCTCCAGCAGCGGGGCGTGCTTTTCGATGAAGTAGAGGATGTTCTCTTGCGGTTCTGCCGGAAAGCGTGCGTTGTCCTTCTCGTTGTACTTGTCTGCGCCTTTTGGAATGGTGCGCCACAGGTCGTTGATCTGCTTTTGCAGGTGTTCTTCACGATCCTTTTGCCGGCGTCGCTCTTCTTCCGCGGAAATCGGATAAGGACGTTTGTAGCGATCGACACCGTAGTTCATCAGCGCATGACAGGAGTCCAGCAGGTCTTCCACGGCATCGATGCCGTGGCGTTCCTCGCATTGCATGATGTACTGCTTGGCAAACACCAGGTAATCGATGATCGAACTGGCATCAGTCCAGGTGCGGAACAGGTAATTACCCTTGAAAAAGCTGTTGTGGCCGTAGCAGGCATGGGCCACTACCAACGCCTGCATGCAGATGGTGTTTTCTTCCATCAGGTAGGCGATGCACGGGTCCGAGTTGATCACGATCTCGTAGGCCAGCCCCATCTGGCCGCGACTGTAGGACTTCTCGGTACTGAGGAAGTGTTTGCCATAGGACCAGTGGTGATAGCCCAGCGGCATGCCGACAGAGGCGTAGGCATCCATCATCTGCTCGGCAGTAATCACTTCGATCTGGTTTGGGTAGGTATCGAGCGCGTAGCGGGCCGCAAGACGACTGATTTCCCGGTCGTAGGCCTGGATCAGCTCGAACGTCCATTCGGAGCCTGTAGATATGGGTTGGCGCTTCTGCTCTTTGGCGGTCATGTCACTAACCTGCGCTGGAAGAGTTCACGGAAAACCGGATAGATATCCCCGGCCGAGACCAGTTGTTGCTGGGCAAACGTGTCGGAAAAGGCTTCGCTGATACGCTCGTATTCGTACCACAGGGCCTGGTGTTCGCGGGGGGTAATCTCCACATAAGTGTAGTACTGCACGAATGGCATGATCTGGTTGATCAGGATGTCGCGGCAGATCGGCGAGTCATCGTTCCAGTTATCACCGTCGGAAGCCTGCGCCGCGTAAATGTTCCAGTCGTTGCTTGGATAACGCTCAGCCATGATCTCCTGCATCAGTTTCAGGGCGCTGGAAACGATGGTGCCGCCGGTTTCGCGAGAGTAGAAGAACTCTTCCTCATCAACTTCCCGGGCGCTGGTGTGGTGGCGGATGAACACCACATCGATTTTCTCGTAGTTACGCTTGAGGAACAGGTACAGCAGGATGAAGAACCGTTTGGCGATGTCCTTGGTGGCCTGGGTCATGGAGCCGGAAACGTCCATCAGGCAGAACATTACCGCCTTGGAGCTGGGGTTGGGCTGCTTGATCAGCAGGTTGTACTTGAGGTCGAAGGTGTCGAGAAATGGCACGCGATTGATGCGCGCGCTCAAACGCTCGATTTCTGCCTCGATTTCCTGAATATCGCCGAAGTTGTCCGGTTCTTCCTGTTTAAGTCGCGCCAGTTCCTCTTTTGCTACCCGCAGTTTCTCCCGGCTGCTGCCTGACAGCGCAATGCGCCGTGCATGGGCCGAGCGCAGGGTGCGGATGATGTTGATCCGTGAAGGGTTGCCTTCGTTGCTGATACCGGCGCGCACGGTCTTGAAGGTGTCGGTGCCGCTCAGGTTGCGTTTGACCAGGTTTGGCAGCTCCAGGTCCTCGAACATGAATTCGAGAAATTCTTCCTGGGTGATCTGGAACACAAACTCGTCCATGCCCTCGCCGGAGTTGCCGGCCTTGCCGGGGCCTCTGCCGCCGCCACCTCCCGGCGGACGAGCAATATGCTCACCGCTGGTGAACTCCTTGTTGCCGGGATGCACGATGGTCTGCTTGCCACCGCGACCATGGTGAAGCACTGGCTCGTCGATATCGCGACCAGGAATGCTGATTTGCTCACCGTGTTCCATATCGGTAATGGAACGCCGGCTAACCGCCTCTTCGACAGCCTTCTTGATGTGATCACGGTAACGCCGCAGAAACCGCTGACGGTTTACCGTGCTCTTGTTTTTGCCATTGAGACGTCGGTCGATCACATAGCTCATGACTGCTCCTTAGAAGCTGTCTTGAGAAATCGCGAGCAAGTCTGGCGGTAATGGGCGCGGGGCAGGAGGCGCGATCTTGCGCCTCCCGTACCACCTGCGCGTTGCCTGGACTTCGCTGCCGATTTCCAAACACCTTCCTGAAACCTGTGTAACAGAAATTTATTACGCAGGCCCGGGCTAACGACAACCGGTCTGACCGGCAGCGTGTTACTGCGATTTCCTGACCCGCAGGTACCACTCGGAGAGCAGTCGTACCTGTTTGTCGGTGTAGCCGCGCTCGACCATACGTGTAACGAAGTCGTTGTGTTTCTGTTGATCCTCTTTGCTGGCCTTGGCGTTGAAGCTGATGACCGGCAGCAGATCCTCGGTGTTCGAGAACATTTTCTTCTCGATGACCACCCGCAGCTTCTCGTAGCTGAGCCAGGTCGGATTCTTGCCGTTGTTGTTGGCCCGGGCACGCAGGACGAAGTTGACGATTTCGTTGCGGAAATCCTTCGGATTGCTGATGCCCGCCGGTTTCTCGATTTTCTCCAGCTCTTCGTTGAGGGCTACGCGGTTGAGGATCTCGCCGGTTTCCGGATCGCGGTATTCCTGATCCTGAATCCAGAAGTCCGCGTAGAGCACATAGCGGTCGAAGATGTTTTGCCCGTATTCGCTGTAGGACTCCAGGTAGGCGGTCTGGATTTCCTTGCCGATGAACTCGATATAGCGCGGCGCCAGGTACTCTTTCAGGAAGCGCAGATAACGCTCGCGGGTTTCTGCCTGGAACTGTTCCTGTTCGATCTGTTGTTCCAGCACATAGAGCAGATGCACCGGGTTGGCGGCGATTTCATGCGGGTCGAAGTTGAAGACTTTCGACAGGATCTTGAAGGCAAACCGGGTCGAAAGACCGTTCATGCCTTCGTCGACACCCGCGTTGTCGCGGTATTCCTGGATCGATTTGGCCTTCGGATCGGTGTCCTTGAGGTTTTCACCGTCATACACGCGCATTTTCGAGTAGATGTTCGAGTTTTCCGGCTCTTTGAGGCGCGAGAGCACCGTGAACTGGGCGAGCATCTTCAGGGTGTCGGGTGCGCAGTGGGCCTTGGCCAGGGAGCTGTTGAACAGCAGCTTGTCGTAGATCTTCACTTCGTCACTGACCCGCAGGCAATACGGCACTTTGACGATGTAGATCCGGTCGATGAAGGCTTCGTTGTTCTTGTTGTTGCGGAAGGTGTGCCACTCCGATTCGTTGGAGTGCGCCAGCAGGATCCCGGTGAACGGAATCGCGCCCAGGCCTTCGGTACTGTTGTAGTTGCCTTCCTGGGTGGCGGTCAGCAATGGGTGCAGCACCTTGATCGGCGCCTTGAACATTTCGACGAATTCCATCAGGCCCTGGTTCGAGCGGCAAAGTGCACCCGAGTAGCTGTAGGCGTCGGCGTCGTTCTGCGGGAATTCTTCCAGCTTGCGGATATCGACCTTGCCCACCAGTGCCGAGATGTCCTGGTTGTTTTCGTCACCCGGTTCGGTCTTGGCCACGGCGATCTGGTTGAGGATCGACGGGTAGAGCTTGACCACCCGGAACTGGCTGATATCGCCACCGAATTCGGCCAGGCGCTTGGTTGCCCAAGGCGACATGATGGTGTTCAGGTAGCGCCGCGGAATGCCGAAATCCTCTTCGAGGATTGCACCATCTTCGGTGGCGTTGAACAGCCCCAGCGGAGACTCGAACACCGGAGAGCCCTTGATCGCATAGAAGGGCACTTTTTCGATCAGCTGTTTCAGCTTCTCGGCCAGGGATGACTTACCGCCACCGACGGGGCCGAGCAGGTAGAGGATCTGTTTCTTCTCTTCCAGGCCCTGAGCTGCATGGCGGAAGTAGGAGACGATCTGGTCGATGCATTCTTCCATCCCGTGGAAGTCTTCAAAGGCCGGATACCGACGGATCACCTTGTTGGAAAAGATGCGCGACAGTCTCGAATTGGTCGAGGTGTCGAGCAGCTCCGGTTCACCGATGGCCAACAATAGTCGCTCAGCGGCGGACGCGTAAGCGCTGCGGTCCTTTTTGCACAGTTCGAGATACTCCTGCAGAGTGAGCTCTTCCTGCCGTGTGGACTCGAAGCGTTGTTGGAAGTGGCTAAAGATACTCATGACGTCACCTCGCTCGATACCTGGAGCCGACGTCGGATCAATCAGTGGATGCTGGCAAGCAACTGAAAGTGCAGTTGCCTTTTACCCCCCTGAACACCTTCAAAGCTATCAACCCTGAAAGCTACTCCCGATGATCCGTGCGCCGGTGTACCGGCTCTCCCCTGTTTTGGATGGCCTGAGGCTAAGGATAGTTCGGAATCCGCAAGGTAAAGGGGGCAATGCGTAGTTTTGTTATGGCTACCGTTCGTCAGCCCACGGCGGGCGTGGGCTGGAGCGTGTAAAAAAAAATTATTCGGCAGTGCCTTGCGCTGTTTCCGAGGGATAAATCGTACGCCACAACTCGAATCCGCCGTCCATGCTGTAGACGTCGGAAAAGCCTTGGCTGACCAGATATGCCGCGGCGCCCTGGCTGGAATTGCCGTGATAGCAAACCACTACGGTCGGTGCGTCGAGGTCGGCTGCGGTGATGAATGCGTGCAGGGAATGATTGTCCAGATGCTTCGATCCGCTGATGTGCAGTGCGGCAAAAGTTGCCGGATCGCGGACATCGACCACCACCGCGCCTTGTTCGCGCAGTACTTGGGCCTGTTCTGGGGGGATGCGTTTGAATTCGCTCATGGCGGGCTCCTGTGGCCTGACGGAAAGCGCAGCCTAGCGCTTGGCGCTGGCCGACAATAGTTCGGGGGTCGTTGGGGGGATATACGGCTGGGTGTTGCCCTGGGCATCGCATTTGCAATGCAGGCGCTCGCCGGTGTCGACGTTCATCAGGGTCATCGAGCCACCCCAGACGCAGCCGGTGTCCAGGGCGAAGATGCCGGGTTCATTACATTTACCTTGGAGCGCTGCCCAGTGGCCGAAAATGATTTTCTGGCCGCGGGTCTTGCGTTGCTGGTGTGCATACCAGGGGGCGTAACCCGGTAGCGCGGTCTCCAAGCCTTCCTTGCTCTTGAGATCAAGCTTGCCGTCGCTGGTGCAAAAACGCATGCGGGTGAAGTAGTTGGTGATCACGCGGAGGCGGGCTGCACCTTTAAGGTCGCCGTCCCACTTAAGCGGTTCGTTCCCATACATGCCATCGAGGTAGGGCGCGATACGGTTGTCGTCACGCAATGCTTCTTCGACTTCGGCGGCGCACTTCAAGGCTTTGCGCAGGGACCACTGCGGCGGTATACCGGCATGGACCAAGGCAATATCGCGTTGTTCGTCGTAGTGCATGAGCTTTTGCTGGCGCAGCCACTCAAGCAGGTCTTCGCGATCCGGGGCTTCGAGGATTTCACGCAGGGTGTCGGCTTTGCGCAAGTGTTCGATGTTGTAGCCGGCAGCCAGCAAGTGCAGGTCATGGTTGCCCAGTACGCACACCAGCGATTCGCGGATGCTATAGAGAAAGCGCAGGGTTTCCAGCGATTGCGGGCCGCGGTTGACCAGGTCGCCGACCAGCCACAGATGATCCTTTGCAGGATCGAAGGCCACCCGCTTGAGCAGGCATTGCAGGGGCTCAAGGCAGCCTTGCAGGTCGCCGACGGCGTACGTCGCCATCAGTGCAGGGCTCCGGGCACCGCCAGGCGGAATGGCGCGATGACAGCGTCGAAGTGTTTACCGTCTTCAGCGAGCATTTGATAAGTCCCCTGCATGTTACCAACGCGGGTAGTCATCACGGTGCCGCTGCTGTAGGTGTGGCTCTGGCCGACGCCGATCAGCGGCTGCTGACCCACCACGCCTGCGCCGCGAACCTCTTCGACATGGCCGTCGCCATCGGTAATCACCCAGTGCCGCGAGAGCAACCTGGCCGGTACTAGGCCATTGTTCCGTACGGTAATGGTGTAGGCAAAGGCAAAGCGGTTCTGCTCGGGTTGCGATTGTTCTGCCAGATAGTGGGTGACGACGCTGACGTCGACCTGATAACGAGGATCGGACATGCAAGAGGCCTTAAAAGCAAAGCGGGGCGCGTAACTGATTGAGGTCAGTCTAGGCCAGGTACCGGGTAGTAAACCAGACTGGAAGGCTGGTGTCCTACCCGATAACGCTTCCGGCCTGTCAGATGTCGGCAGGCTGCTCGACGACTTGTTCGCTGAGCTTGTCAGCCAGACGAACGAAGGCCGCCAGATCGAGCTGCTCCGGGCGCAGGCTGCCATCGACGCCGGCGGCTTCGATTTCAGCATTGCTCAGCAGGGCCTTGAGGGTGTTGCGCAGGGTTTTGCGGCGCTGGTTGAAGGCTTCGCGAACGACGCGCTCCAGCAAACGATGATCTTTGGCCGGGTGCGGCAGCACGGCGTGCGGTACCAGGCGGACGATCGCCGAGTCGACTTTTGGTGGCGGGTTGAAGGCGCCAGGGCCGACGTTGAACAGGTGTTCGACCCGGCAGTGGTACTGAACCATGATCGACAGACGGCCCCAATCGCCACCGCCAGGACCCGCGGCCAGACGCTCGACCACTTCCTTTTGCAGCATGAAGTGCATGTCGCGGATGATGCCTGCGTTGTTCAACAGGTGGAAAATCAGCGGCGTGGAGATGTTGTATGGCAGGTTACCGACGACGCGCAGACTGTTGGGGGCGGCATTCAGGCTGTTGAAGTCGAACTTCAGCGCATCGCCCTGGTGCAGATGGAAATTGTCCTTGCCGGCAAATTGCTGGTTGAGGATCGGGATCAGGTCCTTGTCCAGTTCAACCACGTCCAGTTGGGCACCGCTGTTGAGCAGGCCTTCGGTGAGCGCCCCCTGGCCCGGGCCGATTTCCAGCAGGCGGTCTTCTGCTTTGGCGTGTATGGAGCGCAGGATGCGGTCGATAACGCCGGCATCGTGCAGGAAGTTCTGGCCGAAACGCTTGCGCGCCCGGTGTTGGTAATGCTCGGTCATAAACGGGTCTCGGCCATCTGGTAGGCGGTTTCCAGGGCGACTTGCAGGCTGCCGGTGTCGATTTTTCCGCTGCCAGCCAGGTCCAGGGCGGTGCCGTGGTCGACTGAGGTGCGGATGATCGGCAAGCCGAGGGTCACGTTGACTGCCGCGCCGAAGCCTTTGTATTTCAGCACGGGCAGGCCCTGGTCGTGGTACATCGCCAGCACCGCGTCGCAGTGCTCCAGATATTTGGGGGTAAACAGAGTGTCGGCGGGCAGGGGACCGCGCAGGTCCATGCCTTCGGTGCGCAGACGCTCCAGGGTTGGTTCAATGATGTCGATTTCTTCGTGGCCCAGGTGTCCGCCTTCGCCGGCATGCGGGTTGAGCCCGCAAACGAGGATGCGCGGCTGGGCGATGCCGAACTTTTGTTGCAGGTCGGTGTGCAGAATCCGTGTGACCCGCTCCAGGCGTTCAGGGGTGATTGCGTCGGCAATCTCCCGTAACGGCAGGTGCGTGGTAACCAGCGCGACCCGTAAACCGCGGGTGGCAAGCATCATCACCACTTGGGGGGTGTGAGTCAGGTCTGCGAGGAACTCGGTGTGGCCGGAGAAGGCAATGCCCGACTCATTGATCACGCCCTTGTGCACAGGGGCGGTGATCATTCCGGCGAAGTGCCCGTCCAGGCAGCCAACGCCTGCGCGGGTCAGGGTTTCCAGGACAAAGGCGGCATTGGCCTTGTCCAGTTGTCCGGCGGTAACCGGTGCGCTGAGCTGCGTATCCCAGACATACAGGCTGTTGGCCGGAGCGGGAACGTCCGGCCAGTTGTCCGGTGTTACCGGCAGCAAATCGACAACCACGCCCAGCTGCGCGGCCCGCTCAAGGAGCAGGTCGCGGCTGGTAATGGCAATCAGGGGATGTGGCTGGGCTTGCGAGGCGAGTAGCAGGCACAGGTCGGGACCTATGCCGGCCGGCTCGCCGGGTGTCAGCGCGAAACGCTTGGGGCTCACTTCGCCGCCTGGTCGACGCCAGGGAGCTTGATTTCAACGTAGGCTTCGTCACGGATCTGACGCAACCAGGTTTGCAGCTCTTCGTCGTATTTGCGGTTACGCAGTACGGTCATGGCCTGCTGTTCACGCGCCTGGCTGGTGCTGTCGGTGGCGCGGCGGCCAAGGACTTCCAGAACGTGCCAGCCATATTGAGTCTTGAACGGCTTGGACAGCTGACCTTGTTGAGTCTTGGCCATGACTTCGCGGAATTCCGGTACCAGCGCGTTCGGGTCGATCCAGTTGAGGTCGCCGCCGTTAAGGGCAGAACCCGGGTCTTCCGAGTAGCTTTTCGCCAGTTCAGCGAAGTCTTCGCCCGCAGAAATACGGGTGTAGAGCGATTGAGCCAGAGCCTTGGTTTTTTCTTCGTCGCGGATCGGGCTTGGTTTGACCAGAATGTGGCGAACGTGTACTTCGTCACGCACCTGATTGCCGCCGCCGCGTTTTTCCAGCACTTTGAGGATGATGAAACCGCCCGGTGTACGTGCCGGTTGGGTGACTTCACCCACTGACATCGCGCTCAGCTCGCGGTCGAACGGAGGTGGCAGTTGAGCGGCTTTACGCCAGCCCATGTCGCCGCCTTCCAGTGCGTTGTCGCTTGCGGATTTGGCGATGGCCAGTTGAGAGAAATCAGCACCCTGCTTGAGTTGTTGATAAATCTCCATGGCCTGACGCGCAGCGGTCTGGATCGCTTCCGAATTGGCGCTTTCCGGGGTCGGGATCAGGATGTTGGCCAGGTGCAGTTCTTCAGAGAGTTGCACTTTGCCCAGGTCGGAGGCGAGGAAGTTTTTCACTTCCTGTTCGGACACCTGAATTCGTTCGGCCACACGACGCTGACGGACGCGGCTGATGATCATCTCGCGACGGATCTGGTCACGGGCGTCGTTGTAAGACAGGCCATCGTGAGTCAGTGCCGCACGGAACTGATCCACCGTCATGTTGTTGCGCTGGGCAATGGTGCCAACGGCCTGGTTCAGTTCTTCATCGGTAATGCGGATGCCGGAACGCTCGCCAATCTGCAGCTGCAGGTTTTCGACGATCAGGCGTTCGAGCACCTGTTGTTCCAGCGCGCTGACTGGCGGTGTTCCGCCGCCGCGCTTGGCGATGGTTTGCTGAACTTCATGAACCCGCTGGTCCAGCTGGCTCTGCATGATCACGTCGTTGTCGACGATAGCGACCACTTTGTCGATGGACTGTACCGCGGCGCTAGCCGCGGTACCCAGGAACAGCGCGCCCAGCATCAGCGGGCGCAGACAATCAGAAAGCTTGGTCTTCACGTTCACGATAACCTTGAATGCCTTTGTCGAGGAAGCTCTCTACCTTGGCGCCAGTAACGCCACCGAGACCTTTCAGAACAATTTGGAGGAAGAGGCCATGGTCGCCTTTTTCGTTTTGCGGAGCTTCTTGACTGAACTCGTCATATGAAACCCAGTAACGGTTGATCAGGCGCAGTTTCCAGCAGCAGTTGTCGTACTCGAAACCACCGAAGGCTTCCAGGGTCCGATTGCGGTTGTAATCGTACTGCCAGCGACTGATGGCATTCCATTGCGGCACGATTGGCCAGATCACCGAGAAGTCGTGCTGTTTGATCTTGTAGTAATCCTTCACGAAACCAGGCGTGCCAGGGGTGCCATAGTCGCCGCCACCCACTGCCCACTTACCAGTGGTCTGGTCATAACGGACCTGGTCATTGCGATAGCGATAACCGGCGTTGATGACCTTGTTCGGATTGTCTTCCGGCTGGTAGTGGAACATCGCGCTGCCCGAGCGGGGTTTGCGGCTGTCCGGGTCCCAGTTGTAGTCAGCCGTGGTACGCCAATCGCGGTTCCAGCGATATTCGTACTCCAGGGCGTACGGCGAGACGTTGGAGTGCGCATCGGCGCGGGTTTTTGCATCGATACCCGGCAACTGGACTTCGCGGTCCTTGAAGTACATGGCCTGGCCAACGCTGATGCGTTGACGTTCGAAACCGTTGTCTTCGATCCAGCGGTTGGTTACGCCCAGCGACAGTTTGTTTTCGTCGCCGACACGGTCGGAGCCGGTGAAGCGGTTGTCGCGGAACAGCGAGGCGTAGTTGAACGTGCTTTCGCTGGTGTCGAATACCGGGATATCAGACTGGTCTTTCTCGGGTACATAAAGGTAGTACAGACGAGGTTCCAGAGTCTGGCGGTAGTTCTTGCCGAACCATTGGGTGTTACGGTCGAAGTACAGGCCGCTGTCGATACTCGCGATTGGAACACCGCGACTCTGATTGCGACTGTAGGTGCCATTCAGGCGATCCGCATCCGCGCCTTGCGCAGCGATCTGGCTCTTGCCGGTACCGTCGAGGTCCAGGTCATATTGGGTGTACTGATACTTGAGCGACGGCTTCAGGAAACCGTAAGTCCAGTTCATCGGCAGGCTGATTGCCGGTGCGAGGTTCAGGCGATCACCGGTGGCACGTGCCAGGCCTTGAACGTTGGTATCCAGGAAAGGTGACTGGATACCATTTTCGTCAGTGAAGTTGCCGGTTCTCAGGTTCCGGTCAAATCGCACCAGTTCGGTGTTGTAGGTCATGTCCAGGCCGCCAGGATGTTGCGGCAGGAAACCATTGAAGGTGATCTGCGGCAGGCGGTTGTAGGGCGTAATGTTGGAGATCGTTGCCAGCTGATATGCCTGTGCGTTCACGCGGGCGGAGTAGGTATCGCCCCGGTAGGTGACCGCACCTTGCTGATTCACGAAGTCGCGGCTTTGAACACCTATCTGATCGCTTTGCAGATCCTGGAAGTAATACGGGTCGCTGATTTTGGTGTAGTCGACCTCGGTCATTACCCGCGAATCCAGCCCGCCCTTGTGCTGCCAGTTGAGCAGGTAGCGGGTTTTTTCGTAGTCGGTCTGCTTGCTGCGTTCGGTGTCGTCATCGTTGAGGTACGAGGCGCCGAACTGACCTTCGCTGGACTTGGTCAGGTAGCGGAACTCGCTTTCCATCAACAGGCCGCGCTTGCTCATGTAGCGCGGATACAACGTGGCATCGTAGTTCGGTGCCAGGTTGAAGTAATACGGTGTGACCAGCATGAAGCCGGTTTTGGTGCTGGTGCCGAAGCTTGGCGGCAGGAAGCCGGACTGGCGACGGTCATCGATCGGGAAATAGATATACGGTGTGTAGAACACCGGAATGTCCTTGACCCGCAGCGTCACGTTGGTCCCGGTACCGAAGCCGGTCGCCGGGTTCAAGGTGATGTTGTTGCCCTTGAGCTGCCAGGCGTTGCTGTTCGGTTCACACGTGGTGTACGTACCATCCTTGAGGCGGATGATCGCGTTCTCGGCGCGTTTCGCATACAGCGCGCTGCCGCGGACACGGGATTTGTGCATCACGTATTCGGCGTTGTCGACCTGGGCTTCACCGGTATCGAGCTGCACGTCAGCGTGGTCGCCGACGATCAGTGCACCGTTGTCGCGCACGCGAACGTTACCACTCAGCTCGCCACGGTTTTCGGCTTGATGCAGGCTGGCCTCATCGGACTCGATCTGCATGCTGCCCTGACGCATGACCACGTCACCGGCGAGGGTCGCCACCTGTTCTTCCTGCTGGTAGCGGGAGGCTTTGGCGCCGATAAACGTCGGGGCGTCACTTTTATTCGTCGTGTCATTCATGCCAGGACGAATTGGTTCGATATAGGAACCAGAGCAATAAGGACCTGTTTCGGCCAATTGGGCAGCGGTGAGCTTCTCACGCGGGACCCAGTCGAGGTGACTGTAGTCGGCGCTACGCGACTTCAGGGCGCGGCCCTTGGCTTCGGTGACCAGCACAGGCTTGTTGGCGGTTTCGCCACCTGCAGTGCTGCTCTCGGCTGTTGACTCGTTGCCCGAACTGACCGCGCTACCCTCATGTACAGGGCGCGGTGGTAATTGGGCTGCGTTGGCTTTTGGCGCGCAGTCCCAGGAACCCGAAGCAGAGACTGAGCAGTCATACTGTTCCGCGGCGACCACGAACGAAGTGGCTAGAGGTTGCAGGGCCAGCAAACTGCCGGTAACCAACAACGGAAATTTTTTACGAAACGCGGGGGATTTCAATGCCATCTTATTAGTCCGGGCTTCCTGCGTGCCATCTGCCCGCGGTGTGGGCCGCACGCCTCTCGATGGTCTGAAAAAGATGCTGGATAATAAAGCATGACCCGCTTGACGGCTAGCGCCGTCGGAGACCCTTGTAATGCCTGACCAAGATGTACGCCTGCAACACCTGAAAGTTTGGCTTGATGAGCAATTGGCACCGCTGTTTGCCGCGCAAGGATGGGGTGCCGTGCCCCCGGCCACGTTGACTGCGGCCAGTAGCGACGCGAGTTTCCGCCGTTATTTCCGTTGGGAAGGTGACGGTAGAAGCTTCGTCGTGATGGATGCTCCGCCGCCCCAGGAAAACTGTAAACCGTTCGTGGATATCGCCTTTTTACTGGCGAAATCCGGAATTAACGTGCCGAAAATCTACGCACAAGACCTTGAACGCGGTTTTCTTTTGCTCAATGACCTGGGCAACAAGACCTATCTGGATGTGATCGACAGCGAAAATGCCGACGATTTGTTCAAGGATGCCTTGCAAGCGTTGCTGGCTTTTCAGCAGTTGCCGATGGATGCGCCACTGCCCAGCTATGACGTGGCACTGTTGCGCCGTGAGCTGGAACTGTTCCCGGAGTGGTACGTGAAGCGCGAGCTGGGCATCGAGTTCGATCCGGCGCAGCAAATGCTCTGGCAGCAAGTCAGTGACAAACTGATCGACAGTGCCCTGGCCCAGCCCAAAGTGCTGGTGCATCGCGACTACATGCCACGCAACCTGATGCTCAGCGAGCCTAACCCCGGCGTGCTGGATTTCCAGGACGCGGTGTACGGGCCGGTGACTTATGACGTGACGTGCCTGTTCAAGGACGCCTTCCTCAGCTGGCCCGAGGAGCGTGTGCTCGGTTGGCTGGCGGACTACTGGCAACAAGCGGCTGCGCTCGGTATTCCGGTTCAGCCCGATTTCGAAGACTTCCTGCGTGCCAGTGACCTGATGGGGGTGCAGCGTCACCTGAAAGTGATCGGCATTTTCGCCCGCATCTGCCACCGCGACGGCAAGCCGCGTTACCTCGGCGATGTGCCGCGCTTCTTTGCTTATATAGACGCAGTGGTTGCTCGTCGTCCTGAGCTGGTGGAACTGGATGTGTTGCTGGCCAGTCTGCGCCAGTCCGTCGGAGTGACTGCATGAAGGCAATGATTCTGGCAGCTGGTAAAGGCGAGCGCATGCGCCCGCTGACCCTGACCACACCCAAGCCGCTGGTGCGCGTTGGCGGAGTGCCGCTGATCGAGTACCACCTGCGAGCGCTGGCGGCGGCAGGTTTCAGCGAGGTGGTGATCAATCACGCCTGGCTGGGACAGCAGATCGAAGATTACCTGGGCGATGGATCGCGTTATGGCCTGAGCATCCAGTACTCGCCGGAAGGTGAACCGCTGGAGACGGGCGGCGGGATCTTCCGCGCCTTGCCGCTCCTGGGGGATGACGCCTTTGTGGTGGTCAACGGTGATATCTGGACCGATTACGACTTCACTTCTCTGCGTCAACCTATAGCGGGCCTGGCCCACCTGGTGCTTGCCGATAACCCGGCGCACCACCCGACCGGTGATTTCAGCCTGGTCGACGGCCAGGTGCGCGACGGCCAGCCAGGTGCGCAAACGCTCACCTACAGTGGCATCGCGGTGCTGCATCCGAAGCTCTTCGCTGCGTGCGCGGACGGTGCCTTCAAGCTGGCCCCGCTGTTGCGCGATGCCATGGCGCAAGGGCAGGTGAGCGGCGAGCGCCTGCTGGGGCATTGGGTAGATGTCGGCACTCACGAACGTCTGGCCGAAGTTGAACACTTGATAGAAGCGAGCTACTGATATGTTGTGGCCAGGGACTCTGATCGGAGCCGGAGCGGGCTTTGCCATAGCCAGCATTCCGGGGGCCATACTCGGTGCATTGTTGGGGCAGGCGCTGGACCGGCGCTTGCAGCTGCAAAGCCTCGGGCAGTTGCGTGAGCGACTCGGTGGTCGGCCGATGTTGCGTAACGATGAATTACTGTTTGTATTGCTGGGACGCCTGGCCAAGAGCGATGGCCGGGTGGTGGATGGTCATATCCACCAGGCGCGTCAGGAAATGCGTTCGCTGGACATGAGCGAATCGGCGCAGAAACGTGCAATTGCGGCGTTCAATCGTGGCAAGTCGGGGCATGATCACTTGCGCGGCTACCTGCGCCGTTTAAGCACGCAGCCGCATGCCGCCGAAGGTGTGTTGCGCGCCTGTTGGCGGATGGTCTGGGCCGACGGGCGTGCCGGAAGCGCCGAGCGTGAGCTGATTTCGCAGTGGGGTAAGTGGCTGGGCTGGACGCCGGAGCAGGTGCAGGCCCTGGCCAGCGATTACGAGCCACAAAAGAAGACTCTGGTTAACAGCGCGGTGGCGTATCAGGAGGCGTTGCGGCTGCTCGGGGTGTCTGCCACCAGCGAGCCGTCGCAAATCAAGCGTGCGTATCGACGTTTGCTCAGTCGCCATCACCCGGACAAGATTGCCGGCACGGGGGCGACACCTTCCCAGGTGCGCGAAGCGACCGACAAGACTCGCGAGTTGCACAGCGCCTATACGTTGATTCGCGAGCGACGGAATTTTCGTTAACGGCTAATGGAGGGAAAACCCTGTGGCGAGGGAGCTTGCTCCCGCTGGGGCGCGAAGCGGCCCCAAAACGACCACCGCATTCCGTCAGGGATACCCAATGCGCAGAGTTTGCGACGGCTGCGCAGTCGAGCGGGAGCAAGCTCCCTCGCCACAGTTATAGGTCAGACGATAAATCTGTATCCGCCGATCAACTCCCGGTGTTCTGCGGATTCAACCAACCGCGCACACGGCGGAACAATTGCTCCTGTTCGGCAGCACTATTACCCGGCAACGTCTTGAGCGCCAGCTGACTGAACGTCGAGGCCTTCAGGCGTTTGCTGGCCTGCAAACGCTCCAGGGCAGCGCTCTGCACCAGCACCTTGTCCTTGTAGTAGATGTCGAAGGTCGCCAGCTTCAAGGTGGTGGTCAATTCCGCCAGTCCGGGCTTCGCAGTCACGGGTGTCTGTGCGGCAACCATCACGAACTTCTCGATGCGCGATGGCTGTTTTTCACTCAGGTAGCGAGCAGCCCAATAAGCCCCCGTACCGTGACCGAGCAAGACGATGCTGTGAGCATTTTGTTGTTCGGCGAACGCAATGGCTGCGTCGATCCGGGCGTAGATCCGCTCGGCGTCAGCCTTGGCTTGCTCTTCGCTGGTCTCGGCAACTGCGCGATCGGCGATATCCCCTTCACCGCCGGCCACTTGCTCGATGGGGGGCGCGGTGCTGGCGTCTTTGCTGCCTGCCTCGGTTTTGGCCGGCGCGGGTGCGACGTTGACGACACGCGCTTGCGGGGCATTGCTTTGCAGGTCCGGCAGAGTAAGACTCAGGCTACCCCAGTCGGCATCGGGCAGTTTTTGCCGCAAAGGACTGATCGCTTGAGGCCAGTCAGCGGTTTCTCCAGCACCGGGGATGATAATCACCGCACCTTTGGGGGTGCTGGTGTTGGCCGGTTTCCACAGCGCGAGAAAGCTGTCACTGCCAGCCTGCAATGACTGTTGCTCTTGCGCGGGAACCGTTCGTTCGAGAGCGACGGCTTCTTCCTGGCTACGCTCTGGCAGAGGCTGGCGTTCGGCCGGTTTTACTTCGGCGGGTTTTTCCGCGGCAGCGGATGCCGGGGCGGCAGCCTGAGCTGAAAAGGCACAAGGCAGGATCAGCGACAGGCACAATGCTGGCAGTGCCAAGCGGTAGACAGGGGGCATCGGATATTCCAGGCCAGAAGTAATCCCGGCAGCCTAATGGGTTGGTCAGTATTTGTCAGTGTGTGAGATTTCGGATGATGCGTTTTCGCTGCCTGTTGGTTATCGGCTGTTGCTGGCTTCCCTTGATGGCATGGGCGGCACCGGCGTTGCCTGCGCATAGGGCACCGTTGAGCGTCGAGCAGCGCCAGTGGCTTGCTGAACACAACGAGCTGCGCGTGGGTGTGGTGCTGCAAGCGCCTTTTGCACAGTACGACCGGCGCTTGCAGCGGTTGTCCGGAGCCAATATCGAACTGATGCAGTGGCTGGCCCGCTCGTTGAATATCGAGTTCTCGTGGCGCAACTTTCCTGATGTGGCACAACTGGAAGAAGCGGTGCGCGAAGGTGAAGTCGATCTCGCGCCGGGCATGATCCAAACCCCCGCCGGCTTGCGTCTGTGGCAATTCAGCGACCCGTATATGCGTGTCCCGCAACTGGTGGTCGGCGAGCAGAAGGGCGCCGGCGCTATCGAACTGGAAAAGCTCGACAGCCAATCGCGGGTCGCTGTACGCATGCCTAGTGCGATTGCCGACTATCTACGCAACACTTACGGCAATCTCAACTTGCAAGGCGTGCCGATGGAGCGTGAGGCCCTGCAACTGCTGCTGGCTCAACAGGCCCGCTACGCCGTCGTCGATGAAGCCCAACTCAGCCGTTTGTCGACTGAACCCGAATTCTCCGGGTTGGTGGTGGTCGGCGATATCGGCCTGCCGCAATTGCTGCGGGTGGCGACTCGCCGCGACTGGCCGGAGTTGGCCGGCATCGTCGAAAGTGCCTTGCATGTCATCCCGGCCAAGGACCTTGAGCAACTGCACGCGCGCTGGCTGCAACCCAAATACCCGCGCCTGGCCGAGTCGCCGGGGTTCTGGCAAAACCTTTGCCTGTTGTTGGCCGTGTTGTTCCTCAGCAGCATGGCCATCGTGCTGTGGCAGCGTCGTCAGCAACAGACCCTCGAGCAGCGTTTACTGGCGGCCCGCGAAGACATTGCCCTGCGCGAGGCCAGCGAAGAAGCGCTGCGCCTGACGCAGTTTTCGATTGATCAAAGCACGGTCGGGATCCTCTGGGTCAATTGGGACAGTCATGTGCGTTACGCCAACCGTGCGGCGGAGGCGATGCTCGGTTATGCGCCGGGTGGCGTCATTGATCGGCCACTGATCGACTTCGAGCCCGGGTTGCACATGGACCGTTGGTTGAGTCTATGGAGGAGTGCCCGGGCCAGCGAGGACGCGCCACAAAGTTTCGAAACCAACTGCGTGCGCGCCGATGGCAGTATTCTCCCGGCCGACGTGTCGTTGAGTTTCCTGCGGTTTCGCGACAGCGAATATCTGGTGGTTTACCTCAACGACGTCACCGAGCGCCGTCGGGCACTGGCAGCCTTGCAGGAAAGCGAAGCACGGTTGCAGGGGATTGCTGCCAACGTGCCAGGCCTGGTCTTTCGCCTTGAGCGGGCACCGGTGACCGGGCAAATCGATTTTGCCTACATCAGCGAAGGCAGCGAGAGCCTGGTGGGCTATTCACCGGCAACCTTGAGCCGTCGCGACATGGGCCTGCGCAGTCTGGTGCATCCGGATGACAAGGCGAGTTATCACCAGACCCAGGATCACGCACTGGACACCGACAGTGACTGGTCGTGGCAAGGCCGGATTCTCACTCGCCAGGGCGAGGAGCGATGGGCCGAGATCAAGGCCATCACGCGTCGGCTCGACGATGGTGCATTCGTCTGGGACGGGATTGTCTGGGATATCAGCGAGAGCAAGCGTATCGAGCTGGAGCTGGCGAGCTCCCGCGAGCAGTTGCGTGAACTGTCTGCGCACCTGGAAAGCGTTCGGGAAGAGGAAAAGGCCCGGATTGCCCGGGAAGTCCACGATGAGTTGGGGCAGATGCTGACGGTGCTGAAGCTGGAAACCTCGATGTGCGAACTGGCCTACGCCGAACTCGATCCGGGCTTGAGTGAGCGTCTCAACAGCATGAAGCGCCTGATCGCCCAACTGTTCCAGCTGGTGCGGGACGTGGCCACGGCCTTGCGCCCGCCGATTCTCGACGCCGGGATCGCGTCGGCCATCGAGTGGCAGGCCCGGCGTTTCGAAGCGCGCACGCAGATCCCGTGTCTGGTGCAAGTCCCGGATAACCTGCCGACCCTCAGCGACGCCAAGGCGATCGGCCTGTTCCGGATACTTCAGGAGGCGCTGACCAATGTCATGCGCCATGCACAGGCGCATACTGTTGAATTGACACTGGCGCTGGAAGGCGATGAGTTGTGCCTGACGGTCAGCGATGACGGCGTAGGTTTTGTCGCCCCCGAGGGTAAGCCGACTTCCTTTGGGGTGGTCGGCATGCGTGAGCGGGTGCTGATCATGGGCGGCCAGTTGTCGCTGGAGAGTGAGCCGGGCGAGGGCACCACCCTGTGCGTGTGTGTGCCGCTGGATGAGGCCTGATGATTGATCTTGGCTCTGAATAAGAAGAATGGAGAAAAACGTGATCCGTGTACTGGTAGCCGAAGACCACACCATCGTCCGTGAAGGCATCAAACAGTTGATCGGCCTCGCCAAGGATTTGCTGGTGGTGGGGGAGGCGAGCAATGGTGAGCAACTGCTCGAGACCTTGCGCCACGTTCCCTGCGAGGTGGTGTTGCTGGATATCTCCATGCCCGGGGTCAACGGGCTGGAGGCGATTCCACGGATTCGCGCACTGAACAATCCGCCGGCGATCCTGGTGCTGTCGATGCATGACGAGGCGCAAATGGCGGCTCGTGCACTGAAGGTCGGCGCTGCCGGTTATGCCACCAAGGACAGTGATCCGGCGTTGCTGCTGACGGCGATCCGCAAAGTCGCGGCGGGTGGGCGTTACATCGATCCGGAACTGGCGGACCGAATGGTCTTCGAAGTCGGCCTGACGGATTCGCGGCCGCTGCATTCATTGCTCTCGGAGCGCGAGTTTTCGGTGTTCGAGCGCCTGGCCCAGGGCGCCAACGTCAATGAGATCGCCCAGCAACTGGCGTTGAGCAGCAAAACCATCAGCACCCACAAGGCGCGGCTGATGCAGAAACTCAACATCACCTCCCTCGCCGAACTGGTGAAGTACGCGATGGAACACAAGCTCCTCTGAAGAACACCGCTATACCCTGTGGGAGCGAGCCTGCTCGCGATGAGGGCATGTCATTCAGCATCGATGTCGACTGACCCACCGCTATCGCGAGCAGGCTCGCTCCCACAGAGATCGCGTACGCATATCCATTTACGACATCTCTCAAGACCGTCTTTGCCGACTCTTGCGGCTTGCAGCTAACAGCATGCCGCTGCATATGCCAAAACCCGCCATCCTTGTAGGGGAATCCCTACAGCCAACCTTCCATCCGGCTGAGGCGATTCTCTCCTGCGTCCCGATTTGCGCGGTCTCCAGGCTCCACTAGGCTTAGTCCTCAGCAGTCCTACATATAAAGAATACAAAGGTGCGGGTATGAGCGAGGTCAATTCAAGCGCTGGAACGAATGATGTTCTGGTCAGCTTTCGTGGAGTGCAAAAGAGCTACGACGGCGAGAACCTGATCGTCAAAGACCTCAACCTGGAAATTCGCAAAGGCGAATTCCTCACCTTGCTCGGGCCGTCCGGCTCCGGCAAGACCACCAGTCTGATGATGCTCGCCGGTTTCGAAACGCCGACCGCCGGCGAAATCCTGTTGGCCGGACGTTCGATCAACAACGTGCCGCCGCACAAGCGCGACATCGGCATGGTGTTCCAGAACTATGCCTTGTTCCCGCACATGACGGTGGCCGAGAACCTCGCGTTCCCGCTGACCGTCCGTGGTCTGAACAAAAGTGACGTCAGTGACCGGGTCAAGCGCGTGCTGAGCATGGTTCAGCTTGAAGCGTTCGCCCAGCGTTATCCGGCACAGCTTTCCGGTGGTCAGCAACAGCGCGTGGCGCTGGCCCGGGCGCTGGTGTTCGAACCACAACTGGTGCTGATGGACGAACCGCTGGGGGCACTGGATAAACAACTGCGTGAACACATGCAGATGGAGATCAAGCACCTGCACCAGCGCCTCGGCGTGACCGTGGTCTACGTGACTCACGACCAGGGTGAAGCCCTGACCATGTCCGATCGCGTGGCGGTCTTCCATCAAGGCGAAATCCAGCAGATCGCGCCACCGCGCGAGCTCTATGAAAAGCCGAAAAATACCTTCGTCGCCAACTTCATTGGCGAGAACAACCGTCTCAACGGCCGTTTGCACAGCCACACCGGTG
This sequence comes from Pseudomonas sp. 05N36, assembly GCF_056397385.1. NCBI lineage: Bacteria > Pseudomonadati > Pseudomonadota > Gammaproteobacteria > Pseudomonadales > Pseudomonadaceae > Pseudomonas > Pseudomonas sp. 05N36. The sequence goes on along the minus strand of NZ_JBFTNH010000025.1, from coordinate 26,951 downwards.
ACCGCTGCGTGGTTGAGCTGGGGCGTGGTGAAAAGGTCGAAGCGCTGGCCGTGAATGTCGGCAAGACCGGCGAGCCAGTGACGCTGTCCATTCGTCCGGAGCGCGTGAGCCTCAATGGTTCCAGCGAATCGTGCGTCAACCGCTTCTCGGGAAGGGTGGCGGAATTCATCTATCTGGGCGACCACGTCCGTGTTCGCCTGGAAGTCTGCGGCAAGACCGACTTCTTCGTGAAACAGCCGATCGCCGAGCTCGATCCGGCGCTGGCGGTCGGAGACGTAGTACCGCTTGGCTGGCAGGTCGAACACGTTCGCGCGCTCGACCCACTTCTAGAGGCGAACTGATCGCCCCGGCTTCACCAACACCAACCGCACGTGGAGAGAACAATAAATGTTGAGATCCCTGAAACTCACAGCACTGGCACTGGGCATGATGGGCGCGGCCCATGCAATGGCCGGCCCCGACCTGACCGTGGTGTCATTTGGCGGCGCGAACAAGGCGGCGCAGGTCAAGGCCTTCTACGCACCGTGGGAAGCCGCGGGCAACGGCAAGATTGTCGCCGGTGAATACAACGGTGAGATGGCCAAGGTCAAGGCCATGGTCGACACCAAGAGCGTGTCCTGGGATCTGGTAGAGGTTGAATCGCCAGAACTGTCCCGTGGTTGCGACGAAGACATGTTCGAGCCGCTTGACCCGGCACTGTTCGGCAAGTCCGAAGACTACGTGAAGGGTGCCATCCAGCCATGCGGCGTGGGCTTCTTCGTGTGGTCGACCGTGTTGGCCTACAACGCCGACAAACTGGCAAGCGCACCGACCAGTTGGGTGGATTTCTGGGACACCAAGAAATTCCCGGGTAAACGTGGCCTGCGTAAAGGCGCCAAGTACACCCTGGAATTCGCATTGATGGCCGACGGCGTTGCGCCGAAAGACGTCTACAAAGTGCTGGCCAGCAAGGACGGTCAGGACCGCGCGTTCAAGAAGCTCGATGAGCTCAAGCCAAGCATTCAATGGTGGGAAGCCGGCGCTCAGCCGCCGCAGTACCTGGCTTCCGGTGACGTGGTCATGAGCTCGGCCTACAACGGCCGGATCGCTGCCGTGCAGAAAGAAAGCAACCTGAAAGTGGTATGGAACGGCGGCATCTACGACTTCGATGCCTGGGCGATTCCAAAAGGCCTGGATAAAACCCGTGCCGCCGCCGCGAAGAAATTCATCGCGTACTCGGTCATGCCGCAACAGCAGAAAACCTACTCGGAAAACATCGCCTACGGCCCGGCCAATACCCAAGCCGTACCGCTGTTGTCCAAGGACATTCTGAAAGACATGCCGACCACCCCGGAAAACATCGCCAACCAGGTGCAGATCGACGTCAGCTTCTGGGCTGACAACGGCGAGCAACTGGAGCAGCGCTTCAACTCGTGGGCTGCGAAGTAAGCAGAGGGCTCGCCCTCCTGTGAGGGCGAGCGTTGTGGCGAGGGAGCTTGCTCCCGCTTGAGTGCGTAGCACTCACAAAATTGGTGGTTGTTAACAGAATTTTGGGGCCGCTTCGCAGCCCAGCGCGAGCAAGCTCGCTCGCCACAAAGCTCGCTCCCACATTAACGATTGATCCAAGAATTTCGGAGTTCGCCATGGCCATCGCCGTTCCCCTGAACGAGGGCACCCATCGCACCTTGAAGCAGCGCCTTGCGCATGCCGAGCGGGTCAACCGCTGGAAGGCCCAGGCCTTGATCGCGCCGTTGGTGCTGTTTCTGTTGTTGGTGTTTCTGGTGCCGATCGTGGCGCTGCTCTACAAAAGTGTCGGTAACCCCGAAGTGGTCGGCGGGATGCCGCGCACCGTGGCTGCCATTGCGAGCTGGGATGGTCGAGGCTTGCCGGCGGATCCGGTCTTCAAGGCTGCCAGCGAAGACCTCCTTGAGGCCCGCAAGAATCAAAGCCTGGGCGATCTGTCCAAGCGACTGAATATGGAACTGGCCGGCTATCGCAGCCTGCTGACCAAAACCGCGCGAGCGCTGCCGTTCAAAACCGAGCCGGCTTCCTATAAAGATGCACTCGAAGCGCTGGATGAACGTTGGGGCGACCCGGCCTACTGGCAAGCGGTACGCCGCAACACCAGCAGCATCACGCCGTATTACCTGTTGGCGGCGGTCGACCACCGGATCGACGACCTCGGCGAAATCGCCCCGGCGACCCCCGATCAGGCGATCTACCTCGAGATCTTTGCCCGGACCTTCTGGATGGGCCTGGTCATTACCGCGATCTGCCTGGTGCTGGCCTATCCGTTGGCGTATCTGCTGGCCAACCTGCCGTCACGTCAAAGCAATCTGCTGATGATTCTGGTGCTGTTGCCGTTCTGGACCTCGATTCTGGTGCGGGTGGCGGCGTGGATTGTCTTGTTGCAATCGGGCGGGCTGATCAACAGCGCGTTGATGGCCATGGGCATCATCGATAAGCCGCTGGCACTGGTGTTCAACCGCACCGGTGTTTACATCTCGATGGTGCACATCCTGCTGCCGTTCATGATTCTGCCGATCTACAGCGTGATGAAAGGTATTTCGCCGACCTACATGCGTGCGGCGATTTCCCTGGGTTGCCATCCGTTCGCCAGCTTCTGGCGGGTGTATTTCCCGCAGACTTATGCCGGTGTTGGCGCCGGTTGCCTGTTGGTGTTCATCCTGGCGATTGGTTACTACATCACCCCGGCGCTGCTCGGCAGCCCGAACGATCAGATGGTCAGTTACTTCGTCGCCTTCTACACCAACACCAGCATCAACTGGGGCATGGCGACCGCACTCGGTGGGCTGCTGCTGTTGGCGACCGTCGTGCTCTATCTGATTTACAGCTGGCTGGTGGGCGCGAGCCGCCTGCGCTTGAGCTAAGGGGAGAATCGAAATGCTGAGTCCTTATAAGTCACCCATTGAGCGGGTGTGGTTCTACAGCTTGCGCATTCTCTGCGGGCTGATCCTGTTGTTCCTGATTCTGCCGGTGCTGGTGATCATCCCGTTGTCGTTCAACTCGGGGAGTTTTCTGGTCTACCCGCTGCAAGGGTTCTCGCTGCACTGGTACCAGGACTTCTTCGCCTCGGCCGAATGGATGCGTTCGCTGAAGAACAGCATGATCGTCGCCCCGGCGGCGACGGTGCTGGCGATGGTCTTCGGCACGCTGGCGGCGATTGGCCTGACCCGTGGCGACTTCCCCGGCAAGGCGCTGGTGATGGCGCTGGTGATTTCGCCGATGGTGGTGCCGGTGGTGATCATCGGTGTGGCCAGCTACCTGGCTTTCGCTCCGCTGGGGTTTGGTAACAGCTTTGTCTCGCTGATCGTCGTGCATGCGGTGTTGGGTGTGCCGTTCGTGATCATTACCGTGTCGGCGACGTTGCAAGGTTTTAACCAGAACCTGGTGCGTGCGGCTGCCAGCCTGGGGGCTTCGCCACTGACGGCGTTCCGCCGCGTGACCTTGCCGTTGATTGCACCGGGGGTGATTTCCGGGGCGCTGTTTGCCTTCGCGACATCATTCGATGAGGTGGTGGTCACGTTGTTCCTTGCCGGCCCTCAACAGGCGACATTGCCACGGCAGATGTTCAGCGGCATCCGCGAAAACCTCAGCCCGACCATCGCCGCCGCCGCAACGCTGCTGATCGCCTTCTCGGTGTTCCTGCTGCTGACCCTGGAATGGCTGCGTGGCCGTAGCGAGAAACTGCGTACCGCACAGGTTTAACGCTACGCCTCGACCAACTGTGGGAGCGAGCCTGCTCGCGATAGCGAATTGTCAGTCGACATCAAGAGTGAATGTCAGGCCGTCATCGCGAGCAGGCTCGCTCCCACAGGGTGAATTTCTGTGAGCGTCTGCTCATTCGCTCGCGCAATAACAGACAAACCCCAATCCCCAGCTACTATTGTGCCCAGCTCCCCTATTCATAAGAGGCTGCGCACATGAGTATTTCCTCTTTCAAAATCGCTCACAAATTGCTCACCGGTGCAGGCGCCATCGAGCAATTGGCCGACGAGCTGACCCGTCTGGATGTCGACAACCCACTGATCGTCACCGATGCCGCGCTGGTCAAGTCCGGCACGGTGGAGCTGGCGCTGGCGCAACTGGGTGGACGCACCTACGAGATTTTCGATCGGGTATTGCCCGATCCGGAAATCGCCATCGTTGAAGACTGCATGCGCGTCTACCGCGAAGGGGGGCATGACGGCCTGATCGGACTCGGCGGCGGCAGCGCCATCGACATCGCCAAAAGTGTTGCAGCCTATGCCGGTTACCACGGTGCGCTCGAAGACTTGTTCGGTATCGATCAGGTGCCGCGCAAAGGCCCGCCGCTGATTGCGATTCCGACCACCGCCGGCACCGGTTCGGAAGTCACCAACGTGGCGATACTGTCCGACAGGGTCGCGCAGCTGAAAAAAGGCATCATCAGCGATTATCTGTTGCCGGACGTGGCGCTGGTCAGTCCGCAAATGACCCTGACGTGCCCGCGTAGCGTGACGGCCTCCAGTGGTGTCGATGCGCTGGTGCACGCCGTCGAATCCTACCTGTCGCTCAACGCCTCGCCGATCACCGACGCACTGGCCATCGGCGCTATCAAGCTGATCATCAAGGCATTGCCCAAGGCCTACACCAATCCTTCGAACCTGCAGGCCCGTGAAGACATGGCCACCGCCAGCCTGATGGCCGGCATGGCGTTCGGTAACGCCGGGGTCGGCGCGGTGCATGCCTTGGCGTATCCGCTGGGCGGACGCTTCAACGTGACGCACGGTGTCAGCAACGCCTTGCTGCTTCCGTATGTCATGGCCTGGAACAAAATGGCGTGCATCGAACGCATGCAGGATATCGCCGAGGCGCTTGGCGTGAGAACGGCGCAGTTGAGCGCTGAGGAGGCGGCGGATAAAGCGGTCGAGGCGATGGCGCGACTCTGTGCCGCAGTGGAAATCCCCCAGGGCCTGCACAGCCTTGGCATACCGGAAGATGCAATCCCGGCGATGGCTGTGGAGGCCGCGGGAATAGAGCGATTGATGCGCAACAACCCGCGTAAACTGAGTACCGCCGATATCGAGAAGATCTATCGAGCGGCCTACTAGGGCCTGACCCAATCATCGCAGTCACGGTGCGCGCGCCAAAGCATGAGGTATACAATGCGCGCCATTGTGATTCTGCTCAAAAAAGGTGCGTCATGCAGCCCTTCGCTATTGCTCCGTCGATTCTCTCCGCTGATTTCGCCCGTCTGGGCGAGGAAGTAGACAACGTTCTGGCCGCTGGCGCCGACATCGTTCACTTCGATGTCATGGACAACCACTACGTGCCAAACCTGACCATCGGGCCGATGGTTTGCTCGGCACTGCGCAAGTACGGCATCACCGCGCCGATTGACGCACACCTGATGGTCAGCCCGGTAGACCGCATCATTGGCGACTTCATCGACGCCGGCGCGACCTACATCACCTTCCACCCGGAAGCCACGCTGCATGTCGACCGCTCCCTGCAAATGATCCGCGAAGGCGGTTGCAAGGCAGGCCTGGTGTTCAACCCGGCGACCCCGCTGGACGTGCTCAAGTACGTGATGGACAAGGTCGACATGATCCTGCTGATGAGCGTCAACCCGGGCTTCGGCGGGCAGAAGTTCATTCCCGGCACCCTCGACAAGTTGCGTGAAGCGCGCGCGCTGATCGATGCCTCGGGCCGTGACATTCGTCTGGAAATCGACGGTGGCGTGAACGTGAACAACATCCGCGAAATCGCCGCCGCTGGCGCTGACACCTTCGTCGCCGGTTCGGCCATCTTCAACGCGCCGAACTACCAGGAAGTGATTGAAAAGATGCGCTCCGAACTGGCGCTGGCTCGCCCATGAGTGGTTTTGAGCAGTTGTTCCCGGGGCATCTGCCGCGGCTGGTGATGTTCGATCTGGATGGCACATTGATCGATTCGGTGCCGGACCTCGCAGTGGCTGTGGATAACATGCTGCTCAAACTCGGGCGTGCCCCGGCCGGTCTTGACGCGGTGCGCGAATGGGTGGGCAACGGTGCTCCGGTGCTGGTCCGTCGTGCACTGGCGGGCAGTATCGATCACGCGAGTGTCGATGATGTCGAGGCCGAGCACGCGCTCGAGATCTTCATGGAAGCCTACGCGGAGGGCCATGAACTGACGGTGGTCTACCCTGGCGTACGCGATACCCTGAAGTGGCTGCACAAGCAGGGCGTCGAAATGGCGCTGATCACCAATAAGCCGGAGCGCTTCGTCGCGCCATTGCTCGATCAGATGAAGATCGGCCGCTACTTCCGCTGGATCATCGGCGGTGACACCCTGCCGCAGAAAAAGCCTGACCCGGCGGCGCTGTTTTTCGTGATGAAGATGGCCAACATACCGGCCTCGCAATCGTTGTTTGTCGGCGACTCGCGCAGCGACGTGCTGGCGGCCAAGGCGGCCGGCGTGAAGTGCGTAGCCCTGAGCTATGGCTATAACCATGGCCGGCCGATTGCCGAAGAGTCCCCGGCGCTGGTGATTGACGATCTGCGCAAGCTAATTCCCGGTTGCCTGGATCCAGCCGCTGAGATAACGTTGCCCGACGCTGTTCAATCCCCTCCTGGAAACTCCATCGTGGTGGTCACTCGCAAACTCTGGATGAAAGTCATCAAGGCCCTGGCCCGCTGGCGTTGGCGCGCCTGACTCGATCCTGGCCGGCTATCCGGCGCGTTTGCACACTTGACTGTTAGACCCTCACGCCACGAGGCACCTCATGATCCGCGAAGAATTCCTGCGTTTGGCCGCTGCCGGCTACAACCGCATCCCGCTTGCCTGCGAAACCCTTGCCGACTTCGACACGCCGCTGTCGATCTACCTGAAACTGGCCGATGAGCCCAACTCCTATTTGCTGGAGTCGGTGCAGGGCGGCGAGAAATGGGGCCGTTACTCGATCATCGGGCTGCCGTGCCGTACGGTGCTGCGGGTGCATGATCACCACGTCAGCGTGACCGTCGATGGCGCCGAGGTGGAAAGCCACGAGGTTGAAGACCCGCTGGCTTTCGTCGAAGCGTTCAAGGCGCGCTACAACGTGCCGACCATAGCCGGACTGCCTCGCTTCAACGGTGGCCTGGTGGGTTACTTCGGTTATGACTGCGTGCGTTACGTGGAGAAGCGTCTGGGCAAGTGCCCGAACCCGGATCCGCTGGGCGTGCCGGACATTCTGCTGATGGTCTCCGATGCGGTGGTGGTGTTCGACAACCTGGCCGGCAAGATGCACGCCATCGTGCTGGCCGACCCGTCGCAGGACAACGCCTTCGAGCAAGGTCAGGCGCGTCTGGAAGAGTTGCTGGAAAAACTCCGTCAGCCAATCACCCCACGCCGCGGCCTGGATTTCAGCAAGCAGCAAGCGGCTGATCCGGTGTTCCGTTCCAGTTTCACCCAGGACGATTACGAGCGGGCGGTGGACACCATCAAGGAATACATCCTTGCGGGTGACTGCATGCAGGTGGTGCCGTCGCAACGGATGTCCATCGACTTCAAGGCCGCACCGATCGATCTCTACCGGGCGTTGCGCTGCTTCAACCCGACGCCGTATATGTACTTCTTCAACTTTGGCGACTTCCATGTCGTCGGCAGTTCGCCGGAAGTGCTGGTGCGGGTCGAAGACAACCTGATCACCGTGCGCCCGATCGCCGGCACCCGTCCACGCGGAGCCAACGAGGAAGCCGATCGGGCGCTTGAAGAAGACCTGCTGTCGGACGACAAGGAAATCGCCGAGCACCTGATGCTGATCGACCTCGGCCGCAACGACACCGGTCGCGTGTCGGAAATCGGTTCGGTGAAACTCACCGAGAAAATGGTCATCGAGCGTTATTCCAACGTGATGCACATCGTCTCCAACGTCACCGGCCAGCTGAAAGCCGGCCTGACCGCGATGGATGCACTGCGGGCGATTCTGCCGGCAGGTACGTTGTCGGGTGCGCCGAAGATTCGCGCGATGGAAATCATCGACGAACTGGAGCCGGTCAAACGTGGCGTCTACGGTGGTGCGGTCGGTTACTTCGCCTGGAACGGCAACATGGACACTGCGATTGCCATTCGCACCGCAGTAATCAAGAACGGCGAACTGCATGTGCAGGCCGGTGGTGGCATCGTGGCTGATTCGGTACCTGCGCTCGAATGGGAAGAAACCCTGAACAAGCGCCGCGCGATGTTCCGCGCCGTGGCCCTGGCCGAGCAAACCCCGCAAGACTGAGCTGTAACGAAGGAGCTTGTTGTGGCGAGGGAGCTTGCTCCCGCTGGCCTGCGTAGCAGGCCCCTTCATGGCGACTGCTTCGCAGCCGAGCGCGAGCAAGCTCGCTCGCCACATCAGAGAGCACCCAAAAAAACGCGGCGCCTGTGAAGGCGCCGCGTTTTTTATGGCCTGCGGTTTAGAAGTCCAGACTGACACCCACGTTGATGCCTTGTTGGGTGAAGTCGTCATCCTTGCGAATGTTGTAGCTGGCCCGTAGCGCCAGGTCTGGGGTCAACTTCTGGCTGACGCCCAGGTTCAGGCGGTTCAGGTTGGTTTGCGGGGTGTAGCCCTGCAGGGTGAAATGGTTGTCGGGCAGGCTGTTGAGGTTCATGGTCAGGTCCTGGGTGTCGTCCTTATATTCGCGTTCGTGGGCGAACTCGCCGAACACCTGAGTCTGCGGGGTGATTTGGTACTTGCCCTGCAAACCGACGCCGAGGCGCTTCGAGGTGCGCTTCTGGTCTCCGAAGGTCAGTGCCGTGGAGTCGTTGCCGTTCTCCGAGTAACCATCGACTTGCACCTTGGCGTAGTCGGCGCTGATGAATGGCGACAAGTGCCACGGGCTGCTTGCCTGCTGCGCGATGTCGTAACCCAGGCGGCCGGTGATGGCCAGCACAGTGCCGTTGGTATTGCCTTTCTCACCGCGTTCGTTGACGCCCAGGTCGAACTTGCGTTTGAGACTGTCGTAGTCCAGATGCCCAGCCGTCATTGCCGCGTCAGCCCACCAGCGATTTTGCTGATATTGAGCGAACGCCGTACCCATGTACGTGTTGAGTTTGTATTGTGAGTTGTCGTTGCCCGCTTCCAGCTTCTGACGATAGAAACCGGCAGCCACGCCAACACGCCAGGCCTCGTCGAGACGGTAGCTACCGCCAATGTTCAGGTTGTAGCCGTTGCCATCGGCACTGGCTGCGCTGCGCTGATCATCGAAATTCAGGTGCTGACCGCCACCGGCGACAATCGCGCGCCACTGACCGACGTTTTGCCAGTTTTCCCAATCGGATTGCCATTGGTTGCGCAGTTCATCCTGATGCGCGCGCAGGGTGGCGTGGGCCATTTCCGGTAACAGCGTCAGCTCCCAGGGGGCTGCCAGTATGGAATACGCGTAATCGGCGATCAGGCGTTGCCCGGTTTCGGTCGGGTGCACCGAGTCGTTGTAGATCAGCTTGGTCGGGTCCGGCGTGGCGCTGTTGATCCCGTACCGGGCGTTTTCCGTACAGCTGTCACCGCTGAAGCAGGTCGCGGTGAGATTCTGGTCGGTGGCCAGGCCAAATTGCGCCGGGTTGGCGAAGGTCTCTTTGAGCAGCGCCGGAATGTTGAGCGGGATGACTTCGGCATTGACGTGCTGCAACTGGCTGACCAGTTCGGTGTTGAACTGGGCGCTGAGTTGGGAGGTAAAGGCCTGCAACGGGCTGCCATTGATCGCCGGGGTCAGCCCGATATCAGGCAGTAGCCAGACCATGATGTATTTGGCGCCGGCCTGTTGCAGCGTTTGCACGCTGCTGACCAGTCGATCGGCTGCGGCATTGGCCAGATCAAGACTCGTTACCCGGCCCTGGAGGAAATCGTTGCCGCCACCGGAGAGGTAGTAGAGCGCGTTCGGGTCTGCTCGAAAGCCGTTGCTCGGCAGATAACCGGGCCTACTGCGCTCACCGGTGTCCGAGGTGGTGGTGATCGAGTCGAGGATCTGATCGGTACGGAAGCCCCCCGTGGCCCAGTTGTTGCCGTCTGGCAGGCCTTCACTGGCACGGACCGCCGAGGTCGAAGCGGCAGTCTGGTCAGGTGAAAACCCCAGTTTCCCCCCCAGCAACTGCGTCGAGTTGGCGGCTTTTACCTCGCCGCTACCGTCCATGTAGGTCGGTCCGACACGGTTGGTGAAGCGTAACGTCGAACCGGCGGGGCCGCCCGGATCGGCGAACTGCCCGGCATCGTTCAGGCTGTCGCCAAAGACAATGAATTTCGTATAGGGGGCGGGGGCCGCAACGGCTTGGGCGCAGGCCATTGCAAGAACACAACTGGCGAGCGGTACAAACATCGTCTGTTTTATCATGAGCAAGTCCATTTATTTATTGTTGTAGTGAACGGAACGACAGTACCAAAATCTTTCGCGTTTTAGCTATGGCTAAAGGCCGCATCGATTGCTTGCTCCGCGCCATATTGCACCCTCTGCTCAGCTAAGTTACTGTGCGGGAACGTATGAATGAGACCTTCCCCGTGTTGATCGTCAGCAAACTCTTGGATCAAGTCATCAAGGCCCACGCCCGTTGGCGTTGGCGCGCCTGAACTTTCTCTGCCGGCCCGGCCGGACCTGTGCCTGTTTGCCTTCTTTACCCGTATGAAATGCCGCTTTTGCCGGTTCCATTCCAGCAACTGACCGAGCGTTGCAAGACTGCGGGTAAATCATTCGAAGGCCGTCTCAAAAGTCAGTGAATTCAAGAGGTTTCAAACCATGTTGCTGATGATCGATAACTACGACTCTTTTACCTACAACGTTGTGCAGTACCTTGGTGAGCTAGGCTCCGAGGTCAAGGTTGTGCGCAACGATGAGCTGACCATCGCCGAAATCGAAGCACTCAAGCCTGAGCGCATCGTCGTGTCCCCCGGTCCATGCACCCCGACCGAAGCCGGCGTGTCCATCGAAGCCATCAAGTATTTCGCCGGCAAACTGCCGATTCTCGGCGTTTGCCTGGGTCATCAATCCATCGGCCAGGCGTTCGGTGGTGATGTAGTGCGCGCCCGCCAGGTTATGCATGGTAAGACTAGCCCGGTATTCCACGAGGACAAGGGCGTGTTCGAAGGTCTGAACCGTCCGCTGACGGTCACCCGCTATCACTCGCTGATTGTGAAGCGTGAAACCTTGCCCGATTGCCTGGAATTGACCGCCTGGACTCAGCTCGAAGACGGCTCGGTCGATGAAATCATGGGCCTGCGCCACAAGACACTGAACATCGAAGGGGTGCAATTTCACCCCGAGTCAATCCTGACCGAGCAGGGCCATGAGCTGTTCGCCAACTTCCTCAAACAAACCGGCGGCACGCGCTAAGGACTTTCCATGGATATCAAGACTGCCCTGAGCCGTATCGTCGGCCATCTGGACCTGAGCACTGATGAAATGCGCGATGTGATGCGCGAAATCATGACCGGGCAATGTACAGACGCGCAGATTGGCGCCTTCATGATGGCCATGCGCATGAAAAGCGAGAGCATCGACGAGATCGTCGGCGCCGTTTCGGTCATGCGTGAGCTGGCGGACAAGGTCGAGCTGAAAACCCTCGACGGTGTTGTCGATGTCGTCGGCACCGGCGGTGATGGTGCAAACATCTTCAACGTCTCGACGGCTTCTTCGTTCGTGGTGGCGGCGGCGGGTTGCACCGTGGCCAAGCACGGTAACCGAGCGGTATCGGGTAAAAGCGGCAGTGCCGACTTGCTGGAAGCGGCCGGGATCTACCTGAACCTGACGCCGGTTCAAGTGGCACGTTGCATCGACAATGTCGGCATCGGCTTCATGTTCGCCCAATCACACCATGGTGCGATGAAACACGCTGCCGGCCCGCGCCGCGATCTCGGCCTGCGTACACTGTTCAACATGCTCGGCCCGCTTACGAATCCGGCCGGCGTGAAACATCAGGTGGTGGGTGTGTTCAGTCAGGCGTTGTGCCGACCGTTAGCCGAAGTCTTGCAGCGCATGGGCAGCAAACATGTGCTGGTGGTGCATTCGAAGGATGGCCTGGACGAGTTCAGTCTGGCGGCGCCAACCTTTGTCGCGGAATTGAAGAATGACCAGATCAGCGAGTATTGGGTCGAGCCTGAAGACTTGGGCATGAAGAGCCAGAGCCTGCACGGCCTGGCGGTGGAAAGCCCGGCGGCTTCGCTTGAACTGATTCGCGATGCCTTGGGGCGCCGCAAAACCGAGAACGGTCAGAAAGCTGCAGAAATGATTGTGCTCAATGCCGGTGCTGCGTTGTACGCCGCTGATCATGCGGTCAGCCTGAAAGAGGGCGTTGCCCTGGCTCATGACGCGCTGCACACCGGCCTTGCGCGTGAAAAGCTTGAAGAATTGGGTGCGTTTACCGCGGTATTCAGAGTGGAGAATGAGGCATGAGTGTACCGACGGTTCTGGAGAAGATCCTCGCCCGCAAAGTCGAGGAAGTGGCTGAGCGTAGCGCTCGTGTAACGCTTGCCGAGCTGGAAGCACTGGCCAGGGTGGCCGATGCTCCGCGTGGTTTTGCCAAGGCGCTGATTGCCCAGGCCAAGCTCAAACACCCGGCGGTGATTGCTGAAATCAAGAAGGCTTCGCCGAGCAAGGGCGTGATTCGCGAGAACTTCGTGCCGGCCGAAATCGCCAGGGACTACGAGAAGGGCGGGGCAACGTGCCTCTCGGTGCTGACCGATGTTGATTTCTTCCAGGGCGCCGACATCTATCTGCAGCAGGCGCGTGCGGCGTGCAAGCTGCCGGTGATTCGCAAGGACTTCATGATCGATCCTTATCAGATCGTCGAAGCCCGTGCGCTGGGCGCTGATTGCGTGCTGTTGATCGTTTCCGCGCTGGATGACGTGAAAATGGCCGAACTGGCAGCCGTCGCTAAAGGTGTTGGCCTCGACGTGCTGGTCGAAGTCCATGACGGTGATGAGCTGGAGCGGGCCTTGAAGGTTCTCGATACTCCGCTGGTCGGCGTGAACAATCGCAATCTGCACACCTTTGATGTCAGCCTGGAAACCACGCTCGATCTGCTGCCGCGCATCCCGCGCGATCGCCTGGTCATTACTGAAAGTGGCATCCTCAATCGCGCCGATGTCGAGCTGATGGAAATCAGCGAGGTGTATTCGTTCCTGGTCGGTGAAGCATTCATGCGCGCCGAGAACCCGGGCACTGAACTGCAACGCTTGTTCTTTCCAGAGCGTGGCGTGGCGGTGAGCGGTTCTACACTCGACTGAACCTGATTCAATGAAGAAGCCGGCGTTGCCGGCTTTTTTGTATCCACCGTAAAGGATTCGCACTGCCATGACTCACCCTATTGCCTTGACTGTCGAAGCCGGTCTGCGTGCCGAGCAGGATTTGTTGGCGACGGTTTGTGCCGGCGACCAGGAGTTTGGTTTGTTGTTCTGGCAGCCGAGCGATCGCGCGCTGGTCATGCCCCGGCGCTTGAGCCGTTTGCCGGGGTTCGAGGCCGCTTGCCAGGCCTCGGCGGCACATGGTTGGCCGGTTCTGTTGCGTGAAACCGGTGGTGAGCCGGTGCCGCAGTCGGCTGCGACGGTCAATATCGCGCTGGTGTATGCACCGCCGCGCAGCGAAGGCGACCACGGTCGGATCGAAACCGCTTATCGGCGTCTGTGCGACCCTATTTGCGCGCTGCTGACGGAGCTCGGCGGAAAGCCTTCATTGGGTGAAGTCGAGGGCGCTTTCTGTGATGGACGTTTTAACGTCAATCTCGATGGCCGCAAAATGGTCGGCACCGCTCAGCGCTGGCGCCAGAGCAAGGGTGGTCAGCGTCCGGTGGGTTTGGTGCATGGTGCGCTGTTGCTGGACGACGAGCGGGAGTCGATGGTTGAGGCGGTGAACCGTTTTAACGAGGCGTGCAGTCTGGAGCAGCGGGTTCGCGCGCAGAGCCATATCGCCCTGCATGAACAATTCGCCGCCCCGGATGCCATCGCGCGGCTGGACACCTTGTATCGGCAAATGCTCGCCGAGGTGATGTCGGCTTAGCGGGTACCGAATACCACCATGGTCTTGCCTTTGACGTTGACCAGGTTGCGTTCTTCCAGGTCTTTGAGCACGCGCCCGACCATTTCCCGCGAACAACCGACGATCCGACCGATTTCCTGGCGGGTAACCTTGATCTGCATGCCGTCCGGGTGGGTCATGGCGTCGGGCTGTTTGCACAGCTCCAGCAAGCAGCGCGCAACCCGGCCGGTGACGTCGAAGAACGCCAGGTCGCCGACCTTGCGCGTGGTATTGCGCAGGCGCTGGGCGATCTGGCCGCTGAGCACATAGAGAATGTCCGGGTCTTGCTGGGACAGCTCGCGGAACTTGCAGTAGCTGATCTCGGCCACTTCGCATTCGACCTTGGCGCGAACCCAGGCGCTGCGCTCCTGTTCCTGCCCGGCTTGTTCGAACAGACCCAGCTCGCCGAAGAAGTCTCCGGCATTGAGGTAGGCGATGATCATTTCCCGGCCATCGTCGTCCTCGATAAGAATGGTGACCGAGCCCTTGATGATGAAAAACAGCGTATCCGAACGGTCGCCAGCGCAAATGATATTGCTCTTGGCCTGATAGCGACGGCGCTGGCAATGCATCAATAACTTGTCGAGGTTCTTGATTTTGGGTGTTGGGGTAATAGCAACCATGGTTGTATCCCGAAAAGACTGCACGGTGTGTTGTGGTTTTTTATGAATCGCTGATGACGGCCGAAAAAAAGCAGGCTAAGTGCCATGAAATTGGCGCCAGCTTAACAGACGCATTCCGTCGTTATTCGATAATTTATCAATACTGTAAGTGTGGTGCTTGTGCTGATGCCAGTCGCTGTCAACCGAAGGCCCTGTGCTAAGCTGGCGACCCTTTTTTGACAGTGGAGTCTTGGTGATGAAGGCACGCATCCAATGGGCTGGTGAAGCCATGTTCCTCGGTGAGTCCGGTAGCGGTCACGTGGTGGTCATGGACGGTCCGCCTGATGCCGGCGGTCGGAACCTGGGTGTCCGTCCGATGGAAATGCTCCTGCTCGGTGTGGGCGGTTGCAGCAATTTCGACGTGGTCAGCATCCTGAAGAAGTCCCGCCAGGCCGTGGAGAGCTGCGAAGCCTTCCTCGAAGCCGAGCGTGCGACTGAAGATCCCAAGGTCTTCACCAAAATTCACATGCACTTCGTGGTCAAGGGCCGGGCGCTGAAAGAAGCCCAGGTCAAACGCGCCATCGAGCTGTCGGCCGAGAAGTATTGCTCGGCGTCGATCATGCTCGGTGCGGCCGGTGTCGCCATCACCCACGACTACGAAATCATCGAACTCGGCTGATTCGACATTCAACTATCATAAATGCAGTGCAGACTCTGGCGATCATTGGCCCAGGTCTGCATAATGCGCCACTTTTTTCAGGGCCGTGATCGGTCAACCGACAGATCACACACCCGAACAGACAACCAAAATCGCCATCGCGAAGAGGTGTTAACCGTCCTACGCTGGTGCGTCGTTCGCATCTGACGGGCATGCTTGATCACGCGGCCGGGCCGCATACATAGAGAGTTTTTAAACGGTGAAAAGCAAACTCAAGCTCCATGGGTTCAATAACCTGACAAAGACCTTGAGCTTCAACATCTATGACATCTGCTATGCGGAAACTCCGCAAGACCAGCAGGCTTACGTTGAGTACATCAATAAAGAGTACAACGCCAAGCGCCTGACGCAGATCCTCACAGAAGTTGTCGATATCATTGGTGCCAATATCCTGAACATCGCCAGTCAGGACTATGAACCCCAGGGCGCCAGCGTCACGATTCTGATCTCTGAAGAGCCGGTGACCCCGACCGACAGTCAGATTGAAGAGTCGCCGGGCCCGTTGCCCGAAATCATCCTGGCCCACCTCGACAAGAGCCACATCACGGTGCACACCTACCCGGAAATCCATCCGGTGGACGGTATCGCAACGTTCCGTGTGGATATTGATGTGTCGACTTGTGGCGTCATTTCACCGCTTAAGGCGCTCAACTTCCTGATTCACCAGTTCGATTCGGATATCGTGACCGTGGATTACCGCGTGCGCGGTTTCACCCGTGATATCGAAGGCAAGAAGCACTTCATTGATCACGAGATCAACTCGATTCAGAACTACCTCTCCGAAGACACTCGCGACGCGTATCAGATGACCGACGTGAACGTGTATCAGGAAAACCTGTTTCACACCAAAATGCTGCTGAAGAACTTCGAACTGGATAACTACCTGTTCGGCGACGCCACCAGCAACTTGTCCTCTGAGCAACGTGCTCAGGTGACTGAGCGGGTGAAACACGAAATGCTCGAGATTTTCTACGCGCGGAACATGTCGAGCTGATCTTTGAAATAAAGATCGAAGGCAAAAGAAAGGGCGCTGAGATAGCGCCCTTTTTTGTGCCCGAAGATTTTGTGGGTCAGATCCGGTAGGTACTTTTGGTCATGACCTTGGCCATCAGGCTCATGCCGAATTTCACCGGCGCCGGGAAGCGGAAACCTCCAGCATCCAGAGCGCTTTCAGCGTGCTGTTCTTCATCGATGCGCATCTGCTCAAGAATGGCCCGGGATTTCTCGTCCTCGACCGGCAGTTGCTCAAGGTGTTCGTTCAAGTGTTTGCACACCTGATCTTCAGTCGCTGCGACGAAACCCAGGCTGACTTTGTCGCTGATCAGCCCGGCGACGGCGCCGATACCGAACGACATGCCGTAGAACAGCGGATTGAGGATGCTGGTGTGGCTGCCCAGTTGGCGGATGCGCTGTTCGCACCAGACCAGATGATCGATCTCTTCTTCGGCTGCGTGTTCCATTGCCTCACGCACTCGCGGCAGCTTGGCAGTCAGGGCCTGGCCCTGGTACAGCGCCTGGGCACAGACTTCACCGGTATGGTTGATGCGCATCAGGCCGGCGACGTGCCGGGTGTCTTCGTCGCTCATTTTCGCCTCTGGCTGCACGATGGCCGGCGACGGGCGGCAAGGCTGACCACTGAAGGGCAGCAACGTGCGCATGGCGGTGTCGGCTTGCAACAGAAGACGGTCAATCGGCGAGTAGTGACGTTGGGTAGTCATGCTGACCTCCGGGAAAAATCTCGGCGGCCAGTTTACCGCAATCGGCCGGGTAAGGTTTGCGCTGGGTCATTGCGGCGTCGTGGGGTTGCTCTGCGCAGTCATGTTCTGTGTGGGAGCGAGCTTGCTCGCGATAGCGGTGGGTCAGTCAACATTGATGTTGAATGTACTACCGTCATCGCGAGCAGGGCTATCTGGCAATCAGCCCGGCGGCCAGTGCATCTGGCGCTGACCCAGCACGTGCATATGAATGTGGTAGACGGTCTGGCCACCCAGTTCATTGCAGTTCATGACCACGCGAAAGCCTTCTTCACAGCCCAGCTCCAGTGCCAGGCGTTGGGCGGTGAACAGAATGTGTCCGGCCAGTGCCTTGTCGTCCTCGGTGAGGTCGTTGAGCGTGCGCACCGGTTTTTTCGGAACTACCAGAAAATGCACAGGTGCCTGCGGGGCGATGTCGTGGAAGGCCAGGACCTGGTCATCCTCGTAAATGATTTTGGCAGGTATTTCTCTGTTGATGATTTTGGTGAACAGAGTATCCACAGCTGTTTCTCCATTGTGTTGGTCCGGGCTGAGTGTACTCACGGGAGATGCCCGAGCCCAGCCTGTAACCTTTACTTTTTAATGAGGCTCAGCGCGGACAGTGCGCCTTGTTGACCATGCCGACGACGGCTCGGGTCAGCCAGCGCGAGCCGAAGCGCGGCAACAGCGCGAACCAGCGATTGAGGCGTCCGGGAATGATAATTGCGCGGTTCTTCTCCAGCGCACGCACTGTGTAGAGGGCCACTTCCTCGGGGCTCATCAGCATTTTGCTGTTGGCCAGTTTGTCGGTGTCCAGTTGCGCGGTGCGGAAAAACGCCGTGCGTGTCGGGCCGGGGCAAAGGACCGAGACCTTGACCGCGCACTTTTTCAGCTCGACCCGCAAGCCTTCGGAGAAATGCAGTACATATGCCTTGCTGGCGTAGTAGGTGCTCATCCAGGGGCCAGGGTAGAAGGCGGCCATCGAGGCGACGTTCAGAATCTGCCCACCGCCCTGCAAGGCCATGCTGTTGCCAATGGCGTGGCACAGGCGGGTCAGGGCCAGGATATTCACTTCGATCAAGTCTTGTTCGGTCATCCAGTCCTGAGCCAGGAACGGGCCGCTGGTACCGATGCCGGCGCAATTGACCAACAGGTCGATCTGTCGATCACCCTCTTCGAGTTCCAGCAGAAAACCGGACAGGCGCAGCGGTTCACCCAGGTCACAGGCGCGGAACAGCACCTCGACGCCAAAGCGCTGGGTCAGTTCGATGGCAATACTTTCCAGCTGATCACGTTGACGGGCCACCAGAATCAGGCTGCGGCCGCGTCGCGCCAGCGCTTCGGCCATGGCCAGGCCGATGCCGCTGGAGGCGCCAGTGATCAGAGCGTAACGGGTCATGCAATTCTCCATCGCAACGGCTTGGCGCCTGTGGACAGAGATGTCACAGGAACCGAGCGCGTTTATTCTTTCTCATAGTCTACAGGGGGCTGAGCTGCTTTCGCCGTATCGTCTGCCTCAACCGCATCAGCCGGCTCACTGCTTCCATAACTGCTGGCCGAGGTGCTTTCGTATTCTTCGGTCAGGGTGCTGATGCCACCGGCAAGCGCGCCGACAAAAACCACTGCAATCACCACCAGCCACAGACCGCACAGAACTTTGACAGCCGTGCTGTTGGGGGGCTGCGGCGCGCCATAGCGATTCGCCCCGATGTTTCCTGGTAGCACCGCGAGTGCAAATGGAAACAGGCTGCCGATAAAGGGCACCAGGTTCAGAAACCACAACCAGCCGGACCAACCAAGATCGTGCAGGCGTTGCACGCTGATGGTGATGTTTATGTAGAGGTACGCCACGAACGCCACGACACAAACAATCGTGCTCAGCACTATTTGATTGCCGCTCAGCAGGCTGAGTCCAAAAACGCCGGCGATGGCGCCCATGATCAGTAGCGCCACCAATGACCACGCGAGGTAACGCAGACGCCCGATTCGGCCCTGTACGCTAAACACCTTGAGTTCCGAAAACTCTGGCAGTGCTTCACCAACGGGCGCGCGGGGAGGGCTATAGGGGGATTCGTTGTCATTGAGCGTGGGCGCCGTGTAAGCGGCGGACGATGAATCGTGAACGTCGGTCAGATTGAGCTCGATCGATGGCTCGGTTTCAATGCGGGCATCGATGCCGGTTTTCGACAGGGCATTCAGATAGGTTTGGGCGTCTGTGTGGGACAGGTCGTGCTTGAGTGCGACAGGCTTTCCGCTGAACAGGCGTTCGATGGCCGCGACATCGCTTTTGAACAGCTGGGCGAGATTGAGTTTCGCGGTGGTGATGTCGACACCCGGAAGCAGGGCTCCGTCGAAGACGATCTTGAAGCGGTGTTCGCTCATGCTGGGGCATCCTTGTCGCGAGTCTGGGGGCTGTATTCGGCAGTTTAAGCCAGCCAGAATCGGCTGGCCAAACCTTGTGCGTTAGCGCGGCCAGCGTTTGGGCAGTTGAGCTGCAAATTCCTGCGCCTTGCGGTATTCGGCGTCCAGTCTTGCAACCAGTTGATCGACGCTTGGCAGGTCGTCGATTTCACCCACGCCCTGGCCTGCGGACCAGACGGTTTTCCAGGCTTTGGCTTCATCGTTCAAGGGTTTGAGTTTGGCGCCGAAGTTGACTTCACCCTTGCCTTGCAGTGCGTCWACGTCAAAACCGGCGTTTATCAGGCTTTGGCGCATGAAGCTTGCCGGCACCCCGGACACCGCAGGCGTATGGACAATGTCGGCGGCCCTGGAAGTCAGCAGCATCTCTTTATAGGCTTCAGGGGCATGGCTTTCGGTGGTGCCGATAAAGCGCGTGCCGAAGTACGCCAGATCCGCACCGAGCAGTTGTGCGGCGAGAATCTCGTGGCCATGGTTCAGGCAGCCGGCCAGCAGCAGGGTTTTGTCGAAGAACTGACGAATCTCGGCAATCAGCGAGAACGGGCTCCAGGTCCCGGCATGGCCACCGGCGCCTGCCGCTACGGCGATCAAGCCATCGACGCCGGCCTCGGCAGCTTTTTCCGCATGGCGTCGGGTCGTCACGTCGTGGAATACCAGGCCGCCATAGCCGTGCACCGCATCGACCAGCTCTTTCACGGCGCCAAGGCTGGTGATTACGATCGGGACCTTGTGCTCGATGCAGATTGCCAGGTCCGCTTCCAGTCGCGGGTTGCTGTGGTGAACGATAAGGTTCACCGCGTACGGCGCGGGGTTTTCCAATAGCGCCAGCCCCGTTTCGATTTCCTCCAGCCAGGCTTTGAAGCCGCTGCTTTCACGCTGGTTCAGTGCCGGAAAGCTGCCGACCACACCATTGCGGCAGCAGGCGAGCACCAGTTGTGGATTGGAAATCAGGAACATCGGCGCCGCCACGACAGGCAGGCGCAAACGTTGTTCGAGCAAGGCGGGCAGCGACATTGGAAGTACCCCGATAAGTGGCGACTAATTAAGATTAGAACGGCCGTACGACGACCAGACTTACAATAGCCAGCAATATCAGAACCGGCACTTCATTGAACCAGCGATAAAAGACATGGCTGCGGGTGTTTTCGCCACGGGCAAAACGTTTTACCTGCGCGCCGCACATGTGGTGATAGCCGATCAGGATCACTACCAGGGTCAACTTGGCGTGCATCCAGGCACCTTGTCCGAAGTAGACGCTGGGGTTGAGGCTGATCAGCCAGATCCCGAAGGCCAGTGTGGCGATCATCGCCGGGCCCATTATCCCGCGGTACAGTTTGCGCTCCATGATGCTGAAGCGTTCCTTGCTGATGCTGTCTTCACTTTGCGCGTGGTAGACGAACAGGCGCGGCAGGTAAAACAGGCCGGCAAACCAGCAGACCATGCTGACGATGTGAAGCGCTTTGAGCCACAGATAAAGCATTTTTGGTTATTCCCAGGTTCACGGTAGCCCGAATAGTAGAGAAAGTGTCCCGTTTCGGACATAACTGTTCAATTTTGACGGCGTCTTTTGTCGCCATACTGCGTTGCCGCTCCTCGCCATAGCGGGCTATGACTCGTCGCGGCGCCTTGTCTGGCAACAAAATCCACTCGCCAAAACTTGAACGTATGCCCGAGACGGGACACATGAACGGCCGCACGTCACCTTGACGGTTGTCGCAGGGCAGTGCGCGCCCTATTATCGACGGCTTTCCAGTGGGTTCGTTGAGGGCAGGTTTATGGTCAAGGTCGGTATCGTCGGCGGCACGGGTTACACGGGTGTCGAATTGCTGCGTCTGTTGGCGCAACATCCGCAAGCTGAAGTGGTAGTGATCACTTCCCGATCCGAGGCAGGCCTGGCCGTTGCCCACATGTACCCGAACCTGCGAGGCCACTACGACGGCCTGGCGTTCAGCGTTCCGGACATCAAGACCCTCGGTGCCTGCGATGTGGTGTTCTTCGCCACTCCGCACGGTGTAGCGCATGCGCTGGCCGGTGAATTGCTGGCAGCCGGGACCAAGGTCATCGACCTGTCGGCAGACTTCCGTCTGCAGGATGCGGACGAATGGGCCAAGTGGTACGGTCAGCCACACGGTGCGCCAGAGTTGCTGGAAGAGGCGGTCTACGGCTTGCCGGAAGTCAATCGCGAGCAGATCAGGCAAGCACGCCTGATCGCGGTTCCGGGTTGCTACCCAACTGCTACGCAACTGGGCTTCCTGCCGTTGCTCGAAGCAGGTCTTGCCGATACTTCGCGCCTGATCGCTGACTGCAAGTCGGGTGTCAGCGGTGCTGGTCGTGGTGCAAGCGTTGGTTCGCTGTATTCCGAAACCTCCGAGAGCATGAAAGCCTATGCCGTTAAAGGGCATCGTCACCTGCCTGAGATTCGCCAGGGGCTGCGTCGCGCAGCAGGCAAGGACGTCGGCCTGACTTTCGTGCCGCACCTCACGCCGATGATTCGTGGCATTCACTCCACACTCTATGCAACCGTGGTCGACCGCGCCGTGGACTTGCAGGCGTTGTTTGAAAAGCGCTACGCCAACGAACCGTTCGTCGATGTCATGCCGGCTGGCAGCCATCCGGAAACCCGTAGCGTGCGGGGTGCCAACGTTTGCCGTATTGCGGTTCATCGTCCACAGGACGGCGATCTGGTGGTGGTGCTGTCGGTGATCGACAACCTGGTCAAAGGCGCGTCGGGTCAGGCGGTGCAGAACCTGAACATCCTGTTCGGTCTGGACGAGCGCTTGGGTCTGTCCCATGCGGGCATGCTGCCCTAAGGCTTTATCCCGCTCAGCAAAAAGGCCCGTTTAACGGGCCTTTTTGTATTACGGGCTGACCATTGTGTTGATTGATATACCGTAACAATAGTTGACCGATTTTCTGGGAGAAGCGGATAATGCGCGTCATCACGCATTATGGCGGTGTAACACCGGGAGATAGTCAGCATGAGCGTCGAATCCTTCACCCCCACGGCTTTGCAATTCACCCACGGTGCCGCGCACAAGGTGAAGAGCCTGGTCGATGAAGAGGGTAATGATCGCTTGAAGCTGCGCGTATTCGTTACGGGCGGCGGTTGTTCAGGGTTTCAGTACGGCTTCACATTCGATGAAGAAGTGGCCGATGACGACACCATCGTCGAGCGCGAAGGTGTGAGTCTGGTCGTTGATCCGATGAGCTTCCAGTACCTGGCAGGTGCCGAGGTGGATTATCAGGAAGGTCTGGAAGGTTCGCGATTCGTGATCAAGAACCCGAATGCCACCACGACCTGTGGTTGCGGCTCTTCGTTTTCGATCTGATCGCACCTCACTGCATCACCAAGCGCCGCATGGCCTCACGGCTTTGCGGCGTTTTGCTGTCTGGTGTTCAGGCGGGGTAGATGGCGCCGAGGATGCGTAATCCGCGAGCGCCGGTGACGCTTGGGCGATTGGCCGGGATACTTTCGAGGCAGCAATGGGCCAGCCAGGCAAAGGCCATGGCTTCGACCCAGTCCGGGTCTACGCCGTAGGCTGCAGTGCTGCTGACCTTGGCATGTGGCAGCAGGCTGGCGAGCCGTGCCATCAATGTTGCGTTATGGGCGCCGCCACCACAGACCAGTAGCTCTTGCGTATCGGCTTGTGCGGCTTGTAGCGATTCGACGATGGTCAGCGCCGTCAGCTCAAGCAACGTGGCTTGCACGTCTTGTGCGGCAAATGCGGGCAGGCGCGCCAGGTGTTGTGTCAGCCATTGCAGGTTGAACACTTCGCGGCCGGTGCTTTTGGGGCCCTTGGTCAGGAAGAATGGATCGCCGAGCAGGGCCTTCAGCAGCGCGGGCTCTACGGTGCCGCTTGCAGCCCACTGGCCGTCACGGTCGAAGGTCTCGCTGCGTTGCTGGTGAATCCAGGCATCCAGCAGGACATTGCCTGGGCCGCAGTCAAAGCCCGAGACGGGTTTGCCGGTCTCGATCAGGCTGAGATTGCTGAAGCCGCCGACATTCAAGACGGCGCGGTTACCGCTGCTCTGCTCAAACAAAGCTTCATGGAAGGCTGGAACCAGCGGTGCGCCTTGCCCGCCTGCAGCCACGTCGCGGCTACGAAAGTCACTGACGACGGTGATTGCGGTCAGTTCAGCCAGCAGGGCAGGGTTGCCGATCTGCACGGTGAAGCCGCGTGCCGGCTCGTGGCGAATGGTCTGGCCGTGACTACCAATCGCTCGGATGTCGTCAGGCTTCAGCTGTTGAGCTGCGAGAAGGGTATTGATGCCCTGGGCAGCGAGTTTTACCCAGTTTTGCTGGGCGATGGCGCTGCGGGCTATCTCGTCGGGGCCGCTGGCGCACAAGCCAAGCAGCTCGGCGCGCAGGGATTCGGGCATGGGAATGTAGTGCGTGGCGATCAGTTTGATCGCCGGTGCTTGCTCGATCAGCGCAATGTCCAGGCCATCAAGGCTGGTACCGGACATCACACCTATATAGAGCGCCATGGCTTAGCGTTTGCTCGAGGCAAGCAGGGTGGCTTTTTCTTGCGCCATGCGCGCCATCAGCGGCTGGCTTTGTTGCAGGAAGCGTGCGCGCTCGGACTTGGCAATCGGATCGGCCATTGGCAATTTCTGGCCCAGCGGATCGACGTGAACGCCGTTGACCTGGAACTCGTAGTGCAAGTGCGGGCCGGTCGAGAGTCCGGTAGTGCCGATATAACCAATCACCTGGCCTTGCTTGACGTTACCGCCAGTCTTGATGCCTTTGGCGAAGCCTTGCATGTGACCGTACAGCGTACGGTAGGTGTTGCCGTGCTGAATGATCACGGTGTTGCCGTAACCACCGCGGCGACCGGCCAGCAGTACTTTACCGTCACCGGCAGCCTTGATCGGCGTGCCGCGAGGTGCTGCGTAGTCGACGCCTTTGTGCGCGCGAATTTTGTTCAGAATTGGATGCTTGCGGCCCATGGAGAAGCGCGAGCTAATACGGGCGTAGTCCACCGGCGTACGAATGAACGCCTTGCGCATGCTGTTGCCTTCGGCCGTGTAATAGCTGCTATTACCTTGCTTGTTGGTGTAGCGCACGGCGGTGTACGTCTTGCCGCGGTTGGTGAAACGGGCGGAAAGAATGGGGCCATTGCCGACCGCTTTACCGTTGACGACTTTCTGTTCGTAGATCACATCGAACTCGTCACCCTGGCGAATATCCTGGGCGAAGTCGACGTCGTAGCCAAACACGCTGGCCATGTCCATGGTGAGGCTGTGGGACAGGCCGGCACGCGCTGCGGATTGCGAAAGCGAGCTGTTGATCACGCCATGAACATAGGCGGAACGCACGGTTGGCTTGGCGGTGATGCGGTTAAAGGTATAACTCTTGGCGTTTTTGCTCAGGCTGATGCTTTCAACGTCGTTGATCTTGCTGTGCAGATTGGTCAATTGGCCGTCGCGGCCCAGTTCGAACTCGAGTTTCTGGCCGTGTTTAAGCTGGGTGAACTGCTTGGCTTGCTTGTCGCTGGCCAATACGTCGTGCACCAAAGCGGCTGGAAGCCCGACTTTCTCGAACAATGTGGAGAGGGTATCGCCTTTGGCAACGATCACTTCCCGGTGGCCTGGCGCTTTCTTCTCTTCAACCACCGGTGCCGGGGCCGCTTTAGCTGTTTCCTTGGTATCGTCGGTGCTGTCTTCGATCTGGGCGAATGGAGATTCGGCCGGCTCGTTTGTGGCTTGAACGGCTTCAGCAGCGTCTTGATCTTGTGTCAGTTGTTCTGCAGGACGTTCCAGTTCAAGGCTCAGGGTTGTCTTTTTGGCTTCAACGTCACTGGAAGGGAATACCAGGAGCGCCAGGCTGAGGAGCGCGGCAATGCCACTCGCCGCGAGCAGATGAGTCTTCGGATAAAGCGGCGGCGCTTTAGACGGTTCTGTGGTCATAGGTAATTTGACTTTGGAAAAGATGAATTGGAAAAGATGAATGACATGATGAAGATGAAATAACTGTATAAAATATAACCAAATCATCTCTTAAGCAAGTCGCGAATGCTCTGTTCGCGGATTGGTGTCCGTGCGCCGGGCAAAACTTGTATTTGGTGCACGATCTTGTATGGTTGGTTCCCTTTGAATCTGAGCCTTGCGGGTCTGTTATGAAGTCGGTTGAAGAGCAGCTAGCGCTGATCAAACGTGGTGCGGAAGAACTGTTGGTCGAGTCCGAGCTGATCGAGAAGCTCAAGCGCGGCCAGCCGCTGCGTATTAAGGCTGGCTTCGATCCGACTGCGCCGGATTTGCACCTGGGGCACACGGTGCTTATTAATAAGTTGCGCCAGTTCCAGGATCTGGGTCACCAGGTGATCTTCCTTATAGGTGACTTCACCGGGATGATCGGTGATCCGAGTGGCAAGAGTGCTACCCGTCCTCCGCTGACGCGTGAGCAGGTTCTCGAAAATGCCGAGACCTATAAGACTCAGGTGTTCAAGATTCTTGATCCGGCGAAAACCGAGGTGGCTTTCAACTCCACCTGGATGGATCAGATGGGGCCTGCGGATTTCATTCGTCTGACCTCGCAATACACTGTGGCGCGGATGCTTGAGCGCGACGACTTCGACAAGCGCTATTCGACCAATCAACCAATCGCTATCCACGAGTTCCTGTATCCGCTGGTTCAGGGGTATGACTCGGTCGCGTTGCGCGCGGATGTCGAGCTGGGCGGCACCGATCAGAAGTTCAACCTGCTGATGGGGCGTGAGCTGCAGCGCAGTTATGGTCAGGAGGCTCAATGCATTCTGACCATGCCATTGCTCGAAGGGTTGGATGGCGTGAAGAAGATGTCCAAGTCATTGGGCAACTACGTCGGTATCCAGGAAGCGCCGGGTGTCATGTATGGCAAGCTGGTTTCGATTCCGGACGTGCTGATGTGGCGTTACTTCGAGTTGCTCAGCTTCCGGTCCATGGAAGAGATTGATGCGTTGCGTGCAGATGTTGAAGCTGGCGCCAATCCGCGGGATATCAAGATCAAGCTGGCCGAAGAGATTGTTGCGCGCTTCCATGGTGAAGAGGCGGCGGCGAACGCTCACCGTGGCGCGGGTAACCGTATGAAGGAGGGTGAGTTGCCGGATGACTTGCCAGGGATCGAGCTGACTGCGACTGAGGATATGCCGATTGCGGCTGTGCTTAATAAAGCGGGGCTGGTGAAGAACTCGGCAGTCGCGCGTGATCTGCTCGGTTCCGGCGGTGTGCGTATAGATGGCGAAGTGGTTGATCGCACCTTTATATATGCACTGGGTGCGACCCATGTTTGCCAGGCCGGAAAGAAGGCATTTGCGCGTATTACGCTTAAATCCGAGTAAGGCTGAAATTAGGGGTTGACGGCGAATTATATCTGTCTATAATTCGCCCCACTTCCGGCGCAGTCGAAACGGAAAACTCCTTGATAAACAAAGAGTTACGCAGTTTTCGACAGCGGTTACGCTTCAGTTCATCGAAGCCTGAAGGAGTTGAAAGAGCGGTGTTGTTTGGCTCTTTTAACGGTTCTCTTTTAACGGTT
>NZ_JBFTNH010000024.1:0-119663 GCF_056397385.1 Pseudomonas sp. 05N36 | reverse complement strand
TGGCCAGAGGTTTCAAGAAGACTCAGGCCCTGGTAATCCTTGCCCGCAAACTCGCCCGGGTGGCGTTCGCCCTGATGAAAAACCAGAGCGAATACCGACCGAATCGACCGCTGCAGGGTTGTCCTGCAACATAGAATCTCCCACATTGGTTTTTCGGCAAATTGAAGATATGGGTTCAAAAGCAAAAGGCCTCGCGTATACGAGGCCTTTGATCTGGGCTTGAGGGTTTTCAACTCTGGTGCTTCATTCCCTGAGTCATGCCGAGCATGAACAAAAACAACTCATCATTATCGGAGTGGTTCACCGTAGATGACTTCGCAGCCCGTGGTAGCGGGCAATGCGCGCCCCCATGCTTTGCACTGAGAACTTGTGTACGTGGTTGCTCCAGGCCGACCACCGCCAATGAAACAACTGCCAAGGCTCCTGCCAAAAATAGACCCCTAGCAATTTCTAGTTTCATCGCTACAAACCTTTGATGGTGCTGCCAAATACCTTGTTATAAAAATAGTTGAGCTTCTCCCAATCCGCCGAGCCCCACGACGAGTGGCGGCGCAGCTGTTTCATGTCATGCGAAGCCGCTTGCTGGCGGGTCCTGAACCCGAAAATCCGCCTGCTTGAACTCTGCTTCTACGGTAGCGACCGAGGCATCAGGCGTCCGGTTTGCCCAGTTCGACATAAAAGCGGCAGCCGTTAGGTTCCATGGTGCTGAGACTGACACTCCAGCCCTGGTTTTCACAAATCCTCTGCACCAGCGACAGGCCCAGCCCAAGCCCTTCCCCACGCTTCTCGCCACCGCGCACAAACGGCTCGAACATCGCTTCGCGCTTCTCTTCGGGAATACCG
Organism: Pseudomonas sp. 05N36; assembly: GCF_056397385.1. Taxonomy (NCBI): domain Bacteria; kingdom Pseudomonadati; phylum Pseudomonadota; class Gammaproteobacteria; order Pseudomonadales; family Pseudomonadaceae; genus Pseudomonas; species Pseudomonas sp. 05N36. The sequence continues at coordinate 118,820 of NZ_JBFTNH010000024.1, read as the reverse complement.
ACACCGCTGTCTTCGACCAGAAAACCGTGGGGCAGAATGGTCAGGCGAATAAACCCGCTGTCGGTGTAGTGCAAGGCATTACGTAACAGGTTGCCCATGACCGCGTGCAGGAATGTCGCGTTATAGCGCGTATCCGTCGGATTGCCGGGTTCATAAAACAGCGTGAGCCCCTTGTCTTCGATCGGCTCGCGCCACAGGCCGAGCAAGTCCTCGGCCACCTGCCCCAGGGTCTGTTGCGGCGACATGCTGGCATCTTCACGCTTGGCCCGGGCGAGCATCAGGAAGGTCTGGACCAGTTCGCGCATCTCTTCACAGGCACGAGCGATCCGCTCGACCTGGTTGCGACTGCGCTGATCGAGGTCCGGGTTCTCCAGCAACAGTTCGCAGGAGCTGGCCAATACCATCAACGGGGTGCGCAGTTCGTGACTGACGTCGCTGGTGAACAGCCGTTCGCGACTCAGCGCCTGGCGCAATCGGCCCAGCGTGGCGTCGAAGGCGACAGCTAGCTCACCGACTTCATCGGCGGCATAGTCCGGCGCCAGCGGCGGTGCCAGGCCGAGCAGTTGATCGCGGTGACGCACCTGGCGCGCCAGCCGGACCACCGGTGCCATGACCTTGCGCGCGAGCACCCAGCCAAGGAACACCGCCAATGCCAGACTTAATACAAACCCCACCAGTACTACGGCAAACAGCACTCGCTCGCGCTCTTCGAAATCGCTTTGATCCTGCATCAGGACGTAGCGTCGGCCGTCAACGATCTCGACGAGCGCGTGGTATGACAGCTGCTCGCGAAATACTTCATGAAAGCCGGCATTCAGATGCCGCAGGTCCCTGGGCAAGTCAAAGTCGCCAGGGCCGCCACTGAAGTAGAACAACTGATCGGGTTCGGGACGGTGACTCCAGTCGGCCATGCTGTCCATCAACAGCAAACGCTGTAAATCGCCACCCAGGCCTGCGGAAATCAGCTTTGCTTCGACCAGATGCACGGTCGCCACGATGCCTATGGCGAATGCCCCCGCCACCAACGCACTCATCAAGGCGAAGGCAATAATGATCCGCTGAGCAAGGCTCTGCTTAAACTCCATCACGCCCCTCGGCCAGGCGATAGCCGACGCCGTGCACGGTTTGCAGCAAGGGTTTGGCGAACGGCTTGTCGATCACCTGACGCAACTGATGGACGTGACTGCGCAGGCTGTCGCTGTCCGGACAGTCGTCACCCCAGAGGGCTTCTTCGAGTATTTCGCGACGCAAGACGTGCGGGCTTTTCTGCATCAACACCGCCAGCAGCTTGAGGCCTACCGGGTTGAGTTTCAGCAGGCGACCTTCACGGGTCACTTCCAGCGTGTCGAGGTCGTAGCTCAGATCGCCAACCTGCAAGGCACGGCGACCGCCGCCCTGGGTACGGCGCATGACCGCCTCGATGCGCGCCGCCAGTTCAGACAGGGCAAACGGTTTGACCAGGTAATCATCGGCACCGGACTTGAAGCCCTGCAGCCGGTCATCCAGTTGGTCGCGGGCGGTCAGCATGATCACCGGGGTATCGCGCCGTGCATCTTCACGCAGGCGTTTACACAGGGTGTAGCCATCGATACCGGGCAGCATGATGTCGAGCACGATCAGGTCGTAATGCTCGGTGGCCGCCAGGTGCAGACCTGACAAACCGTCCTGCGCGCAATCCACGGTATAGCCTTTAAGCCCCAGGTAATCAGCCAGATTGGCGAGGATGTCGCGGTTGTCTTCAACCAATAGAATTCGCATGGGCACTTGCTCCGTACACAGTTACGGCCGTCTTGGACCGCGCAGCTTAAGGCCAAGAGTGACTCAGGGATAGGGCTGTCTGATTATCCGCCCTGTCAGAATGACTGTCGGGTTTGATCGTTCCCACGCTCTGCGCGTGAACAATCTTCTTCACAGAAAATAAAAAACCCCGCCGGCTTACGCCAGCGGGGTTTTTTCGTACAGGGTAAGGCTGGCTTACATCATGCCGCCCATGCCGCCCATACCGCCCATGTCTGGCATGCCGCCGCCAGCTGGTGCGTCTTCCTTGATCTCGGCGATCATGGCTTCGGTGGTGATCATCAGGCTGGCAATCGACGAAGCCGCTTGCAGAGCCGAACGAGTCACTTTAGCCGGGTCCAGGATACCCATTTCGATCATGTCGCCGTATTCGCCGGTAGCAGCGTTGTAACCGTAGTTACCCTTGCCCTGCTTGACCTTGTCGACTACAACGCTTGGCTCGTCGCCGGAGTTGGCAACGATCTGGCGCAGTGGCGCTTCAACAGCGCGACGCAGCAACTGGATGCCTACGTTCTGGTCATCGTTGTCGCCTTTCAGCTCGGAGATCGCTTGCAGAGCGCGAACCAGTGCCACGCCGCCGCCAGGTACCACGCCTTCTTCAACGGCTGCACGGGTAGCGTGCAGGGCGTCTTCAACGCGGGCTTTCTTCTCTTTCATTTCAACTTCGGAACCCGCGCCAACCTTGATCACTGCAACGCCGCCGGACAGCTTGGCCAGACGCTCTTGCAGTTTTTCACGGTCGTAGTCGGACGAAGTGTCAGCCACTTGTTGACGGATCTGCACAACGCGAGCCTGGATGTCAGCCTCAACGCCAGCACCGTCGATGATGGTGGTGTTTTCTTTGGACAGGATCACGCGCTTGGCATTACCCAGGTGTTCCAGGGTAGTGCTTTCCAGGCTCAGGCCGATCTCTTCGGAGATAACGGTACCGCCAGTCAGAACAGCGATGTCCTGCAGCATGGCCTTGCGACGGTCGCCGAAGCCTGGGGCCWTGACGGCAGCCACTTTAACGATGCCGCGCATGTTGTTCACAACCAGAGTCGCCAGGGCTTCGCCTTCAACGTCTTCGGCAACGATCAGCAGAGGACGGCCGGCTTTGGCAACGGCTTCCAGTACTGGCAGCATTTCGCGGATGTTCGAGATCTTTTTGTCGACCAGCAGGATCAGCGGACCGTCCAGTTCGGCGGTCATGGTCTCTGGCTTGTTGACGAAGTACGGGGACAGGTAGCCACGGTCGAACTGCATGCCTTCTACAACCGACAGTTCGTTTTCCAGGCCCGAGCCTTCTTCAACGGTGATCACGCCTTCTTTACCGACTTTTTCCATGGCTTCGGCAATGATGTCGCCGATGGAGCTGTCGGAGTTGGCCGAGATGGTGCCGACCTGAGCGATTGCCTTGGTGTCAGCGCATGGCTTGGACAGGGCTTTGAGCTCTTTGACGATAGCGATGGTCGCTTTGTCGATACCGCGTTTCAGGTCCATCGGGTTCATGCCGGCAGCGACGGCTTTCAGGCCTTCGTTGACGATCGACTGAGCCAGAACGGTCGCGGTGGTGGTGCCGTCGCCTGCGTCATCGTTGGCACGGGAGGCAACGTCTTTGACCAGCTGCGCGCCCATGTTTTCGAAACGGTCTTTCAGCTCGATTTCTTTGGCTACGGAAACGCCGTCCTTGGTGATGGTCGGAGCGCCGAAGCTCTTCTCGATGATCACGTTACGGCCTTTAGGGCCCAGGGTCGCTTTTACTGCGTCAGCCAGGACGTTGACACCGGCGAGCATTTTCTTACGGGCGGAATCGCCGAATTTAACTTCTTTAGCAGCCATGATCGATATTCCTTAAATACTTTTGTAGTAGCGGGAAATTGAGCGCAAATCAGCCTTCGATAACAGCGAGAATCTCGTTCTCAGCCATTACCAGCAGGTCTTCACCGTCGACTTTCACAGTGTTGCTGCCGGAGTACGGGCCGAACACAACCTTGTCACCCACTTTCACGGCCAGCGCACGCACTTCACCGTTGTCCAGCACGCGGCCGGTACCTACAGCAAGGACTTCACCGCTGTTGGCTTTTTCGGCAGCCGAACCTGGCAGAACGATACCGCCAGCGGTTTTCTTTTCTTCTTCGCTGCGACGGATGACGACGCGGTCATGCAGAGGACGAAGCTTCATTGTCGATCTCTCCTAATTGTGGTTTTCAGCGGCCGGTGTAATCCCGGCGGGTTAAATTCCGGCGTTGCCGGTTGCGGCTCGTCAAGCGAACCGCGGAAGTCTGTCTGGTGATCTTCACCAGAAACCTTGCGGTGACCGTTACATAAGGGCGCATAAGCTTATTACAAGGGCTGGGCAGTGATTTTTTTACGGCACCGACCACAGAAACGAACACGGCACCCGAAGGTGCCGTGTGAATGAACCCATTATTTGGAGTCGCGGTGCTCGAACTCGCCTTCGATCACGTTCGGCTCACGGCCCAACGGTTGACGCGGAGCCGGGCCGCCACGCGGTTGCAGATCATCGGCAAAGGCACGCTGACGAATTGCCTGCTCTTCGGCGCGCTTGCGCATCACGTTGGCCAGCAGCCGGCGGGTGATCGGCAAGATCATGATCAGACCGATCACGCTGCTGATGAAACCTGGCAGGATCAACAGGCCACCACCCAAGGCCAGCATCAGGCCTTCAAGCATGGTCTGTGCTGGCAGCTCGCCGCGGTTCAGGCTTTCACGAGCGCGCAATGCGGTCGCCAGGCCGGCGATGCGCAGCACGAACACGCCGAACATCGAGCCGAGAATGATCAGCAGCAGCGCCGGGAAAAACCCGATGGCCGCGCTGACCTTGACGAATACGAACAGCTCCAACACCGGGAACAGCAGAAAGAGCAACAAAAAAGGGCGCATCAAATGGTTCCTCAACGCAAGAATGCCTTGCAAGTAGAACGTAGATGACGTCGCCGTTTCGTGATTTCAAGCGTCGGCTGTCGCATTTTTCGGCCAATGCTCGGCGTGAGCCAATAAAACCAGGGCTTCGCGTACTTGTGTCGGCGTATTACACACTTCCGGGAACGGTAACCAGTACAGCCCCTGGCCAATGCGCAGGTGCATGCCTTCGGCATCGATACCCGCCAACTGAGCGGGTGCGGTTTTCGGCAAGCCTGCCAGCTCGACGTAATGGGCGATGGCCTTGGCGTGATCGGTGTTCATGTGTTCGATCATGCTCGCTTCGGCCTTGCCGGCGAATGGGTTGGCCAGGGTCAGTTGGTCGACCCAGTGAATCGCACCGAAACCGCCGATGTAGCGATGCCGTACCGGTTTGAGTACCCAGAAGTCGAAATCATGCGCCTTGTGATAATTCTGCGAGTCCGGGAAATAGCGGTAATAACGCTCGGCGGCGGCATCGATGGCAGCCTGGTCTTCAATTTTTTCCGCTTCGGCCAGGTAGGTCAGGCGACCAACGGCCTGCACGTCTTCAGCCTCGCGTTCACCCACCAGCAGTGAGCATTTGGGGTCTTTTTGCAGATTGTGGGTGTGCTGGGCGATCCGGCTGATCAGGATCAGCGGCCGGCCCTGCTCGTCCAGGCAATAAGGAACCACTGAGCCGAACGGGAAACCGGGCATCGCCTTGGAGTGCGTCGAGAGCACTCCGCGGTATTCCTTGAGCAACAATTCTCGGGCATGCTTGGCAGCTTCAACGCTCAATTTATGACTCCTTATATAGAATCCGTCAAAAAAACGGACAGGCACCTGGATCAAAGTTCCAGCAACGCCATCGGGGCAGTTCTCATGTGCAGCCAGGCCACATCAGGTGCAGATCGAGAGGCTCTCTAAAAGGAAACCACTCTGACCTGCCACTGGGGGCATGCGAATGAAACTCACTGACAAAGTAATCATTATCACCGGCGGTTGCCAGGGTTTAGGCCGTTCGATGGCCGAGTATTTCGCCGCCAAGGGCGCAAAACTGGCACTGGTCGATCTCAACCAGGAAAAGCTGGACCAGGCCGTCGCCGCCTGCAAAGCCGCCGGTGTCGAGGCTCGCGCTTACCTGTGCAACGTCGCCAATGAAGAACAGGTGACTCACATGGTCGCCCAGGTTGCCGAAGACTTCGGCGCGATCCATGGTTTGATCAACAACGCCGGGATCCTGCGCGATGGCCTGCTGATCAAGGTCAAGGACGGCGAAATGACCAAAATGAGCCTGGCCCAGTGGCAGGCCGTGATCGACGTCAACCTGACCGGCGTGTTCCTGTGCACCCGTGAAGTGGCGGCGAAAATGATCGAGCTGAAGACCAGCGGCGCGATCGTCAACATCTCCTCGATCTCCCGCGCCGGCAACGTCGGCCAGACCAACTACTCCGCCGCCAAGGCCGGGGTTGCTGCGGCCACCGTGACCTGGGCCAAGGAACTGGCGCGCTACGGCATTCGCGTGGCCGGCATTGCGCCGGGCTTCATCGAAACCGAAATGACCCTGAGCATGAAGCCTGAAGCGCTGGAGAAAATGACCTCCGGGATTCCGCTCAAGCGCATGGGCAAGCCCGAAGAGATCGCCCACTCGGCGGCGTACATCTTCGAGAACGACTATTACACCGGCAGGATCCTGGAGATGGATGGCGGTTTGCGCATTTAAGGTTGGCATAAAGCTAATGTGGGAGCGGGCTTGCTCGCGAAGACTGGTTAACATTCAGCAAAGATGCTGGCAGTTAGACCGCATTCGCGAGCAAGCCCGCACACATTAAATTGCATTTCAAATGAGCGGCTTTGATAGCCGTTCATTGGTTTCACCTCATCAATCGTCGCTGACGGTGATGTTCGGCATCGCTGGCGTGGCGGCTTCCTGCAAGACAATCCGCGCCCCCACGTGACGGGCCAGTTCCTGGTAGACCATGGCGATCTGGCTGTCCGGTTCGGCAATCACTGTTGGCTTGCCGCCGTCAGCCTGCTCGCGGATCAACATCGACAGCGGCAGCGATGCCAGCAGTTCGACGCCATATTGGCTGGCCAGCTTCTCGCCGCCGCCTTCACCGAACAGGTGCTCGGCATGACCGCAGTTGGAGCAGATGTGCACAGCCATGTTTTCCACCACGCCAAGCACTGGAATGTTGACCTTGCGGAACATCTCCACGCCTTTGCGGGCGTCCAGCAATGCCAGATCCTGCGGCGTGGTGACGATCACCGCACCGGCCACCGGGACTTTTTGCGCCAGGGTCAACTGAATGTCGCCGGTGCCCGGCGGCATGTCGATCACCAGATAATCCAGCTCGCTCCAGGCCGTCTGCGTTACCAGTTGCAGCAAGGCGCCGGAAACCATCGGGCCACGCCAGACCATCGGCGTGTTGTCGTCGGTCAAAAACGCCATGGACATGACTTCAACGCCATGCGACTCGATCGGCACGAACCACTTCTGGTCCTTGATTTTAGGTCGGGTGCCTTCCGGGATGCCGAACATGATGCCCTGGCTCGGACCATAGATATCGGCATCGAGGATCCCGACCTTTGCGCCTTCACGGGCCAGCGCCAACGCGAGGTTGGCGGCGGTAGTGGATTTGCCCACACCGCCCTTGCCGGACGCCACGGCGACCACGTTCTTGACGTTGGCCAGGCCCGGGATCTGCGCCTGTGCCTTGTGCGCGGCAATCACGGTGCTGATGTCGACTTTGGCCGAGGTCACGCCCTCCAGGCCTTCGATCGCCATTTGCAGCATTTGCGCCCAACCACTCTTGAACAGGCCGGCGGCGTAGCCCAGTTCCAGCTGAACGCTGACGCGGTCGCCCTGAATGTCGATGCTGCGCAGGCAACCGGCGCTGACCGGATCCTGGTTCAAGTAAGGGTCGGTGTACTGACGAAGGACGGCTTCCACCGCTGCGCGATTGACGGCGCTCATGGGCAACTCCGATAACAAGGCTGGAAAATCAGACGGGTATCCTACGCCGGACACTCATTTGTGGCGAGGGAGCTTGCTCCCGCTCGGGTGCGCAGCAGCCGTAACTTTATCGACGCGGTGATACTGCCAGCTCGGTGTCGCCTGATTTGGGGCGGCTTCGCCACCCAGCGGGAGCAAGCTCCCTCGCCACAGGTTTTCGCAGCCGATGTATCCGGAAACAGGCCTGAAGGGTGAAAAATATGCGCCGGCGCTTTATAGTGGCCGACCTCCGTTTCATCAAGTAGCCGAGCCCCATGTCCGAGCCACGCAAGATCCTCGTCACCAGCGCCCTGCCCTATGCCAATGGTTCAATCCACCTTGGCCATATGCTTGAGTACATCCAGACCGATATGTGGGTGCGCTTCCAGAAGCATCGCGGCAATCAATGCACGTATGTCTGCGCGGACGACGCCCACGGTTCGGCCATCATGCTGCGCGCAGAAAAAGAAGGCATCACCCCGGAACAACTGATCGCCAACGTCCAGGCTGAACACAGCGCCGACTTTGCCGAGTTCCTGGTGGACTTCGACAACTTCCACTCCACTCACGCCGAAGAAAACCGTGAGCTGTCGAGTCAGATCTACCTGAAGCTGCGTGACGCCGGGCACATCGCCACGCGTTCGATCACCCAGTATTTCGACCCGGAAAAGAAAATGTTCCTGGCCGACCGCTTCATCAAGGGCACCTGCCCGAAGTGCGGCACTGAAGACCAGTACGGCGATAACTGCGAAAAATGCGGTGCCACTTATGCACCGACCGACCTGAAAGATCCGAAGTCGGCGATCTCGGGCGCCACGCCGGTGCTCAAGGATTCCCAACACTTCTTCTTCAAGCTGCCGGACTTCCAGCAGATGCTGCAGGAATGGACCCGCAGCGGCACCCTGCAAGACGCAGTCGCGAACAAAATCGCCGAATGGCTGGATGTCGGCCTGCAACAGTGGGATATCTCCCGCGATGCGCCGTATTTCGGTTTCGAAATCCCGGACGAGCCAGGCAAGTACTTCTATGTCTGGCTGGACGCGCCAATCGGCTACATGGCGAGCTTCAAGAACCTCTGCGCACGTCGTCCTGAACTGGACTTCGACGCGTACTGGGCCAAGGACTCCACCGCCGAGCTGTACCACTTCATCGGCAAGGACATCGTCAATTTCCACGCGCTGTTCTGGCCAGCCATGCTCGAAGGCGCGGGCTACCGCAAGCCGACCGGTATCAACGTACACGGCTACCTGACCGTCAATGGCCAGAAAATGTCCAAGTCCCGCGGCACCTTTATCAAGGCCCGGACCTACCTGGACCACCTGTCGCCGGAATACCTGCGTTACTACTACGCTTCCAAACTCGGCCGTGGCGTCGACGACCTGGACCTGAACCTCGAAGACTTCGTGCAGAAGGTCAATTCCGACCTGGTCGGTAAAGTCGTCAACATCGCCAGCCGCTGCGCAGGCTTCATTCACAAAGGCAACGCCGGCGTGCTGGTGGCCGGGAATGCCGCGCCAGAATTGACCGAAGCGTTCCTGGCCGCCGCGCCAAGCATCGCCGAGGCTTACGAGGCTCGCGACTTCGCCCGTGCCATGCGTGAAATCATGGGCCTGGCCGACTGCGCCAACGCCTGGATCGCCGACAAGGCGCCATGGTCGCTGAACAAACAGGAAGGCAAGCAAGACGAAGTCCAGGCGATCTGCGCACTGGGCGTCAACCTGTTCCGCCAACTGGTGATCTTCCTCAAGCCTGTGCTGCCGTTGCTGGCCGCCGACGCCGAGGCGTTCCTCAACGTCGCACCGCTGACCTGGAACGATCACGCGACCCTGCTCAGCAACCATCAGCTGAACGAGTTCAAACCGCTGATGACCCGTATCGACCCGGTCAAGGTGCAAGCCATGACCGACGCTTCGAAAGAAGACCTGGCCGCCAGCCAGACCGACACCGGTGATGCCGCCCCACAAGGGAATGGCGAACTGGCCAAGGATCCGCTGTCGCCAGAGATCGAGTTCGATACCTTTGCCGCAGTTGACCTGCGGGTGGCGCTGATTCTCAAGGCCGAAGCCGTGGAAGGCGCGGACAAGCTGCTGCGCCTGACCCTGGATATCGGTGACGAGCAACGCAACGTGTTCTCCGGCATCAAGAGCGCATATCCAGACCCGGCCAAGCTTGAAGGTCGTCTGACGATGATGATCGCCAACCTCAAGCCACGCAAAATGCGTTTCGGGATCTCCGAAGGCATGGTCATGGCGGCAGGCCCTGGCGGCGAAGAAATCTACCTGTTGAGCCCGGACAGCGGCGCCAAGCCGGGTCAGCGCATCAAGTAAGTTGCCTGACTGAACCGATCCCACCGTCGCGTTGACTCGCGGCGGTGGGATTTTCATATCTGCTTGCCGGATAATGCCTAATCTTTATGCACAGGCCCGTTCGCTCAACCCGGCACGCCCATGACCGATATTCTGCTCACGCTCATCAGCACCGCCCTGATCAATAACTTCATCGTGCACTGGCCGCTGGGTGTCGATCCGTTGATGCAATCGACGCGTGAGCCTGCCATCGAGCGTCGTCAGGTTCATGCCCTGGGCATTGCAACCACCTGCCTGATGTTGCTCAGCGGCGTTCTGGGTTACGCGGCCTATCACTGGTTGCTGATACCGCTTGGGCTGAGGTCCTTGTACCTGTTTGTGTTTTTGCCCTTGAGCGTACTGCTGATTACCCCGGTGCTGAATCTGCTGACGCGTGCCCTGCCGCAGGTACCATTCAACGGCTTGTGGCCGTTGCTGCTGGGCAACGCTGGCGTGTTGGGACTGAGCCTGTTCGGTATGCAGAGCGACAAAGGTTTTGGCTATCACGTAGCGCTGTGTCTCGGCGCCGGGCTGGGTTTCTGGCTGGTGCTGAGTCTGTTCAGCGACCTGCGCCAGCGCACCCTCAATAACGATGTGCCCCTGCCCTTTCGTGGCCTGCCGATCGACCTGATCAGCGCCGGACTGATCGCAGTGGCCTTTCTCGGCTTCAGCGGACTGATCAAAACATGAGTCTGATTCAACGTATCGACGCACTCCTGCCGCAGACCCAATGCGGCAAATGCGGCCACCCCGGATGCAAGCCCTACGCTGAAGGCATCGCCAATGGCGAGGCAATCAACAAGTGCCCGCCGGGCGGCAACGAGACCATTTCAGCGTTGGCCGAACTGCTGAAAATCCCGGTGTTGGAACTGGACACCAGCCGTGGCTCGGCACCGGCGCAAATTGCATTTATCCGTGAAGCCGAATGCATCGGCTGCACCAAGTGCATTCAGGCCTGCCCGATAGACGCGATTGTCGGTGCGGCAAAACTGATGCACACAGTGCTTATCGACGAATGCACCGGCTGCGATCTTTGTGTAGCGCCCTGCCCGGTGGATTGCATCGAAATGCATCCATTGCCCTCGGACAAAGTGCTGCCGATTGTCGGTGGTCTGGCGTTCACGCCCGAAGAACTGCAAGCACGCACCGCCAAACGCGATCACGCAAGGCAGCGCTTCGAACAGCGCAATGCACGCCTGCGTCGTGAGGAAGAGCAAAAGCACGCCGAACGACTGGCCCGCGCGCAAAAAGCCGCACAGCACAGCGATGCCAGCAATACCCCGCTGCAGGACGCCATTGCCCGGGTTCAGGCACAAAAAGCCGCAGCCGCCGATGCCGCGCTGAAAAAAGCCAAGATCGATGTGGCGATGAGCCGCGCACAACTGAACAAATCGCTGAAGGCTTTTGGGCATCCTCCGACCTTCGAACAGCAGTCGCAGCTGATCATTTTGCAGCAGCAATTCGAAGCCGCCGAGCAGGTCCTGGCGCAGCTCGAAAGCACGGTGCCGCCAGCACCTGTGCAACCGACGGCGCCGGCCAACGATGCCGAACTCAAACGCGCGAAAATCCAGCTGGCGATGCGTCGCGCCGAGCTGAAAAAAGCCCAGGCCAGCGAAGCCCCGGCCGAGCAACTGGAAGCGCTCAGCGCAGCCCTGGCTCAAGCGGAGCAGGCGCTGCACGCTGCCGAAGGCGCCAGCGAAAAACCGGCACCCGATCTGGTACGTGTCGAAAAACGTCCCATCGACACTCAACTGCGGCAACTGAAAACCGAACTGGCTTATGCTCGCGCCGATGTCAGCAAGCTCGAGCGGCATCCTGATACACCGGCGGGGCTGCTGGCCAAGGCCCGCGAAAGGCTCTGCGAAGCCGAGCGCCAGGTAAACGCCTATGTCGCCCCTTGAACCGGTCGATGATCGCCTGCAACAGGCGATGAAGCGGGTGTTACTGGCCACCGTGCCAGGCATGCTGGTGTTGTTCTGGTTATCTGGCTGGGGCGTTCTGATCAATCTGCTGCTGGCCTGCGGCAGCGCGTTAGCGGTTGAAGCTCTGGTGTTGCGCCTGCGCAAGTACCCGCTCAAGCCTGCGTTAAGCGACGGCAGCGCATTGGTCAGCGCCACCTTGCTGGCACTGGCGTTACCACCTTACTGTCCATGGTGGCTGACGGTCAGCGCTGCGGCATTCGCGATGTTTTTCGGCAAGCACCTTTATGGTGGCGTTGGCAAAAACCCGTTCAATCCGGCCATGCTCGGTTTTGCGCTGGTGCTGGTGTGTTTCCCGCGACAGATGACCCACTGGCCGACGTCCCACGGGATGAATCTGCTCGCCGGCCTGCAACAGGTTTTCGGTTTCAATTTCAGCGGTGCCGAGCAGCCCGACGCCTGGGTGACGGCCACGGCGCTGGATAGCCTGCGAATCAACAAAAGCCTGACCATGGACGAACTCTTCGCCGGCAACCCGGCGTTTGGCAACGTGGGTGGTAAAGGTATCGAATGGGTGAATCTGGCTTTTCTCGCGGGCGGCGCGTTCCTGTTACAGCAGCGGGTGTTCAGCTGGCATGCGCCGGTCGGCATGCTTGGCAGTCTGTTCGTCATCAGCCTGCTGTGCTGGAACGGCTCGGGTTCGGACTCCCACGGCTCGCCGCTCTTTCACCTGCTGACGGGCGCGAGCATGCTCGGGGCATTCTTTATCGTGACCGAACCGGTGTCCGGAGCGAAGAGCCCCAAAGCCCGCCTGATGTTCGGCGCGGGCGTCGGCCTGCTGACCTACCTGATTCGAACCTGGGGCGGCTATCCCGACGGGGTGGCCTTTGCGGTGCTGCTGATGAATCTCTGCGTACCGGCCCTGGAACGCCTAGCTGCTGCACAACCAGAGCCTCGTACGCCATGAACCGGAATTTCAGTGTGCTGATGCTGGTGGTCGTGGCCGGATTGGGCGCAGGCGCTACATTTTTCCTGCAACACGCCACCGCACCGCAGGTCTCGGCTGAACAGCGCTTGATCGAAAGCCGCAAGCTGTTCGACATGCTGCCCGCCGGCAGCTACGACAATCAGCCATTGGACCAGCCACTCGAACTCAAGGATATCGCGCTGAGCAACAGCACCTTGCTGGGCGGTTACCTGGCCACAGCAGGCGGAAAACCCAGTGCAGTGATATTACGCAGCCAGGTGACGGGTTACGAAAATGCGATCGAACTGCTGATCGTGATCGACATCAACGGCAAGTTGCTGGGGGTCAAAACCCTCAAGCAATCGGAAACACCCGGGCTGGGAGGGAAAATCGCCGACCAGCCCAACCCCTGGCTTCAGGGCTTTTTCGGCAAGTCGCGCAACGACCCTGGTGACAGTGGTTGGGCGCTGAAAAAAGATCAGGGGCAATTCGACCAGTTGATCGGCGCAACCGTCACGTCCAGGGCGGTGATCAGCGCGATCCATGATGCGTTACGCTATTTCGACGAGCATCAGCCACAACTGATCGGGAGCGGACAATGAACCAGTCCTCGATGCTGCAGAACTCGCTGATATTGACCCCGTTGATCGGCGCCAGCGACTCCCTGGTGAACGCCTTGAGCCTGTCGCTGCTGTCGTTGCTGGTCATTGGTGTTTACGGCCTGAAGATGAGCGTATTGCGACTGCGCATCGTCCCGTCCATGCAGTTGATCATCAGCATTGCGCTCGCCGCCACATTGACCAGCCTGGCCACATTGGCATTGCAGGCCTGGGCCTTTGAACTGCACCGGCAACTGGGAATGTATGCCGGACTTATTGCCCTGCAGTGCATTGCGCTGGAGCACAACGGCTTTTTTACCCAGGCAAGCATGAGCGACCGGATTCGCCTGTCCAGCCTGTTTTTCGGGCTGATGGTTGTTCTGGGCGTGTTGCGAGAAGCTCTTGGCAATGGGTCATTCGCCAGCCATGTGTCCTGGTTGAGCGGAATGATTGATTCCACCGGGCAAGGCTGGCTGTTTACCGCTGATGGCGGCATACGACTGGCCGTCCTCGCCCCCGGCGGGTTTATCCTGCTGGGACTGCTCATAGCCGCCAAACAAGCCTGGCCTGGTGCCTCAACCTCACACTGACCGCCTTCAAGGAACTGCTCTACTCATGAATGCCGCAAAACGCCTGGAAATTTTCCGCCGGCTTCACGAAGACAATCCAGAACCGAAAACCGAACTGGCCTACTCGTCGCCCTTCGAATTACTGATCGCCGTGATCCTTTCCGCGCAGTCCACCGACGTGGGCGTCAACAAGGCCACCGCCAAGCTGTTTCCGGTAGCCAATACTCCGGCCGCGATTTATGCGCTGGGTGTAGAAGGATTGTCCGAGTACATCAAGACCATCGGCCTGTACAACAGCAAGGCAAAAAACGTCATCGAAACCTGCCGAATGCTGGTAGAGCTTCATGGCGGTGAAGTACCGCAAACCCGCGAGGAGCTGGAAGCGCTGCCCGGGGTCGGTAGAAAGACCGCGAACGTGGTGCTCAACACGGCTTTTCGTCAGCTGACCATGGCCGTTGACACGCATATTTTCCGGGTCAGCAACCGCACAGGGTTAGCGCCAGGCAAGAATGTCGTCGAGGTGGAAAAGAAACTGATGAAGTTTGTGCCCAAGGAGTATCTGCTCGACTCCCACCACTGGCTGATCCTCCATGGGCGCTACGTTTGCCTGGCTCGCAAGCCCCGCTGTGGCAGCTGCCGTATCGAAGACCTGTGCGAATACAAGCAAAAGACCTCCGACGATTGAGGTTCTATTAACTTTATTGATTTACCGATTGAAAAAATCTTTTTTACCCGCCGGGAGAATGTCGATATAAGAAGCGCCAATGGCAGTCTTAGCCTGGAGTTAACCTTATGAGCACTGGCAAAGAACAACTGGACACAGAAGACGACTTCATCTCCGTTGAGGCCGATGATGCCGAGCCTGTGGTAGAGGTAGCGAAGACCAACCTGAGCAAACGTCGCACCATCGATAATCTCCTGGAGGAGCGCCGCTTGCAAAAGCAACTGGCCGATTACGACTTTGACCTTTAACACCTGAAAGCCTCCCGAAACGGAGGCTTTTCAGCACGCCCTCAACCGCTGGGCAATGCCCTCTGATTCAATGAACCCAGAGCGCCCGGACATAAGGGCAAGCCAACCGGCGACTCAAAATCCAACCAGATGCTGCTTACCTTCAAGCGTCTCCATGCGCAAAACACTGCGCCCCCCCCGAAAAACTCAAACCAGACCATTACGCTGCGCAAGCTCGATCAGGTCTACCAGCGAACGAGCATTGAGCTTTAATAGCAGACGCGTTTTGTAAGTACTGACGGTTTTATTGCTGAGGAACATGCCATCGGCAATTTCCTTGTTGGTCTTGCCTCGGGCCAACTGTTGTAAAACCATCATCTCCCTTCCCGACAGACGATCCACCATGTCTGCTTCACTTGCGTTCCCCAAACTTGAGCGAACCGAGTGCAACGCCTGATTCGGAAAGTAGCTATATCCTGACAATACAGCCTTGATTGCACTGAGCAACTCGGTGAGGTCCTGCTGTTTGCAGACATACCCGGCAGCCCCTGCCTGCATGCAACGCATTGAAAAGTGACCGGGGGCCTGCGATGTCAAGACCAACACTTTCAAAGGCATGGTGGTCGAGGTCAAGCGTGCAATAACTTCCAGGCCATCCAGTTTCGGAATACCGATATCCAGTATCACGATATCCGGCATCTGTTCACGGGCAAGTTGCAAGGCATCGACACCATTGTCCGTTTCGGCAATGACTTCGTAGCCATGACGCTCCATTAGCATACGTACAGCAAGACGAATGACGGGGTGATCATCCACGATCAGCACTTTATTCATGGGCAAGTCCAATTTCGCTGTTCGAATTTTTAGAGCCCGCACAATAGCGTAGTCGTTTCGACCTTGGGATGCTGCCCAGCCCAACCACCTACACCGAGAGACAATCCCTACAAACAACAAGGATTTTCCCTACAGGATTTCATAGAAAACAATGTCGCTTAAAGTTTATTCGAAGCTTTACCCTCCCCCGGTCATCTGTATTTTTTCTGCGGACATCAAAAAAAAAAAAACAGCTGACAATACACACGCCACCCCGGCCATTCATGAAACATGAGTCTATTATCAAAACACCCCGTTTTCACCCGTCTACATTAATCACACTAAAACAAGGCTATTGATCCGTTAAAAATAGTGATAAAACTGCAAAGCAGACCGGCCTACGAAACCTTTACAAAAAGTAATAAATCAATACCCGACAACCACTACCATTTAATATTTTCACCCACAAGGAATTCACTATAGATCACTATTCAACGAGTAATCAAAATGACAAAAACTCAAAAAAAATATCCAACCCAATGACCATAATTGCAATATTCGCGACGCTCTCCGAAACGTCGGCAGCCGTATCGTTGCCTTTTCTTGACAACGAGGAGCGCCAGACTTACATCTGGTTTCTGATCAGTTTCCCTTTTTACCTGATCTTTTTATTTTTTATCACACTCAACTTTAACTACAAATCGCTGTATGCGCCTTCTGATTTTCAAAAGAGCAAGCAGTTTGTAAAAGTCATCGACGATGCTACTCGACCAGAAAAAAACAGAGACACCCCCATCAACGACCCTGTTGAAGAGGACAATCAACCCTACTCAATCAAAGGACGTAAACCCGACTATCTGCTTCAGAGCGCGCCCGCTCCACCCGCCTATATAACCTTCATCGCGAACCTTTCGACCCAACACCCGGTGTCTTTACCTGCGTCAATACACAGCATACGGATCATTGATGCACGATGGATTCGCAAAAAGAAAGATATCGACAGTTTGATGAGCTTGCTCTATTCAAGGAAACACCACCACCGTGAAGTGATCGTCTTTCTAACGAGCGGCGAGTCGGAACATTTGATTAACGAAAGAGCACTCAAAAAATCAGATGCAAAAGCGTTGGAATCCAAAGAGTCTTTTTACATGAGTTATAACTTGAGCACCTTGGCGGTGACCGTCGTCAGCCGGCACTGACACCGACCCAGTACAGTGGACGAGTAAACAGTCTCTGACAGAGACAGAACAGAAAGGGGGGGGTACCGACAATCCAGGAAGTTAAAAAACCAAGTCCTGGCGACACGGATTCAGGAGACAAACAGCCACACACGAATTCTTCGATCACATTGTGGCCCCGTTACAAACGGGGCCACAATCGTCGATCATGCCAACCGCATCAGAACAGCTTGCGGCCTTTGTTTGCGGCGATGCGCATACGCAAAGCGTTCAGCTTGATGAAGCCGGCTGCATCAGCCTGGTTGTAGGCGCCGCCATCTTCTTCGAAGGTAGCAATGTTGGCGTCAAACAACGACTCGTCAGACTTGCGACCGGTAACGATCACGTTGCCTTTGTACAGCTTCAGGCGAACCACGCCATTCACATGCGCCTGGGAAGCATCGATCATCTGTTGCAGCATCAGACGCTCAGGGCTCCACCAGTAACCGGTGTAGATCAGGCTGGCATATTTAGGCATCAGCTCGTCTTTGAGGTGAGCCACTTCGCGGTCCAGAGTGATCGACTCGATCGCCCGGTGAGCACGCAGCATGATGGTGCCGCCCGGGGTTTCGTAGCAGCCACGGGACTTCATGCCGACGTAACGGTTCTCGACGATGTCCAGACGGCCGATACCGTGTTCGCCACCGATACGGTTCAGGGTCGCCAGCACGGTAGCCGGAGTCATTTCGACGCCGTCCAGTGCAACGATGTCGCCGTTGCGGTAGGTCAGCTCCAGGTACTGCGGCTTGTCAGGAGCGTTCTCCGGGGAGACAGTCCAGCGCCACATGTCTTCTTCGTGCTCGGTCCAGGTGTCTTCCAGCACGCCGCCTTCATAGGAGATGTGCAGCAGGTTGGCGTCCATCGAGTACGGGGATTTTTTCTTGCCGTGACGCTCGATCGGGATCGCGTGCTTCGCCGCATAATCCATCAGCTTCTCGCGCGACAGCAGGTCCCACTCACGCCAAGGGGCAATTACTTTCACGCCTGGCTTGAGTGCATAGGCGCCCAGTTCAAAACGAACCTGGTCGTTGCCCTTGCCGGTCGCGCCGTGGGAAATGGCATCTGCGCCGGTTTCGTTGGCGATTTCGATCAGGCGTTTGGCGATCAACGGACGAGCGATGGAAGTACCCAGCAGGTACTCGCCTTCGTAAACGGTGTTGGCGCGGAACATCGGGAAAACGAAATCACGCACGAATTCTTCGCGCAGATCGTCGATGTAGATTTCTTTTACGCCCATGGCTTGTGCCTTGGCACGGGCCGGCTCGACCTCTTCACCCTGACCCAGGTCAGCGGTAAAGGTCACCACTTCACAGTTATAAGTATCCTGCAGCCACTTGAGGATCACCGAAGTGTCCAGGCCGCCGGAATACGCCAGAACGACCTTGTTTACGTCCGCCATGCCATCACTCCACGGGGTTCTACGGAAAGCCGAGAAGTCTACCGCTGCGAGAGGATAAATTACAGAGGCGCGACAGCTTATGATGACGAAGCGACAGATTATGTCGAGCGGGCGACGATTTCAGCCGGTTCAGGAGGTCGTTGCGGCACTGCTTGCCGAGCTGACTTGCGGCGCCGGTTTATCGGTGGGTGCAACGCGCTCAAGGTGAACGTTGACCCGGCGATTCTTCGCCCGATTGGCGGTGTTGGTGTTGGGGGCCAACGGATAACGCTCGCCGTGAAAACGCATCGTGATTTGCGACTCCTGAATGCCATTGGCCTTGAAGAAGTCCATTACCGCCAGCGCTCTGCGCCGGGACAGGTCACGGTTGGTCAGGCGATTGCCACTGTTATCGGAATGACCGTCGAGTTCGATGTGATTGACCGTCGGGTCGGCCTTCATGAAGTTCAGCATGACCTGCAGCTTGGCCTTGGCCTGCGCGTCCAGATCGATACCACCGCCCGGAAAACCAACCACAGCCTGCTTCACCTGCTCGTAATTCATCGGCAGCAACTTGGCGACACACGCCTGATAATCGGCGTAGGCCTTGCTGAAACTGACCGGCAACAAACGGACTTCCGACACTCCGCCATCGCGCGAATAATGACGAATCAGCGGACTGCGACCGTCCATCAAACCGCCGATAAGGCGTCCAGCCTGGAGTTGCGAGCTGTTGAACAGCACATCACCGCTGCCAACCTTGACCGACCCCAGATTGATATCGCCGCGCCCCGGCTGCCAAGGCGCAGCGGCGGCCAGCAACGTCGCCGAACCGCCGGCGATCATCGGGTTGTAGGCCTTCAGACGAAAGGTGGCCTGTTCGCCTGCGCGCCGCACGAACTCGCCCGAGCCGAAATCGGCAATCGGCTGGCTCAGGCGACATTCGAACTTGTCGCCTTCGACCGTCCACTCGATGCTCTCCAGACGCGTCTGGAAAGTGAGCGCCATGGCAGGAAGGCTGGCAAACACGCTGAGCAAGGCTAAATAACGCTGGCGCACGGGAGGCTCCACTGGCTTCTACAACAAAAAGACCGATACACATGATTACGGCATACCTTTGTCATATCGGTTGCTTGCTGCAAAACTTGATAGCGAGTGCCTGGATGAGTCTTTTCCGGTAGCATTCCCTTGAGTTTGACCCGCCTGGAATCCCCAATGTCCGACCGCCTGACCCTGCTGCGTCCCGACGACTGGCATATTCATCTTCGCGATGGTGCTGTGTTGCCCAATACTGTCGCGGATGTCGCGCGCACCTTTGGTCGCGCCATCATCATGCCTAACCTGGTACCACCGGTGCGTAACGCCGCTGAAGCCGACGCCTATCGCCAGCGCATTCTCGCTGCGCGCCCGGCCGGCAGCCGTTTCGAACCGTTGATGGTGCTTTACCTGACCGACCGGACTACACCCGATGAAATTCGCGAGGCCAAGGCCAGCGGTTTCGTTCACGCCGCCAAGCTGTATCCGGCTGGCGCGACCACCAACTCGGATTCCGGTGTTACCAGCATCGACAAGATCTTCCCTGCGATCGAGGCCATGGCCGAGGTCGGGATGCCCTTGCTGATTCACGGTGAAATCACCCGCGGCGACGTCGATGTCTTCGACCGCGAAAAAATCTTCATCGACGAGCACATGCGTCGGGTCGTGGAGCGCTTCCCAACGCTCAAAGTGGTGTTCGAACACATCACCACCCGCGATGCCGTGCAGTTCGTCAACGAGGCTTCGGCCAACGTTGGCGCAACCATCACCGCTCACCACCTGCTGTATAACCGCAACCACATGCTGGTGGGCGGGATTCGTCCGCACTTCTATTGCCTGCCGATTCTCAAGCGCAATACCCATCAGGTCGCCCTGCTTGACGCCGCTACCAGCGGCAGCGAGAAGTTCTTCCTGGGCACAGACTCGGCCCCGCACGCCCAACACGCCAAAGAAGCCGCGTGTGGCTGTGCCGGTTGCTACACCGCTTATGCCGCGATCGAGATGTACGCCGAAGCCTTTGAACAGCGCAATGCGCTGGACAAGCTCGAAGCCTTCGCCAGCCTCAACGGCCCGCGCTTCTACGGCCTGCCGGCGAACACCGACCGCATTACCCTGGTCCGCGAAGAATGGACCGCCCCAACCAGCCTGCCGTTCGGCGAGCTGACTGTCATCCCGCTGCGCGCCGGTGAAAAACTGCGCTGGCGCCTGCTGGAGGAACACGCGTGAGTGAAGACCATTTCGACGACGAACAGGAAAGTTCAGGCGGAGGTGGTTCACGTCACCCGATGGCAGCCAGGTTCCGTGGATACTTGCCGGTTGTCGTCGACGTTGAAACCGGTGGTTTCAACTGTGCCACTGACGCCTTGCTGGAAATTGCCGCCACGACCATCAGCATGGACGAAAAAGGTTTTGTGTACCCCGATCACACCTATTTCTTCCGTGTAGAACCGTTCGAAGGCGCCAACATCGAAGCCGCGGCGCTGGAGTTCACCGGGATCAAGCTCGATCACCCACTGCGCATGGCCGTGAGTGAAGAAGCGGCACTGACCGACATCTTCCGTGGCATACGCAAGGCGCTGAAAGCCAACGGCTGCAAACGGGCGATCCTGGTCGGCCATAACAGCAGCTTCGACCTGGGCTTCCTCAATGCCGCCGTTACGCGCCTGGACATGAAGCGCAATCCGTTTCACCCGTTCTCCAGCTTCGACACCGCGACACTGGCCGGTCTGGCTTACGGTCAAACGGTCCTGGCCAAAGCGTGCCAGGCTGCCGATATCGACTTCGACGGTCGCGAGGCCCACTCGGCTCGCTACGACACCGAGAAGACTGCCGAGCTGTTCTGCGGCATCGTCAATCGCTGGAAACAAATGGGCGGCTGGGAAGATTTCAACGACTGATTCAGTCGCAGGATTTATCCCGCCCATAAAAAAACCGGCCTCAGCGGCCGGTTTTTTTATGCCTGACGCGTGGCTTACAGCTTGCCAGCGTTCTCGGTCAGGTAAGCAGCAACGCCTTCTGGCGAAGCAGTCATGCCCTTGTCGCCTTTTTTCCAGTTGGCCGGGCAAACTTCGCCGTGCTCTTCGTGGAATTGCAGGGCGTCGACCAGACGAATCAGCTCTTCCATGTTACGGCCCAGTGGCAGGTCGTTGACGATTTGCGAGCGAACAACGCCCTTGTCGTCGATCAGGAATGCGCCACGGAAAGCCACGCCGCCTTCGGACTCAACGTCGTAGGCCTTGGCGATGTCGTGCTTCATGTCAGCAGCCATGATGTACTGAACCTGACCGATGCCGCCGGCATTGATCGGGGTGTTGCGCCAGGCGTTGTGGGTGAAGTGCGAGTCGATCGAAACAGCGATCACTTCAACGTTGCGTGCCTTGAAGTCAGCCATGCGGTGGTCCAGAGCGATCAGCTCGGACGGGCAGACGAAGGTGAAGTCCAGTGGGTAGAAGAACACCAGGCCGTATTTGCCTTTGATGGCCGAGGACAGGGTGAAGCTGTCAACGATTTCGCCATTGCCGAGTACGGCCGGTACGGTGAAGTCAGGGGCTTGTTTGCCTACGAGTACGCTCATTGGATATCTCCTGGTGTGGTGGCGTGAAGAACGGCATCGAACCAGTCTGTCGCGAACAAACGACAGGTTCATGACTCGAGTGCCCTTCGCAAAGACCGCACATCATACACCGCGTTTTTCGCCTGTCCTTAGCGCTTTTTACAACGACATCAAAAACCTCGGCGCAGGCTTATTGACACCATCCCGGGCCGCATTATGCCGTTCGTCAGGCAATCGCTGCTCTGGCGTAAAGCCTGCCGAAACCACTTTGACAATCATTCTCGTTAACATTAAGATCCGTCGCAACCGAGCCATAACCCACGACGGTTCTCAATTTATGTATGTCTGCCTTTGCACTGGTGTCACCGACGGAAAAATCCGCGATGCGATCTATGAAGGTTGCTGCAGCTACCGCGAGGTACGCCAGGCCACCGGCGTTGCCGGCCAGTGCGGAAAATGCGCCTGCCTTGCCAAGCAAGTGGTACGCGAAACCTTGGCCGAATTGCAATTGAGCCAGGCGGCGATCCCCTACACCGTAGAATTTTCGGCAGCGTAAATAGTACATTTTAAAGAACCGGACTTAGCGTCCGGTTTTTTTATGCCTGTAATTCAATCGCTTAGCGTTAGGATGCGGAACACAAACATTCTTATTCCGATTAATTTTCATATAGTATTCAATAACTTAGGTTTGACACTAACAACTACCCGGCTCAAACTTCGCCGCCTATAGGGTAATTAAAGGGCAGGACCCCACATGAAAGGCGACATCACGGTTATCCAGCACCTCAACAAGATTCTTGGCAATGAGCTGGTCGCAATCAATCAGTATTTCCTGCATGCACGCATGTATGAAGATTGGGGCCTGAACAAGCTCGGCAAGCACGAGTACCACGAATCCATCGACGAGATGAAACACGCGGACAAGCTGATCAAGCGCATCCTGTTCCTCGAAGGCCTGCCAAACGTCCAGGACCTGGGCAAGCTGCACATCGGCGAGCACACCAAGGAAATGCTTGAGTGCGACCTGCGCATCGAGCGTACTGGCCATGCCGACCTCAAAGTGGCTATCGCTCATTGCGAAACAGTCGGGGACTTCGGCAGCCGTGAACTGCTTGAAGACATTCTCGAATCCGAAGAAGAGCATATCGACTGGCTGGAAACTCAACTGAGCCTGATCGATAAAGTCGGTCTTGAGAACTATCTGCAATCGCAGATGGGCGACGAGTAAGTTCTACGGCACTGATCTCGACTCAATAAAAAAGCCCCGCCCTCTTACGAGAGGCGGGGCTTTTTATTACCAGCAAGAGCGGCCAGACGGCCGCTGCTGCCTATCAATCAGGCTTCGGTCTTGCCAGCAGCAGCTTTGGCCGCAGCGTCTTTGATCAGGGCCTGCAACGAACCGTCAGCGGCCATTTCAGTCATGATGTCGCTACCACCGACCAGCTCACCAGCGACCCACAATTGCGGGAAGGTTGGCCAGTTGGCGTACTTTGGCAGGTTGGCACGGATTTCCGGGTTCTGCAGGATATCCACGTAAGCGAACTTCTCACCACAGCCCATGACGGCCTGAGCGGCTTTCGCGGAGAAGCCACACTGTGGGGCATTCGGCGAGCCTTTCATGTAAAGCAGAATGGTGTTGTTAGCAATCTGCTCTTTAATAGTTTCAATGATATCCATGGAGCACCTCGGCTGAACTTTCCGACTCAGTTGTCGGCACGGTGACGCATTGTAACGGAAAGCCGAGCGCCATGCTCGGTCTCCCCGACAGACACTTACGCTGCCGCGACGGTCACCGGTACACCATTAAGCGCCGCGTTTCCGGACAACTCATCGAGCTGGCGCTCATCAGTCAGGTCATTGGCGCTGGAGCCTGGCTGGCCCATGGCAATGGTCATCTGCACGCCCGGCCGGGCATGGCCCCAACCGTGCGGCAGGCTGACCACACCTTTCATCATCTCGACACTGCTCAGCACTTCGACTTCGATTACCCCGACCCGTGAACTGACCCGCACCCGCTGCCCATCGCTGAGCCCGCGACTGGAAAGATCGTCCGGGTGCATCAGCAACTGATGACGCGGTTTGCCTTTCACCAGACGGTGGTAGTTATGCATCCATGAGTTATTGCTGCGCACATGGCGGCGGCCGATCATCAACAGCTCATCGGCAGCCGGCGCCTGCAATGCGGCAAACCGCGCAAGGTCGGCCAGGATCTCCGGCGGCGCCGCCTGCACGCGCTGGTTGGCGGTTTTCAGACGCGGTGCCAGGTTTGACTGAAGAGCACCAAGGTCGACCCCATGAGGATGATCGAACAAATTAGCCACCGACAGTTTATGCGGCGACGCATCACCATAGCGCCCGGCTCGCAAACCGAGGTCGATCATCTTCGCCGGCGGCATCGTCGGCTTCAGCTCTTTGCCAGTCTTCGCCGCAAAGGCTTGGGCCAGACCGACGAAAATCTCCCAATCGTGCAGCGCACCGTCGGGCTTGGGCAGGATTGCCCGGTTGAAACGGCTGACGTTGCGCACCGCGAACATATTGAACGTGGTGTCGTAATGATCGTTTTCCAGCGCCGAGGTCGACGGCAGAATCAAGTCGGCATAACGCGTGGTCTCGTTGATATACAGGTCGATGCTGAGCATGAACTCCAGCCCGTCCAGCGCCTGCTCCAGTTGCCGGCCATTAGGCGTCGACAACACCGGGTTACCGGCTACGGTGATCAACGCCCGCACCTGCCCTTCGCCTTCGGTGAGCATCTCTTCGGCCAGCGCCGAGACTGGCAACTCACCGGCGTATTCCGGACGGCCAGACACGCGGCTTTGCCAGCGATTGAAATGCCCGCCCGAGGTCGATGCCACCAGGTCAACGGCAGGCTCGGTGCACAGTGCACCGCCGACCCGATCCAGGTTGCCGGTGACCAGATTGATCAGTTGCACCAACCAATGACACAAGGTGCCGAACGCCTGGGTCGAAACGCCCATACGGCCATAGCACACGGCGGTCTTCGCGGCGGCGAAGTCTCGCGCCAACTGACGAATCTGCTCGGCCGGCACGGCGCACAGCGGGCTCATGGCCTCGGCACTAAAGGATGCGACGGCCTGACGAACCTCCTCCAACCCGTCTACCGGCAAATGACTGTCGCGGCTCAAGCCTTCAGCGAATACGGTATTGAGCAACCCGAACAACAGCGCCGCATCACCGCCTGGACGGACAAATATATGTTGATCGGCAATCGCTGCCGTTTCGCTGCGACGCGGATCGACCACCACCACTTTGCCGCCTCGGGCCTGAATCGCCTTCAAGCGCTTTTCGACATCCGGTACGGTCATGATGCTGCCGTTGGAGGCCAGTGGATTACCGCCCAGGATCAGCATGAAATCGGTGTGATCGATGTCCGGTATCGGTAGCAGCAAACCGTGGCCGTACATCAAATGGCTGGTGAGATGCTGAGGCAATTGATCGACCGAGGTTGCAGAGAAACGGTTGCGGGTTTTGAGCAAGCCAAGGAAGTAATTGCTGTGGGTCATCAACCCATAGTTGTGCACGCTGGGATTGCCCTGATAAACCGCCACGGCGTTTTGACCATGGCGCTCCTGAATCGCAGACAGGCGTTCGGCCACTAGTGCAAATGCCTCGTCCCAGGCGATCGCTTGCCACTCGCTGCCGACCCGCAGCATCGGCTGTCGCAGGCGGTCGGGGTCGTTCTGGATATCTTGCAGCGCCACCGCCTTGGGGCAGATATGGCCGCGACTGAAGCTGTCCTGCGGATCACCCTTGATCGAGGTGATTTGCACGCCAGCGTCGTCGGATGCGGTGGTTTCGATGGTCAAGCCGCAAATGGCTTCACACAGGTGGCAGGCACGGTGATGAAGAGTCTTGGTCATGGCCATTCTCTGTTTTATTCGAGGCAACCGGCATCCGGTTGCGGGAACAAAACTATGGGCTGTGACCGAGCGCTGCGCCAGCGACGTTCGTCTTGTGAATCGAGGCCCATCAGGCCCGCCGATATTAGCCTTGGGGAAGGCTGGAGGGCGCTTGAAGCTGGATTTCCTGGATGGTTTCGATCTGCTCCTGGGCAATGTGCACACCCGTGAGTTCGCCGATCAGCCGCCAGTGCTCGTCGAGCCCGGCGCTGACGGTGGCCATGCGGTCGATCATCCGTCGACCTGCAGCCTTGGTTACCTCATCCTCGCTGCGCATCAACTCAAAGGACATTGAGGTCATGGAAGCGGTCAGATGAGTCAGGGTGCGCGCCGTGAGACCCAGCAGTTCCAGCAATTGCTGTTCTTTCGATTCCATTCCAAAGGCTTCCTGTGTCACTCGTGACTTAGTTATAACCCAGCACTTTGCATTAGCAAATGTTTCAAGCGAAGGCAGGCTGGATCCTGCCTGCAACTACCCTGCCCGACAGGTCAGAAACCGACCGAGACTGCGCTTTGCCCGCCCCGCTTGATTGCCAAGGCGCGCGAGGGCAGTGTACAAAGAGGTCGCTGCTGTCAGGAAACAGGCTTCAAAAGCGCTACTGCGGTTATCCCGTAGCCTCTCTGAAATCCCCTAAAAACCGTAGCCCTATTGGTAAGACGCGACATTTAATGTCAATATCGCGTCTTCCCCTATTTCGTCGCCCCGTGCGGCTTTCGCCGCAGGTCTCGCCCGTTTTTCAGTTAAACAAGGCTTTGAGTATCTGCGGTCTGTTGCAAAAAGGTAGTCAATGATGAGCGCAAGGCACTTTCTCTCCCTGATGGATTGCACGCCCGAAGAGCTGGTCAGCGTGATCCGTCGAGGCATTGAGCTCAAAGACCTGCGTAACCGCGGCGTACTGTTCGAGCCGTTGAAAAATCGCGTACTCGGGATGATCTTCGAGAAATCCTCGACGCGCACCCGGCTGTCGTTTGAGGCCGGCATGATCCAGCTTGGCGGCCAGGCGATCTTCCTGTCGCCCCGTGACACCCAACTGGGCCGCGGCGAACCGATCGGCGACTGCGCCATCGTCATGTCGCGCATGCTCGATGCGGTGATGATCCGTACCTTTGCCCACAGCACCCTGACCGAATTCGCCGCCAACTCGCGCGTGCCCGTGATCAACGGCCTGTCCGATGACTTGCACCCGTGTCAGTTGCTGGCCGACATGCAGACCTTCCTCGAACATCGCGGCTCGATCCAGGGCAAGACCGTGGCCTGGATCGGCGACGGCAACAACATGTGCAACAGCTATATAGAAGCCGCCATCCAGTTCGACTTCCAGCTGCGCGTCGCTTGCCCTGAAGGTTACGAGCCAAACCCTGAATTCGTGGCCAAGGCCGGCGATCGGGTGACCATCGTCCGCGATCCTCGGGAAGCAGTACGCGGCGCACATCTGGTCAGCACCGACGTCTGGACCTCCATGGGCCAGGAAGAAGAAACCGCCAAGCGCCTCAAGCTGTTCGCACCGTTCCAGGTTAATCGAGCCTTGCTCGATCTGGCTGCCGAGGACGTGTTGTTCATGCACTGCCTGCCCGCCCACCGCGGTGAAGAAATCAGCCTCGACCTGCTCGACGACCCGCGTTCGGTTGCCTGGGATCAGGCCGAGAACCGTTTGCATGCGCAAAAGGCTCTGCTCGAGTTTCTCGTTGAGCCGGCATATCACCACGCATGAGTCATCCATTACTGCTGAACGTGCGTAATCTGGCCTGCGGTTATCAGGACCAGCGGGTCGTCCAGAACCTCAACCTGCACCTCAATGCCGGTGACATCGGTTGCCTGCTCGGCTCTTCCGGTTGCGGCAAAACCACCACGCTGCGGGCGATTGCAGGCTTTGAGCCGGTTCACGAAGGGGAAATCCAGCTGGCCGGTGAAACCATCTCCAGCGCCGGTTTCACCCTCGCGCCGGAGAAACGTCGGATCGGCATGGTGTTCCAGGACTACGCACTGTTCCCGCACCTGAGCGTGGCCGAGAACATCGCCTTCGGCATTCGCAAGCATCCACAGAAGGATCGCGTCACCGAAGAGATGCTTGAGTTGGTCAACCTGAAGCACCTCGGCAAGCGCTTCCCCCACGAACTTTCTGGCGGCCAGCAACAACGTGTTGCACTGGCCCGGGCGTTGGCACCGGAGCCGCAACTGCTGTTGCTCGACGAACCGTTCTCCAACCTCGATGGCGAACTACGCCGCAAGCTCAGCTATGAAGTCCGGGAGATCCTCAAGGCCCGTGGTACCAGTGCGATTCTGGTGACTCACGACCAGGAAGAAGCCTTTGCCGTCAGCGATCAGGTTGGCGTGTTCAAGGAAGGTCGACTGGAGCAGTGGGACACGCCTTACAACCTCTACCACGAACCGCAAACACCGTTTGTGGCGAGCTTTATCGGTCAGGGCTATTTCATTCGCGGTCAGCTGCAGACCCCGGAATCGGTACAGACCGAACTGGGTGTACTGCGCGGTAATCGTGCGTACACCTGGCCTGCCGGTGGCGCGGTGGATGTGTTGCTGCGCCCGGACGATATCGTTTACGCGCCCGACAGCCCACTGAAGGCACGGATCGTTGGCAAGACCTTTCTGGGTGCATCGACGTTGTATCGCCTGCAGTTGCCGACCGGCAGCCAACTGGAATCGATCTTCCCGAGCCATGCCGATCACCTGGTCGGCGCCGATGTCGGCATTCGCGTGGCCGCCGAG
This sequence comes from Pseudomonas sp. 05N36, assembly GCF_056397385.1. Classification (NCBI taxonomy): domain Bacteria; kingdom Pseudomonadati; phylum Pseudomonadota; class Gammaproteobacteria; order Pseudomonadales; family Pseudomonadaceae; genus Pseudomonas; species Pseudomonas sp. 05N36. Next base: position 90,147 of record NZ_JBFTNH010000024.1, on the reverse strand, counting down.
CACCTGGTGCTGTTCCAGGCGGCCGGCAGCACAGCGGCGCATATTCCAGCGGCAGAGTCCGGAGTTCGTCGGTACAGCGCTGCCAGTTGAACACAGCGGACCAATGTGGGAGCGAGCCTGCTCGCGATGGCTGCGCGTCAGTTAACGATGATGTCGACTGATACTCCGCCATCGCGAGCAGGCTCGCTCCCACAGTAGGCCTTCGTCAGCCGAGCATCAACGTCCCGCTGGCCACCAGCGTCGCATGCCCCCCAATCTTCACCCGATCCCCTTCCAGGCGGCAGAACAATGCCCCGCCCCGCGCCGAACACTGATACGCCGTCAGGCTCGATTTATCCAAACGCTGCGCCCAGTACGGAATCAGGCTGCAATGAGTCGAGCCGGTGACCGGGTCTTCGTTGATACCGATGGCCGGTGCGAAGTACCGCGAGACGAAATCATGCCGCGAACCCGGCGCAGTCACGATCGCACCGGGCCAAGGCAGCTTCGCCAGCGCAGCCATGTCCGGCCTGCAATCGAGCACCGCCTGCTCCGACTCCAGCACCACGAACAATTCGTTGGAACCCAGCACATCAACCGCCTGCACACCCAGCGCTCGCTCTACATCAAGGGTCACGCCGACTTCGCGCAGTTCAATCGCCGGAAAGTCCAGCCATAGTCGCTCGCCTTCCCGACTAACACTCAAGGGGCCGGACTTGCTGATGAAGTCCAGGCGCTCGACCGGTTCTTTATAGACCTCGAACAACACATAGGCGCTGGCCAGCGTCGCATGGCCGCACAACGGCACTTCGGTGGTCGGCGTGAACCAGCGGATACGCCAGCCTTGCGCCTCGCGCACCACAAACGCAGTTTCGGCAAGGTTGTGTTCAGCGGCGATTTTTTGCATCAAGTCATCGGCGAGCCAGGCGTCGAGCCGATAGACCATTGCCGGATTGCCACTGAACGGTTGGTCACTGAACGCGTCGACTTGATGAAACGCTAGCTGCATGAGGGTTCTCCTTCTTGTTAGGGTCTGTACGAAAACTCGCCGAACGGCGATCAGGCAAGGCAAAAACAGGCGAGGAAGCGGAGTTTAGGCCCCTAAATGAGCATTCCGAGCCTGTTTTTAACGCAGCCTGGTCGACGTGCAGGCAGTTTTCGTACAGAGCCTAGGCGAAGGCGAGCATGCATCAGCCATTACCCGGCAACCAGAGACAGAACCCGCCGATTTTCACCATACAGCGCGGCAGTCAGGCCCGGCCGATATCGGCGAATTTGGCCTGGGTGTGCTCGGCCAGCACCGTCGCTGCCAACTCGACCTCAAGGCCACGCCGGCCAGCGCTGACGTAAATACTCGCGAAAGGCTGCGCACTGTTATCGATGAACGTGCGCAAACGCTTCTTCTGCCCCAACGGACTGATGCCCCCCAGCAAGTAACCGGTGGCCCGTTGCGCGGCGGCGGGATCAGCCATTTCGACTTTCTTCACCCCGGCGGCATGTGCCAGCGCTTTCAAGTCCAGACTTCCGACGACCGGTACGACGGCCACCAGCAACTCTCCCTTCTCACTCGCGGCCAACAGCGTTTTGAACACTTGCGCCGGATCCAGCCCGAGCTTTTCCGCTGCCTCCAGACCGTAGGACGCAGCCTTCGGATCATGTTCATAACTGTGCACACGATGTTCGGCACGAACTTTTTTCAACAGATCCAATGCGGGGGTCATGGCAGCTCCAAGCCTGGCGATAGCAGAAAAATACTGCGCTGGATTCTAGGCCATCACCGAGCAAAAGGCTCTATTACCGGCCCCTGCCCCCTCAGAAACAGCCAAATGCGGCACAAAGTCCAGCCGCTTCCCCGGGCCATCCAAATGATCATTCACTCGATTAATAGTTTAAATATGACTAATGGTTCACTTTCGACCTTTGACATCAGCATTTCTTGTCTATATTTTTTCGAATCTGAATAATGAATAAACGTTTCTGCGTAGTACCCGGCAGTAGGCCGAGATCAGGATGGGGATCCTGCCTCGGTGAAAATCGCGCTCCGACCATTTCGAGAAGAGCGCCCAACAACAACAAAAACGAGGTTTTCAATGACAACTGCATCGCAACAACCATCGCTCTCGAGCCAATGCATGGCCGAGTTCCTGGGTACTGCCTTATTGATCTTTTTTGGTACAGGCTGCGTTGCCGCGCTCAAAGTCGCGGGTGCCAGCTTTGGGCTATGGGAAATCAGCATCATCTGGGGGATCGGCGTCAGCATGGCGATCTACCTGACCGCGGGCGTTTCCGGCGCTCACCTGAACCCGGCCGTCAGCATCGCGCTGTGCATTTTTGCCGATTTCGAGAAGCGTAAACTGCCGCTCTACATCTTCTCCCAGGTCGCTGGCGCCTTCTGCGCAGCGTTGTTGGTTTACACGCTTTACAGCAACCTGTTCTTCGATTTCGAACAAACTCACCAGATGGTTCGTGGCACACAAGCCAGCCTCGAACTGGCCTCGGTGTTCTCCACGTTCCCGAACCCTGCCCTGTCGACAGCCCAGGCGTTTCTGGTGGAGGTGATCATCACCGCCATCCTGATGGGCGTGATCATGTCCCTGACCGACGACAACAATGGCCTGCCTAAAGGCCCGCTGGCGCCACTGTTGATCGGTCTGCTGATCGCCGTCATCGGCAGCTCGATGGGCCCGCTGACCGGTTTTGCGATGAACCCGGCACGCGACTTCGGTCCTAAACTGATGACTTTCTTCGCTGGCTGGGGTGAAATTTCCTTCACTGGCGGACGTGATATTCCGTACTTCCTGATTCCGGTTTTTGCACCGATCGTTGGTGCCTGCCTCGGCGCGGCAGCGTATCGCGGGCTGATTGCCCGTCACCTGCCAAGCCCCGTAATTGCGATAAAGGATGCAGTACAGGCCATTGACGGCAAAGCATGAATTTCCTGAAAGCGGTAGCGCGTGATCCTGCCCACCATTGAGCACGCGCCCCGACCCACTCCCTTATTTCGTCCAAGGCAATCGACATGACCGACACTCAGAATAAGAACTACATCATTGCCCTCGATCAGGGCACGACCAGCTCCCGGGCGATCATTTTCGACCGTGACGCCAACGTGGTCTGCACTGCACAACGTGAATTCGCCCAGCATTACCCGCAGGCCGGCTGGGTCGAACACGACCCGATGGAAATCTTCGCGACCCAAAGCGCCGTGATGGTCGAGGCCCTGGCACAAGCCGGCCTGCATCACGATCAGGTGGCGGCCATCGGCATCACCAACCAGCGTGAAACCACTGTAGTCTGGGACAAGACCACCGGCCGACCGATCTACAACGCAATCGTTTGGCAATGCCGCCGCAGTACCGAGATCTGCCAGCAACTCAAGCGCGACGGCCACGAGCAATACATCAGCGAAACCACTGGCCTGGTCACCGACCCGTACTTCTCCGGCACCAAACTCAAGTGGATCCTCGACAACGTCGAAGGCAGCCGCGAACGCGCACGCAAAGGCGAGCTGCTGTTCGGCACCGTCGACAGCTGGCTGATCTGGAAATTTACCGGCGGCAAGACCCACGTCACCGACTACACCAACGCCTCGCGCACCATGCTCTTCAACATCCACACCCTGGAGTGGGACGCGAAGATGCTCGAAGTGCTGGACATCCCGCGCGAGATGCTCCCGGAGGTCAAGTCGTCGTCAGAAATCTATGGCCACACCAAGAGCGGCATCGCCATCGGCGGTATTGCCGGTGACCAACAGGCCGCGCTGTTCGGCCAGATGTGCGTTGAACCGGGCCAGGCGAAAAACACCTACGGCACCGGCTGCTTCCTGCTGATGAACACCGGCGACAAAGCGGTTAAATCCCGGCACGGCATGCTCACCACCATCGCCTGTGGTCCGCGCGGCGAAGTCGCCTATGCACTGGAAGGCGCGGTATTCAACGGCGGCTCCACCGTTCAGTGGCTGCGCGACGAGCTGAAGATCATCAACGACGCTCACGACACCGAATACTTCGCCAACAAGGTCAAGGACAGCAACGGCGTGTACCTGGTACCGGCCTTCACCGGCCTCGGCGCCCCGTACTGGGACCCGTATGCCCGTGGCGCACTGTTCGGCCTGACTCGCGGCGTACGCGTCGATCACATCATTCGCGCTGCACTGGAGTCGATTGCCTACCAGACCCGCGACGTACTCGACGCCATGCAACACGACTCCGGCGAACGACTCAAGGCACTGCGTGTAGACGGCGGTGCAGTCGCGAACAACTTCCTGATGCAATTCCAGGCGGACATTCTCGGTACCAAGGTCGAGCGCCCGCAAATGCGTGAAACCACTGCACTCGGTGCTGCCTACCTGGCCGGCCTGGCCTGCGGCTTCTGGGGCAGCCTGGACGAACTGCGCGGCAAGGCGGTGATCGAGCGCGAGTTCGACCCGCAACTGGACGAAACGGCGAAGGAAAAACTCTACGCCGGCTGGAAAAAAGCCGTCAGCCGCACCCGCGACTGGGAACCGCACGAAGGCGCTGAATAAGCCAAGTAGCGGATTCGTATCGGTATGTAACTGGTAGGGAGGTGATTCGTACGGCATCATGGGCAAATTTTGCACGGCAGCCCAAAGGAAGCCCTATGAATCTGCCTCCCCGTCAGCAGCAAATCCTCGAACTGGTCCGCGAACGCGGCTACGTCAGCATCGAGGAAATGGCTCAGCTATTTGTTGTTACACCGCAGACCATCCGCCGCGATATCAATCAATTGGCGGAATTGAATTTGCTGCGTCGCTATCACGGCGGCGCCGCTTACGATTCAAGTGTCGAAAACACCGCCTACGCCATGCGCGCCGATCAGATGCGCGATGAAAAACAGCGCATCGCCGAAGCCATCGCCGCACAAATCCCCGATCACGCCTCGCTGTTCATCAATATCGGTACCACCACCGAATCCATCGCCCGGGCGCTGCTCAATCACAGCCATCTCAAGGTGATCACCAACAACCTGCACGTCGCCTCGATCCTCAGCGCCAAGGATGACTTCGAAGTCCTGCTGGCCGGTGGCAACGTGCGCCGTGATGGCGGCGTAGTCGGCCAGGCCTGCGTCGACTTCATCAACCAGTTCAAGGTCGACTTTGCACTGGTCGGCATCAGCGGTATCGATGAAGACGGCAGCCTGCTCGACTTTGACTACCAGGAAGTGCGGGTCTCCCAGGCGATCATCGCCAACGCCCGGCAAGTCCTGCTGGCAGCAGACTCCAGCAAGTTCGGCCGCAACGCCATGGTCCGCCTGGGGCCGATCAGCCTGATCGACTGCCTGGTGACCGACCACGCGCCAGTTCCGGCATTGGCGCAACTGCTGAGCCAGCACAAAATCTGCACGGACCCTGTGGGAGCGAGCCTGCTCGCGAATACGGCCGCCCATTCTCCATACCTTCCGCGCTCAGCCGAAGACCGTAATGTTCGAAAATTTTCCTTTCCCCACCCTTCGATCAGAATTTTCAATCGAAGCCGGCTGGTTACGCCCGAATTTATGCGCTACTATTTTCGCAAATGAACATAAATGTTCGAATTCAAATATCGAAAGTACCCCGAGGCCAGCCGATGCCCACTTCAACCTTGCCTACGCCCCCTCTTGCCGAGGTCTACGATATCGCCGTCATTGGTGGTGGGATTAACGGTGTGGGGATTGCAGCGGATGCCGCCGGTCGCGGTCTTTCGGTGTTCCTTTGCGAAAAGGACGATCTGGCCAGTCATACCTCGTCCGCCAGCAGCAAGCTGATCCACGGCGGCCTGCGCTACCTCGAACACTACGAATTCCGCCTCGTGCGTGAAGCCCTGGCCGAGCGTGAAGTGCTGCTGGCCAAGGCCCCGCACATCGTCAAGCCAATGCGCTTCGTGTTGCCGCACCGTCCGCACCTGCGCCCGGCGTGGATGATCCGCGCAGGCCTGTTCCTCTATGACCACCTCGGCAAGCGGGAAAAACTCGCCGGCTCCAAAAGCCTGAAGTTCGGTKCCGACAGCGCACTGAAAAGCGAAATCACCAAAGGCTTCGAATACTCCGATTGCTGGGTCGACGATGCCCGCCTGGTGGTGCTCAATGCCATGGCCGCCCGCGAAAAAGGCGCCCACGTTCACACCCAGACCCGCTGTGTCAGCGCCCGTCGCAGCAAAGGCCTGTGGGAACTGAATCTGGAACGTGCCGATGGCCGCCTGTTCTCGATCCGCGCCAAGGCGCTGGTGAACGCCGCTGGCCCATGGGTCGCCAAGTTCATCCGTGATGACCTGAAGATGGAATCGCCTTACGGCATCCGTCTGATTCAGGGCAGCCACCTGATCGTGCCGAAGCTGTACGAAGGCGAACACGCGCATATCTTGCAGAACGAAGACCAGCGCATCGTGTTCACCATCCCATACCTCAATCAATTCACCCTGATTGGCACCACGGACCGCGAGTACACCGGCGATCCCGCGAAAGTCGCCATCACCGAAGGCGAGACCGATTACCTGCTGAAAGTGGTCAACGCGCACTTCAAGAAACAAATCAGCCGAAGCGACATCCTGCATACCTATTCCGGCGTTCGTCCGCTGTGCAACGACGAATCCGATAATCCTTCGGCCGTGACCCGCGATTACACCCTGGCGCTGTCTGGGAGCGCAGAAGAAGCTCCGCTGCTGTCGGTATTCGGTGGCAAGCTGACCACCTACCGCAAACTGGCCGAGTCGGCCATGGCGCAGCTGGCACCGTACTTCAAGGACATGAAGCCGAGCTGGACCGCGCAAGCGACCCTGCCAGGCGGCGAAGACATGACCACGCCACAGGCCTTGAGCGCGTTGATTCGCGACAAGTTCGACTGGCTGCCGACGGAAATTGCCCGACGCTGGGCCACCACCTATGGCAGCCGCACCTGGCGCCTGCTTGAAGGTGTACAGAGCCTGAAGGACATGGGCGAACACCTCGGTGGCGGTCTCTACACCCGCGAAGTCGATTACCTGTGCAGCGAAGAATGGGCCACCAGCGCTCACGACATTCTCTGGCGTCGCAGCAAACTGGGTTTGTTCACCACCCAGGCAGAGCAAGAGAACGTCCAGCTGTACCTGAACAAGCTCAAGCAGAACCGCAGCAAGATCGAAGCGGCCTGATCGGTAATCCGGCTAAACAAAAGCCCCTGAATCTCACGATTCAGGGGCTTTTTTTAGAAGATCTTTCGCCGGCATTACAAAATGTTCGAATAATCCGCTTCGATCCGGTCCAGGCTCAGGTGGTTGAGGAAGTTGGAGAAACACATCCAGGCCGACAAGGCGTTCATGTCACGGAACTGGTCCGGCAGGTACTTGGGTGGTTCCACCAGCCCTTCATCCACCAACTGACGCAGGGTTCGCATGTCTTCCAGGGTGGTCTTGCCGCAAAACAGCAAGGGGATCTGCTCAAGCTTGCCTTTACGCACGGCCAACTGAATGTAGTTGTAAACCATGATAAAGCCCTTGAGGTAGGACAAGTCCTTGGTGAATGGCAGGCCATTGGGTATCGAACCACGGAAAACCCGGCTGGCATTGCTATAGCTTTCAGCCATCTCGAAGCCTTGAGCGCGGAAGAACTCGAAGATCTGCAAGAAGTCCGCGCCCTCCTCGGCCATGTGAATCGCCCGGGTACGATTGGTCAGTTTGCGCAAGCGACTCGGGTAGGACGCAAAGGTGATGATTTCCATCAGGATCGCCAGTCCCTCCTGGGTCACAGTCGACGACGGTGGACCTTTGGAGAGGAAGGTGCAGATCGGCTGGTTCAGACCGTTAAGGGTGGTGCCAACATGCACCAGCCCTTCATGGACTTCCAGGGCGCGCACGTCACGTTCGTTGAACATCGCGTCAGCGCGGATCTTGATGTAGTCGGCACCGGCCGCCGCATCCGCGACAATACCGTCGGACTCGAACACCCGAATGGTTTCCTCGGCTTCGCCAAAGACCTTGTTCAAACGGGTTTGCAGCAGGTGCACGGCCTCTTTGGCGGTGAGAATCTTCGGCTCGTCCTTGAGGTCGCCCCGGCCATCGATGTTGTTCAGGTAGTCGGACATCATCAGGCCAAGGTCGGCCAGGGTCGGGTCGCCGGCGTGGAACGCATCGGACGCGGCGCCGTAAAGCTCCTGGGAGATCAACCCGAAATCTTCGGTGCCACGCGCTTCGAGCATCCGCACCACCATGCGGTATTCCTTGCACATGCGGCGCATGATCTGCCCGACCGGGTTGAACTGACCGAGCTGACGGGTGATGTCGCGCTCGATGTTCTGAAATTCCAGTTTCACTTTGCTGGAGTCAAAGGACAGTGGCCGATTGAGGTAGTAATCGCGGTCCACCGCCGGCATTTCCTTGCCTTTGGCCTTGAGGAAACCCTTGCGGATGTTGTCATCCCACTTGACCGCATCGAGTACCCGAATCGGCGTCTGCGCCAGCACTATGCGATCGGACAAGGTGCGTATCGTCTGCTGGTATTCGTCCACCCGGAACTCCTGTTTAAAGCCGTTCAATGTGGGAGCAAGCCCGCTCCCACAGGGATAGTGCCGATCGTTACACCGATGCCAGCACCAGGTGCATGTATCGCGTCAGAATGCCGAGCATCTCTTGTTCGGCCTCAGGCTCTGCGTCGTTGAGCAGGCCCTGATATTCCATCCGGCCGATAATCGCCGTCAACACTTTGGCATCCTGCTGCGGCTCTCGCGAACCCAATACCTGGAAAAGCTGGCAAGTGCCCTGCAAGAGAATTTGCTGATGCGAGCGCACCAGCAGCGCCAGGCGCGGGTTGAGCAACGCTTCCTGGCGGAAAGCCTGCTCGGCCATCAGGTGCTCGCGGCGGTTGATCAATTGCCGGTGAACGTAGTCCGCCATCAGCCGTGCGATGTCGTCAGCCAACTGTGAGCGGCACTCGGGGCTGCCGTCGCCGCTGATGACCATCTCGCGCAACAAGCCTTCGTTATTGGCCCACAACCTGGCCATGTAGGCGGCGCTACGTTCAACGTATTGAGCGAAGGTATCGGTGAGCAGGTCATCGATATCCTTGAAATAGTAAGTGGTCGCCGACAGCGGCACACCCGCTTCGGCGGCCACGGCGCGGTGACGTACCGCACGAACACCGTCGCGTACGACGATACGCATCGCTGCATCGAGAATTTCCTGTCGACGCTGCTCACTGCCCTGTCGGCTGGCTTTCCGTCCCTGATACTGAACGCTTTCAGCAACTGCAGTGGCAATGCCAGCTGCTCCTTCTTGAGCCAATGCACGATTCACGACAGATATTCCTCTCTAACGTCAAAAGTAACCAATTGATACGTTTGTACCAGACAGGCAATAAAAAGCCGCCTGTTATAGGCGGCTTTTTAATTGAAACATTTACGCTTGCGGCCGCATGTGCGGGAACAGGATCACATCGCGAATCGACGGTGAGTTGGTCAGCAACATCACCAGTCGGTCGATACCGATCCCTTCACCCGCGGTCGGCGGCATGCCGTACTCCAGCGCACGAACGAAGTCGGCGTCGTAGTGCATGGCTTCATCGTCGCCGGCGTCCTTGTCGGCCACCTGGGCCATGAAGCGCTCGGCCTGGTCTTCCGCGTCGTTCAACTCGGAGTAGGCGTTGGCGATTTCGCGGCCACCGATGAACAGCTCGAAACGGTCGGTGACGTTCGGGTTCTCGTCGTTGCGGCGGGCCAGCGGCGACACTTCGAACGGGTACTGGGTGATGAAGTGCGGCTGCTCCAGCTTGTGCTCGACCAGCTCTTCGAAAATCATTACCTGCAGCTTGCCCAGACCTTCGAAGCCCAACACCTTGGCGCCGGCCTTCTTGGCGATGGCGCGAGCCTTGTCGATGTCAGTCAGGTCGTCAGCGGTCAGCTCAGGGTTGTACTTGAGGATCGAGTCGAACACCGAGAGACGCACGAACGGTTCGCCGAAGTGGAACACCTTGTCGCCGTAAGGCACGTCGGTGCTGCCCAGAACCAGCTGCGCCAGTTCGCGGAACAGTTCTTCGGTCAGGTCCATGTTGTCTTCGTAGTCGGCGTGGGCCTGGTAGAACTCCAGCATGGTGAATTCAGGGTTGTGACGAGTCGAAACACCTTCGTTACGGAAGTTGCGGTTGATCTCGAACACTTTCTCGAAACCACCTACCACCAGACGCTTGAGGTACAGCTCCGGCGCGATACGCAAGAACATCTGCATATCCAGCGCATTGTGGTGAGTCTCGAACGGCTTCGCCGCCGCACCGCCAGGGATGGTTTGCAGCATCGGCGTTTCGACTTCCAGGAAGTCGCGCTTCATCAGGAAGCTGCGAATGTGCGCAATCACTTGCGAACGCACGCGGAAGGTCTGGCGCACGTCTTCGTTGACGATCAGGTCAACGTAACGCTGGCGGTAGCGCTGTTCGGTGTCGGACAGGCCATGGTGCTTGTCCGGCAACGGGCGCAGGGATTTGGTCAGCAGACGCACGTTGGTCATTTCAACGTACAGGTCGCCCTTGCCGGAACGGGCCAGGGTGCCTTCGGCGGCGATGATGTCGCCCAGGTCCCAGGTTTTCACGGCAGCCAGGGTTTCTTCGGACAGGGTTTTACGGTTGACGTAAACCTGAATGCGTCCGGACATGTCCTGGATCACCATGAACGAGCCACGGTTGAGCATGAGACGACCGGCAACCTTGACCGGAATCGCAGCCTCTGCCAGCTCTTCCTTGGTCTTGTCGGCGTACTGTTTCTGCAAGTCTTCGCAGTAGGCGTCGCGGCGGAAGTCGTTGGGGAAGGCCTGGCCCTTGGCGCGCTCGGCAGCAAGCTTTTCCTTGCGCAGGGCGATCAGGGAGTTTTCTTCCTGTTGCAGGGCTTGCGAATCGAGTTCTAGGTCGCTCATGTCTTTAAAAATTCCATCACAGGTTCGTTGCCCCCACCGATGGCAGGGGACTTAAGGTCTTGACTGGCGGATTACAAGCCTTGCTTCAGGCTCGCCACCAGGTATTCGTCGATGTCGCCGTCGAGCACCTTGTCGCAGTCGCTGCGTTCGACGTTAGTACGCAAATCCTTGATTCGCGACTGGTCGAGCACATACGAGCGAATCTGGTGACCCCAGCCGATATCCGACTTGGTGTCTTCCAGGGCTTGAGAGGCAGCATTGCGTTTCTGCACTTCCTGCTCGTACAAGCGCGCCCGCAACATTTTCATCGCGGTGTCTTTGTTGGCGTGCTGGGAACGTTCGTTCTGGCAGCTGACCACGGTGTTGGTCGGTACGTGGGTGATACGTACGGCCGAGTCGGTGGTGTTTACGTGTTGACCACCGGCACCCGAGGAGCGGTAGGTGTCGATGCGCAGGTCCGACGGGTTGATGTCGATTTCGATGTTGTCATCGATTTCCGGCGACACGAACACGGCCGAGAACGAGGTGTGACGACGGTTACCGGAGTCATACGGGCTCTTGCGCACCAGACGGTGCACGCCGATCTCGGTCCGCAGCCAGCCAAAGGCGTATTCACCCTTGATGTGCACGGTTGCGCCCTTGATCCCGGCGACTTCACCGGCGGAGAGCTCCATGATGGTCGCGTCGAAACCGCGTTTGTCCGCCCAGCGCAGGTACATGCGCAGCAGGATGTTGGCCCAGTCCTGGGCTTCGGTACCGCCGGAGCCGGCCTGGATGTCCAGGTAGGCGTTGTTGGCGTCCATCTCACCGCTGAACATGCGACGGAATTCGAGTTTTTCCAGGGCCTCGCGCAGACGCTCGACTTCGGCAGCGACGTCATCGACAGCGGCCTGGTCTTCTTCCTCTGCGGACATCAACAGCAGGTCTTTGGCATCGGCAAGGCCGCTGTGCATCTGGTCGAGGGTTTCGACGATCTGCGCCAGCAGGGACCGCTCGCGGCCCAGTTCCTGAGCGTACGACGGGTTGTTCCAGACATTCGGATCTTCAAGCTCGCGATTGACTTCGGTCAGACGCTCATGCTTTTGATCGTAGTCAAAGATACCCCCGAATAGTTTCGGAGCGCTCGGACAGGTCCTTGATGCTGTTAAGGATCGGGTTGATTTCCATGGCGGGCAGCACTCGTTGGCGAACTTTTGAAAGCCGGCGAGTATAACGTAATCACGCTGTCACGGCAGCCCGCCTGGCGGCTTTAACGGCGAATGAACGTGCTGGTTCATTCGATGCCGACCTGATTGCGCCCATTGTTCTTCGCCAGATACAACCCCTTGTCCGCCGCCGAGATCAATTGACGGTAATCACTGCCCGGCTGCGGGGTGATGGTCGAGAGGCCAATGCTGATGGTCAGGCTCGCACCTTCGGCCGGAACAACATGCGGGATGTTCATTCCGGCCACGGTCTGCCGGAGCTTTTCCGCGACCAGCCGCGCCCCGCCCGGCGAGGTATTGGGCAATACCAGGACGAACTCTTCGCCGCCATAGCGCGCCGGCAGATCGGATGGCCGGCTGCTGGCATCGCGGATCGCCGTGGCGACTTTGCGCAGGGCTTCGTCGCCCTCCAGATGGCCGAAGTTGTCGTTGTACAACTTGAAGTGGTCGACATCGATCATCAACAACGACAGTTGCGCCTGGTCACGCATGGCCCGGCGCCATTCCAGCTCGAGGTATTCATCGAAATGGCGGCGATTCGACAGGCCGGTCAGGCCGTCGGAGTTCATCAGTCGTTGCAGCACCAGGTTGGTGTCGAGCAACTGCTGTTGACTGACCCGCAGCGCCCGGTAGGCCGCGTCGCGCTGGATCAGGGTCATGTAGGAGCGCGAGTGATAACGAATGCGCGCGACCAGTTCGATGTTGTCCGGCAGCTTGACCAGGTAATCGTTGGCCCCCGCAGCAAACGCCGCGCTCTTGATCAGCGGGTCTTCCTTGGTCGACAGCACAATGATCGGAATGTCCTTGGTCGCCGGGTGATTGCGGTATTCGCGCACCAGCGACAGGCCGTCCAGACCGGGCATGACCAGGTCCTGCAGGATCACCGTCGGCTTGATGCGAATCGCCTGGGCGATGGCCTGGTGCGGATCGGCGCAGAAATGGAAGTCGATGTTCTCCTCGTTCGCCAGCCCGCGGCGCACGGCTTCGCCGATCATCGCCTGGTCGTCGACCAGCAGCACCATCGCGGCGTTTTCATCGGTCTTAAAGGCGTCGAGCTGTAAATCATCCATGTGCGGGCACCTGAATAAGGCAAGTACAGCTGCAATGATGAGTCATTTTGCAAAGATCTCCAGCAATCGTGGCGCTATCTTGTCCAACGGGTGAATTTCTACAGCGGCGTCGATGGCGGCGGCTGCTTTCGGCATGCCATATACCGCACTGCTGCGCTGATCCTGAGCAATGGTCAGGTAACCTTGCTGGCGCATCGATTTAAGTCCCTGGGCGCCATCGCGCCCCATGCCGGTCAGCAGCACACCCACTGCATCTCCGTTCCAGTAAGTGGCCACGCTTTCAAAGAAAACGTCGATCGAGGGTCGATAGATCTCGTTGACCGGCTCGGCGGTGTAGGCCAGCGTACCGTTCTTCAACAAACGAATGTGGTGATTGGTGCCCGCCAGCAACACCGTCCCGCTTTGTGGCGGCTCGCCTTCCTGAGCCAGGCGCACGTCCAGACCGCTGGCGCTGCCGAGCCATTCAGCCATGCCGGCCGCAAACACCTGGTCAACGTGCTGGACCAGCACGATGGCCGGCGCAAAATCGCGAGGCAGGCCCTTGAGCAAGACTTCCAGCGCCGCCGGCCCACCGGCAGAAGAACCGATCGCCACCAGGCTCTGGCGGTGTCCGGAGATGCGCGGATGGGTTGGTGCTGATTGCACGCGGTTACCGCGCTCGTCGATCAGCCAGCCGATGTTCATGATCTTGCGCAGCAGTGGCGCTGCGGCTTCTTTCGGATCGCCCGCGCCGAGGGCCGGGGTATCGACCACATCCAGCGCGCCGTGGCCCATGGCCTCGAACACGCGATGGACATTCTGCTGCCGGTCCACCGTGACAATGACGATAGCGCATGGGGTCTCGGCCATGATCCGGCGTGTTGCTTCGACGCCATCCATGACCGGCATGATCAGGTCCATCAGGATCAGGTCCGGGGTGAACTCGGCGCAACGTTGCACCGCCTCGGCGCCATTGCGGGCGACCCAGACCACCTCGTGCGCCGGCTCGAATGCCAAGGCTCGACGCAGGGCCTCCACGGCCATGGGCATATCGTTGACGATAGCGATCTTCATGCTCGCGCTCCTCCTATGAGCTCAACCACTGCATCGAGCAGCGCATCATCATGAAAGCTGGCCTTGGCTAGATAGTAGTCGGCTCCAGCGTCCAGTCCACGACGACGGTCTTCTTCGCGATCCTTGTAGGACACCACCATCACCGGCAGCGATTGCAGCCGATTGTCACGTCGCAACAACGAGACCAGCTCGATCCCGTCCATGCGCGGCATATCAATGTCGGTAATCAGCAGATCGAAATCTTCGGCACGCAGCGCGTTCCAGCCGTCCATGCCGTCAACCGCAACGGCCACGTCATAACCCCGATTGAGCAGCAGCTTGCGTTGCAACTCACGCACCGTCAGCGAGTCATCGACCACCAGAATACGTTTGCGCGCAACGATGGCGGTTTGTTGGCTGTGCCGGGCGATCCGCTCCAGGCGACCGGTATTGAGCAGTTTGTCCACCGAGCGGAGCAGGTCTTCGACGTCGACGATCAACACCACCGACCCGTCATCGAGCAAGGCGCCGGCAGAAATGTCCTGAACCTTGCCCAGCCGCTCATCCAGCGGCAGTACCACCAACGTACGCTCGCCGATAAAACGCTCGACGGCCACACCGTACACCGTGTCGCGGTCACGGATGACCACGACTTTAAGGGTCACCGGGCTGTTCTGACTCGCCGGGCGGTTGAGCAACTGGCTGGCCGCGACGAGGCCAACGTGTCGACCTTCGTGCCAGAAGTGCTGACGGCCTTCAATCTGGACGATTTCGTCCGACGCCAAATCGCACATGCGCTCGATGTGCGCCAGTGGAAAGGCATACGCCTCCTCGCCCACTTCCACCACCAAACTGCGCACCACCGACAACGTCAACGGCACCTCAAGCTGGAAGCGACTGCCCTCGCCGGCCTTCTGCTCCAGCACCACGGCGCCGCGTAACTGGCGGACCATGTGCTGGACCGCATCCAGGCCTACGCCACGACCGGACACCTCGGTAACCTTGTCGCGCAGGCTAAAGCCCGGCAGGAAGAGGAATGTCAGCAGCTCTTCTTCGCTGAGCTGCGCCGCGGTCTCGGCCGGTGACAGTTGACGCTCGACGATACTGGCGCGCACTTGTTCCAGGTCCACGCCATGGCCATCGTCGCTCAATTCCAGCAACAGCAGCCCGGCCTGGTTGGACGCGCGCAAGCGAATCAGCCCTTCGGCAGGCTTGCCGGCCAGCAGGCGTTGCTCGGGCGTTTCGATGCCGTGATCCACGGCATTGCGCAACAAATGGGTCAGCGGCGCTTCGAGTTTCTCCAGCACGTCGCGGTCGACCTGGGTCTTTTCACCCTCGATTTCCAGCCGCACCTGTTTGCCCAGGCTACGCCCCAGATCACGAACCATCCGCGCCTGCCCGGTCAGCACATCGGCAAACGGTCGCATGCGACAGGGCAGCGCCGTGTCATACAGCACCTGAGCACGTTGACTCGCCTGCCAGGCAAATTCATCAAGCTCAGCGGTTTTCTCAGCCAGCAATTGTTGCGATTCGGCCAACAGTCGCCGCGCATCACCAAGCGCCTCCAGGGCCTCAAGGCTCAGGTCTTGCCCCTTGAGGTGAACGTTGAGGTTTTCCAGGGCGCGCAGACTGTTGCTCTGCGTGCGTTTGAGACGCTGCATCGTCGCCAGGTAAGGCTTGAGACGCAGGGTTTCCACCAGCGATTTGCTCGACAGATCGAGCAGGCTGTTCAAGCGCTCGGCAGTTACCCGCAACACCCGCTCGCCGCCTTCGGTGACGCGCTTGGCTTTACGCGACGCCTCGACCGAGGCCGCCAGCGACGACTCGAGTTCCGACACCAGGTCCGGTGGCTCGACTTGCGCTGCCGCTGGCTCGGGCGGCAATAAGGGCGGCGCTACGGCTGGTGCTGCAAGCGCCAGGGGATCGAGCAGACGCCCCATCAGCACCACGTAGGCTTCGATGTCGCCCGGTGCCACGTTGGCACTGCCTGGCGTGGCGATGCGCATCAGCAAGTCCGTGCCCTGCAGCAGCGCATCAATGTGGTCGGGGCGCAGAAAAAGTCGACCTTCCTGCGCGCTGACCAGGCAATCTTCCATCACATGGGAAACGCTGACCCCGGCATCCACACCGACGATCCGCGCCGCGCCCTTGAGCGAATGCGCGGCGCGCATGCAGGCTTCCAGCTGATCGGCCTGGGTCGGGTCACGTTCCAACGCCAGCAACCCGGCGCTGAGCACCTGGGTCTGGGCCTCGGCTTCAAGACTGAAGAGTTCCAGCAGTGACGCGTCGCGCATTTGATCGGGGGTCATGTCAGGCTCCGGGTCACGGCGGACAACACCTGCTCTTCATCCAGCCAGCGCAGGCTGCGACCTCTGAATTGCAGGACGCCACGGGTGTATTTGGCGCTGGCCTGCTCGCCTGACCGGGACGCGGCATCGAGAATCCGCTCATCAATGGCGTGAATCCCGTCCACCTCGTCCACCGGCACCACCACCGGGCCGCCGTGAGCAGCAATGATCAACATGCGCGGCATGACCCGCACACCAGAGGCGACACCGGTGGTCGCGTCCAGCCCGAGCAATTCCACCAGCGACAGGCACGCCACCAGCGCGCCACGCACATTCGCCACCCCCAGCAACGCTCGTGAACGCTGATGCGGCAGCGAATGAATCGCCTGCATCGGCGCCACTTCCACCAGGCTGCGGGTGGCCAGGGCGAGCCATTCTTCGCCGAGGCGGAACATCAACAGCGAGCGCGTGACCACATCCGTTTCAACGGCAATGGATGTTTGCGCGCAGTCGTCCTGTTGCAAGGCATAGCGATCCAGCAAACGCGTCGCCGCGGCGGAATACACCGCGCAATTGCGACAGTGAATGTGTTCGATCAGCAGCGGACAGGACTTGTCGCCGTGGACACCGATACGGTTCCAGCAGTCGTCGATAGCTTGGGCATCTTCATGGGTTACGTTCAGCGAAACAGAACCGGTCATCGTTTACGCTCACTGTCAGCGGTGCGCTCATTGCGAGCGGCGCGTTCCTGCAATCGACGGGCGCCGGATGCATCCCCCTGGGACGCCAACAACACCGACAGGTGCATCAGTGCTTCGGGATGCTGCGGTTGCAAATACAGCGCCTTGCGATAAAAACCCTGGGCCTCCGGCACGTTGCCGGCGACATCACTGAGCAACCCCAGCCAGTAAAACACCTGCGCCACCGGCTCATGGTGGCGCAGGTACTCCTCGCAGGCGGCCCGCGCTTCGAGGCTTTTACCTTCGTTGGCCAGGGTTGCAATGCTTGCCAGCAGCGCGGCCGCATCGGTATTCGGTGTTTTCTCCAGGTTCGCACGCTGCACAGGTGCAACGGCGGCAAAAGGTCGGTTGCGCACCGGCGGTGCTGGAACGCTGCGCAGCGGCAAACTCACCGGCAACGGCGGTGCAATAAACACGGGGGGCGGTGCGGGTTCAGGCTCGCTGTGACGGCTGAAAGCGAAGGATTGTGGGATACCGATCGAACGCATCCCCAGGCGGCCCAGTAAACTGCCTTCGGCCGGGCCGATAAACAGCACGCCGTCTATGTGAGTCAGGCGCTTGAGCACCTGGAGAACCTGTTGCTGGGTGGGCTGATCGAAATAGATCAGCAGGTTGCGACAAAACACGAAGTCATAGGCCAGCTCATTGGCCAGCAAGGTCGGGTCCAGCAGGTTGCCCACCTGCAAACGCACCTGTTCGCGAACCCGCTCGCTGACGCGATAGCCATCGTCTTCGGTGCTGAAGTAGCGCTCGCGGAAATCGGTTTGCTGCCCACGAAAGGAGTTCTTGCCGTACAGCGCATGCTTGGCCCGTTCGACCGACAGCGGGCTGACGTCCATCCCGTCGACCTTGAACTGGTGCGGCGCAAGCCCGCCATCAAATAACGCCATGGCAATCGAATACGGTTCTTCGCCAGTCGAGCACGGCAGGCTGAGAATCCGCAGCGCGCGCATCCCCTTGATCTCCGCCAGGCGCTTGAGCGCCAGCCTGGCCAGCGTGGCAAAGGATTCCGGGTAACGGAAAAACCAGGTTTCCGGGACGATCACGGCTTCGATCAGTGCCTGTTGTTCGTCTGCCGAGACTTGCAGCCGCAGCCAGTACTCATCGGCCGTTTTCACCTGCTGCGCGGTTATGCGCTGGCGCACGGCCCGCTCGATGATCGCCGGGCCAACCGAGTTCACGTCCAGGCCGATACGTTCTTTGAGGAAGTCGAAAAAGCGCTGATCGCTGCTCATGGGCGCTCCTCAAGCATCGCCAGGTCCAGCGGCGGCGACGGGAACAGCAGCGCCCGCACCTGGGCATCCAGCAAGTCTGCGACACGAACCCATTGCAGCAGGCCTTGCGCGTCTTCACGCACCGGCCCCAAATACGGTGCCTGGCGGTTATCCAGGCCATAAGGCTGGAAGTCCGACGGGTTGCAACGCAGGGTGTCGGTGGCCTGCTCGAGAATCAGCCCGAGCAATTGCCCGGGCGTGGCGTCATCCGGCTGATATTGCACCAGCACCAATCGGGTGCTGGTGCGCGCCTGGGCCGGCTGACCGAATGCCAGCTCGCCGACATCGATTACCGGCACCACCGCGCCGCGATAGGCAAACACCCCCGCGACCCATGAAGGCGTCCCGGCAATCGGTTTGAGCGGCAGGCGCGGCAGCACTTCGGCCACTTCAATGGCTTGCAATGCATAACGCTCGTCACCGATACGAAACACCAGAAACAATGACTGCCTGGGCGCCATGCCTGCGCCGCGTTTCGCCACGAGTTCGCTCATCAGACTTTAAATCGCGAGACGCCGCTGCGCAGCCCAACGGCAACCTGGCTCAGCTCGTCGATGGCGGAACTGGCCTGACGCAAGGACTCGACCGTCTGGCTGCTGGCATCGCCCAACTGCACCAGCGCGTGGTTGATCTGTTCAGCGCCCGTGGCCTGGGCCTGCATGCCCTCGTTGACCATCAACACCCGCGGCGCCAGCGCCTGAACCTGGTGGATAATCTGCGACAGCTGCTCACCGACCTGCTGCACTTCGGACATGCCACGGCGCACTTCTTCAGAGAACTTGTCCATGCCCATGACGCCGGCCGACACCGCAGACTGGATCTCGCGAACCATCTGCTCGATGTCGTAGGTGGCGACGGCGGTCTGGTCTGCCAGACGTCGAACTTCGGTGGCGACCACGGCAAAACCGCGACCGTATTCACCGGCCTTCTCGGCCTCGATGGCGGCGTTCAGCGACAGCAGGTTGGTCTGGTCCGCGACCTTGACGATGGTCACCACCACCTGATTGATGTTGCCGGCCTTCTCGTTGAGGATCGCCAGTTTGGCATTGACCAGATCGGCTGCGCCCATCACCGAGTGCATGGTCTCTTCCATCCGCGCCAGGCCCTGCTGACCGGAACCGGCCAGCACCGAGGCCTGATCGGCGGCGGTGGAAACCTCAGTCATGGTCCGCACCAGGTCCCGCGAGGTGGCAGCAATTTCGCGCGAGGTGGCGCCGATTTCGGTGGTGGTGGCCGCGGTTTCAGTGGCAGTCGCCTGCTGCTGTTTGGAGGTGGCGGCGATTTCGGTCACCGAGGTGGTGACCTGTACCGAGGAGCGCTGCGCCTGGGACACCAGCGAGGTCAACTCGGTCATCATGTCGTTGAAGCCGGTTTCCACCGCGCCGAATTCGTCTTTGCGATCCAGGTTCAAACGGCTGCTGAGATCGCCGGTGCGCATGATGTCGAGGATCTGCACGATGCGGTTCATCGGCGCCATGATCGCGCGCATCAACAGCAGGCCACAGAGGCCAGCGGCGATGACCGCCACCAGCAAAGACACACCCATGCTGACTTTTGCCGCAGTGACCGCTTGGCGGATGGCCTCGGTGGCGACAGCGGCCTGGTCACGATTGCTATCAATCACAACATTCAACTGCTTGCGGCCATCGACCCACGCAGGCGTCAACTCCTGCTCCAGCGCCAGGCGAGCCTGTTCGTATTGTTTTTGCTGATACAGGCCGACGACTTTAGCCAACGCTTGGTTGTACGTTTGATAACGAGTCTCGAACGCTTCGAAATCGACCCGATCCTCAGTGGTGAAGATCGTCTTCCGATAATTGACCATCTCGTCTTTCAGGTGCGCCTCGGCGCCTTTGTACAGCTCCAGGTCAGCGGCACTCATGTCGCGATGTTCCGAGAGGCCAACGATCCGTTGGGTCAAGACGTAAGTGTCGACCCAGGCGCCGCGAATCATCGAGCTGTAATACAGCCCCGGAACGGCATCCGACTGGACCGTTTCCTCGCTGGACTCAATCTTCAGCAGATTGAAGAACGAGACCATGACCATCAGCAGCATGATGGCGATAATTACCGCAAAGCTCGCCAAAATGCGTTGGCGCAACGTCCAGTTCTTCACAGTCAGTCCTCGGGGCGGTTCAAATGGAGGGGAGTATAGCCGAGGGCTCGTTGCGTTTTATAAGCGGTGCATCTCAAGTAGCAACGAAACACGTGTGGCGAGGGAGCTTGCTCCCGCTGGAGCGCGTAGCGCTCCCAATATTGGCAATGACAATTCTTCAGATGGATCTCATTCGCCGGTTTTGGGGCTGCTACGCAGCCCAGCGGGAGCAAGCTCCCTCGCCACACCGTGGTGCTGCTAAGTCTCTGGCTGATCGAAGTTATCCAGCGCCCGATTCACCGCCAACTCGGCCAGGGAAATCATCTGCTGAATCGCCAGCGCGGTATTGCGTTTGGGGCCTTCAAGCTCAAACGCCAGATCGCTGGCCATGACATTCACCGAGGCGAGGGTTTCGCAGGCGTGGGCCAGCAGGGTTTCGCTGTCGACGTCGGGGGCAATGACGAAAATGCAGCCGGGGCGTCGGTCGGCCAACAACTGCTTGGTCTCGGGCAATACCAGGTAATGGTCGAGCGCACGGTGCGCGGCGGCGTGGAGTTCTTTTGAATCGAGGGAGGCGTAGGGAGAAACCGGATCGGTTTCGGGTGGATTGGGCGTGGCTTTGAACATGCTGATGCTCCTAGAGTCATGGAGCTGCCACGATTCGCTGCGAAGCAAAGGGAGGTGGCAGCTGTACGCGGGTTCGCAGACCGGGACTCTAGAACCGGCAGACCCGAAGGTCTCCCACGCACAACCGCCATAACATGAACTGACAGGCATAGAGGACACCTGCTCACGAACGGGGACGTTGTGCGTCTAGAGATTACCCAGGCTGCGAAACCCGGTCGCTGAATGGGCAGCGACACGGAAACAATAGGAGCCAGGCCCAAGACGCACAAGCCGGCGGATTCTGGCGCAGGTGTAGGCAGCGACGCAAGGCAACGTAGCCTCCGACCGAGGCTTTGGGGAAAGAATAAACAGATCAGAAATTGCGCACTGGTTTGTGCCGAGCGGAGCGTGCCCTCCGTTGGGCTGCGTAACGGTCCAAAAAGATCTTTTTCACATCAAAACCACATCAAGCCCCACAGCTGGCGACCAGAGGCTTACCGAGAGGCAGGCCTTTTTTGTGCAAAAAATCCCCTGATGAAACGTATCAGCTAGCAACAAAAAACCTACAAATCCAAAAAATTGGAATTTTTTCTTGATCTTGAAAATTCACTGACTTACAGTGAAGTCACTGTATGGATATACAGTAATTAACGAAGATTCATTTAAATAAATTCATGGATGAGGTACTCCCTATGAAAAGCAACACTGAAAAACTTGGTCAGCTTCCCCACCAGCCCAGCTTGTGGACCCGCGCCGACGCGCTGAAAGTTCACGCGGAT
Organism: Pseudomonas sp. 05N36; assembly: GCF_056397385.1. Taxonomy (NCBI): domain Bacteria; kingdom Pseudomonadati; phylum Pseudomonadota; class Gammaproteobacteria; order Pseudomonadales; family Pseudomonadaceae; genus Pseudomonas; species Pseudomonas sp. 05N36. The sequence continues at coordinate 68,214 of NZ_JBFTNH010000024.1, read as the reverse complement.
GATCCGACCACTACCCAGCCTCTGGTCAGTGCGGATTTCCCGGTATTGAGCAACGAGGTGTTCATCTGGGACACCATGCCGCTGCGCGATATCGACGGTAACGTGGCTTCTGTCAACGGCTGGTCGGTCATTTTCACCTTGACGGCAGATCGCCACCCGAATGATCCGGAGTACATCGACGAGAACGGTAATTACGACATCATCCGAGACTGGAACGATCGTCATGGTCGGGCAAAGATGTACTACTGGTTTTCCCGCACCGGTAAAGACTGGCAGTTTGGTGGTCGCGTGATGGCGCAAGGTGTGTCTCCAACCACGCGTGAATGGGCTGGCTCCCCGATTCTGTTGAACGACCAGGGCGATGTGGATTTGTATTACACCGCCGTCACGCCGGGCGCCACGATCGTCAAGGTGCGTGGCCGCGTGGTCACTACCGAGCATGGTGTCGAGATGGTGGGCTTCAAAAAGGTTACGTCGCTGTTCGAGGCTGACGGCGAGATCTATCAGACCGAAGCGCAGAATCCGTACTGGGGCTTCCGTGATCCATGGCCATTCCGCGATCCGAAAGACGGCAAGCTGTACATGCTGTTTGAGGGCAACGTGGCCGGTGAGCGTGGTTCGCACAAGGTCGGCGAAGCTGAAATCGGCGACGTACCGCCGGGCTATGAAGATGTCGGTAACTCGCGCTTCCAAACCGCCTGTGTCGGTATCGCCGTAGCGAATGACGAAGATGGCGACGACTGGGAAATGTTGCCCCCACTGCTGACTGCAGTAGGCGTCAATGACCAGACCGAACGTCCACACTTCCTGTTTCAGGACGGCAAATACTATTTGTTCACCATCAGCCATAAATTCACTTATGCCGACGGTGTGACTGGTCCGGACGGGGTGTACGGTTTCGTCGCGGATTCGCTCTTCGGCCCTTACGTGCCACTGAACGGTTCCGGTCTGGTGCTGGGCAACCCCTCTTCCCAGCCATTTCAAACCTATTCACATTACGTGATGCCTAACGGCCTGGTGACTTCGTTCATCGACACCGTACCCACAAAGGAAAGCGACACCGGAATGCAGTACCGGGTCGGCGGCACTGAAGCGCCGACAGTGGGCATCAAGGTGAAAGGGCAGCAGACTTTCGTGGTGGCCGAATATGACTATGGTTACATTCCCCCGATGATTGATGTAACGCTGAAATAGTATCGAAGCAATATAGGGCCTTCAGGCACCGGGTTTGAATTCGATAACAAACACGTTGTGGATATGATCGAGATATCCGCGCCTGACTCATTGCGACTTGATCGGGAGCCGCATTGAACAATGCGTAACATCGACCCTTCGGAACTGGCTGCAAGGATGCAGCCAGTAACGGGTCTTCTCCCTGGCATCAGCCTGTTCAATCGCCACGCCAGGGAGCAAGCATTTGGCAACATATCGCGCACTCCCTCCAGCACCTGCCCCGCTAAGATTTCCTGACACCGCGCGCGCAACTGGTGATTGACTGAAATCTTGGCAGGGCCTAGGGTGTTTACGTCGTTTACAATGTATACACCTTCACAGGAGAGCCGCGATGGCCTCGCCCGTTTTGTCCTTTCGAGTCGAAGAAATTCTTGCCCAGCAACTGGATCAGCTTGCAGCAGCGACCGATCGCGACCGTCAGTACCACCTCAAGCGCGCACTGGTGCGTTATGTAGAAGCCGAATCCTGGCACCTGCAAGCAATCAGCGAAGGTATTGCCGATGCCGATGCTGGAAAATTGACCGATCTGGACGCCGTGAAGGCTAAGTGGGCAAATCGTGCCGAGAGTCGCACTGACCGAGAAAGCTGAGAGTGATCTGGACGCTATTCATGAACACTATTGCGGGCTGATTGGCACAGCCGCTGCCAACGATGTGGTGACAAGCATCCTCAACACCTTTAGCCAACTTGAACTGTTCCCCGGCTCCGGGCGTCCTTCACCGGTACCGGATATACGTGAGCTTGTGCTGAATCAGTTTCCATTTGTTGCACCTTATCGCCTGGTACTCGGCCAAGTGCAGATCCTGCGAATATTGCATGAACGAACCGAGCGTAATCAGGAGTGGTGACACTCTATGCAATCGGGGCTGGTGCACAAGACAAACAGCCCCTCCCATAAGCGAACATGGGAGGGACCGTCACCCGCCTCAAAACCGCGAAACACGGTGCATCGCGTCCGCCAGATAACGCATCGCAATCCGGTCACTCTCCGACAACTGCCGATACTGCTCGACGAGTTTCACCTCCTCCGAGCTGAGCCGGCGCGACCTTCGCGAGAGGCTCAAGCCTGAGAAAACCCCTAAAAACCCGATGACGCCTTGCGCTTTTTCCATGGACGATGTCCCTCTGCACGTGAACTGAAACTTCAGATACCTCATCGCCCTGTTCCTGTTTCAACCATGTATGGCACTTGCGTGAGTCCGGCTGAACGTTCACCGGTCTCAAGGGCAAAGACCGGTCATGAGCCTAAGAATAGGAACAAAAAAACGTTTGCGAGCTGTTTTTAGAGTAATTAGTCAAATAAATGAAAACACTTATTTGAAACACTATGTCGGCTTGAATGACAGCTGAATCTCCTCGGGAGACCCGCTCATGCAGTTGCACGCCTGGCGTTGCGAGTAACACGCAGCCCTGGCACGGCCTGTGGGAATTTTCCATCAAGCGCACACTCACCATTTTCGAGTTATTTCGAACGCTTTATCTTATTGGGCATCTGTTTAGAATCCGACGCGTTTGGCCGAAGGCTTGTCCGAACCTCACATTTTGATCCGAATCGCAGCCAGGAACGCCGCGGGATCGTCCACCACAGGTTGTCCTATGCACCGCAGGAATTTGCTCAAAGCCTCCATGGCCATCGCTGCCTACACCGGCCTTTCGGCCACTGGATTGTTGGCCGCGCGGGCCTGGGCCGGGACGGCCGATGGCGAGGCCCAGACCTTCGACTTCGAGGCGTTGCAGGCCCAAGCCAAGCAACTGGCCAGCAGTGGGTATGCCGACACCAAGCAGGTGTTGCCGCCGACGCTGGCGAACATGACGCCGCAGCAGTTCAACGCGATTCAGTACGACGCCAGACACTCGCTGTGGAATGACCTGAACGGGCAACTCGACGTGCAGTTCTTCCACGTCGGCATGGGTTTCAAACAACCGGTGCGCATGTACAGCGTCGACCCCAAGACCCGTCAGGCGCGGGAAGTGCATTTCCACCCGTCCCTGTTCAATTACCAGAACAGCGGCGTCGATACCGCGCAGCTCAAGGGCGACCTGGGCTTTGCCGGGTTCAAGCTGTTCAAGGCCCCGGAGCTGGATAAACATGACGTGGTGTCGTTCCTTGGCGCCAGCTACTTCCGTGCGGTGGATAACACCGGCCAGTACGGTTTGTCGGCCCGTGGCCTGGCAATCGACACCTATGCGAAGAAACGCGAAGAGTTTCCGGACTTCACCAAGTTCTGGTTTGAAACCCCGGACAAGGACAGCACCCGCTTCGTGGTTTATGCCCTGCTCGACTCGCCAAGTGCCACCGGTGCCTACCGCTTTGACATCGACTGCCAGGCCAATCAGGTGGTGATGGCCATCGACGCACACGTCAATGCGCGCACAGCCATCGAGCAACTCGGTATCGCGCCGATGACCAGCATGTTCAGCTGCGGCACTCACGAGCGGCGCATGTGCGACACCCTTCACCCGCAGATCCACGACTCGGATCGGCTGGCCATGTGGCGCGGCAACGGCGAGTGGATCTGCCGTCCGCTGAATAACCCGGCGACCCTGCAATTCAACGCCTTTGCCGACACGGACCCGAAAGGCTTTGGTCTGGTGCAGACCGACCATGAGTTCGACAGTTATCAGGACACCGTCGATTGGTACAGCAAGCGCCCGAGCCTGTGGGTCGAGCCGACTACCGCCTGGGGCGAAGGCTCTGTCGATTTGTTGGAAATCCCGACCACCGGCGAAACCCTGGACAACATCGTGGCCTTCTGGACCCCGAAAAAACCGGTGGCTGCAGGCGACTCGCTGAACTACGGCTACAAGCTCTACTGGAGCGCCCTGCCACCCGTTGGCACGCCGCTGGCGCGGGTTAATGCCACGCGTTCGGGCATGGGCGGTTTCGTCGAAGGCTGGGCCCCCGGCGAGCACTATCCGAAAGTCTGGGCGCGGCGTTTTGCGGTCGACTTTACCGGCGGCGGACTGGATCGCTTGCCTGAAGGCACCGGCATCGAACCGGTGGTCACGGCGTCGAGCGGCCAGGTCAAGGATTTCAACGTGCTGGCGCTGGATGACATCAAAGGCTATCGAATCACCTTCGACTGGGTCCCGACCGATGACAGCGTGGCGCCGGTAGAACTGCGGTTGTTCATCCGCACTCATGACCGGACGTTGAGCGAGACCTGGCTGTATCAGTATTTCCCGCCTGCGCCGGACAAGCGCAAGTACCCGGATTGGGCGGCCTCTTGAGGTAAGTGGATTCCGAGCCGGCCCCATCGTCGGATCGCCGCCCGGAGCCGGCTCGCTCCCACATTTGAGCGGAGTGAACACTGATTTTGTGTGCACCCAAATCCAATGCGGGAGCGCCCTGGATCCGGGGCTTGCAGCCGGAAAATCAGTCCACCACGTTATGCAAGACCTGATAAATAAGTCCGGTTGCGAGGGTCACCAGGATCAGGTCTGTACCGACTTGCTGCCATTCATAGCCCTCATAGCGAGGCAGCCTTTCCAGCATCCTGCCGTCCAGCTTTTTGGCGATTCCTGGTGGCAGAGGTTTTCCTTGGGCAATCTTCTTTTGAATGCCAGGCGGTAGCGCTGGACCAGGCGACCAATAATCACGACTGTTGCCGACGATGATTCGAACACCGCCTACGTCGACTTGCGGGCCTCCGTATCCACCCCCCTGCTGATAGTTCTGGGATTTGTTGCCTTTGTGCCCGTTACCGTGCGGGTTGCCGTTCCCATTGCCAGGATCTGCGTACAGAGCCGTTGAGCCACACAAAAGTGTGATGCTTGTCAAAAAAGCTACAACTGAACGAGTCGTCATATCCGTAATCCCCTTGTCGTAGTGCCTTCTGTCGGGAGCCTGAGAACTATAGACAGGGATAGGCGTCCTATTTCATACAAACCTACCCTGATCGATGGAAGCAATCATGCTTTTAAAAAAATCGAACCTTTTCGCTGTGATGTCATGCGTCATGATGCTGGCTGCTGCGCCTTTACTCCCCACCAGCTTTGCTTATGCAAAAGACGGGGGAAGCCACGGTAGCGGTGCTGGTGGTGGTGCTGGCGGTGCTGGCAACGGCGCAGGTCACGGCGGCGGCATCGGCAATGGCGGCCGCGCAGAAGGTCATTCTGCTGAAGCTGGCGACAATGGCCGTGCTGAAGGTAAAGAAGCCGATCATGACGGCCGAGCGGTCAGAGATCATGGCCTAAGCGGTCTTAAGGAAGGTCAGGAAACCGATCATGACGGGCGCGCAGTCAGGGACCACGGCATCAAAGGCCATCACACTGGCCTCGCTCGTAATGCCCATAAAGGCCACGGCGTGGCTACGTCCGGGATTGCACATGCCAAAACCACGCACGGCCTGACCAAGGCCACTGCGATCTCAGCCACCACGCCAGGCGATCACAACACAAAGGGCTTGAGTAAGGCGGTCACTTCGAGCACCAAACTGGATCAGTAAACCCGACCCTTTGTCGTCGCGAGAGCCTTTGCGTGCTCTCGTGCGACGCACAAGGCCCACCGCCCACGCGGTGCTGTTCACTGAAGAAAAAACGCCGCTTGTCCCTCAATGGGAAAGCGGCGTTTTTTTATTGGCTTGCACCGTACGGATCAGTCACGTAAATCCGACTCATGGATCGGCTGATCGCGGCTCGTTGCCCGTTGGTACTGCGCCGGCCAGATGGCCTTGCGTCCGCCCAGGTCATCGTCGGCGTGCAACGGCCAGTACGGGTCACGCAATAGCTCACGAGCCAGCAGGATAATGTCGGCCTGACAGGTGCGCAGAATGTGTTCGGCTTGCGCAGGCTCGGTAATCAATCCGACGGTGCCGGTGGCAATCCCTGACTCCTTGCGCACACGCTCGGCAAACCGCGTCTGATAACCCGGCCCGGTCGGGATCTCCGCATTCGCCGCAGTGCCGCCGGACGACACGTCGACCAGATCGACCCCCAACGCTTTCAAGCGCCGCGCCAGCTCCACGGTTTCATCCGGGTTCCAGCCATCTTCAACCCAATCGGTGGCCGATACGCGAACGAACAAGGGCAACTCTTCAGGCCAGACCGCGCGTACCGCCTCGGTCACTTCCAGCACCAGCCGAATGCGGTTTTCGAAAGACCCGCCGTACTGATCACGGCGCTGATTGCTCAACGGCGACAGAAACTGATGCAGCAGATAGCCATGAGCCGCGTGCACTTCAACCACTTTGAAGCCTGCGGTCAGTGCACGTTTGGCCGACTCGACGAACGCCTGAATCACCTCGGCGATCTGCACCTCGGTCAGTGGTGTGGGGGGCGTGTGCTGAGGGTCGAAGGCTATCGGCGAGGGGCCGACCGGGGTCCAGCCGCCATCCGCGGGTTTGACACTGCCATGTTTGCCCAGCCACGGCCGGTGAGTGCTGGCCTTGCGTCCGGCATGCGCCAGTTGAATTCCGGCAACGGCGCCTTGGGCGGTGATAAAGCGGGTGATGCGTTGCAGTGGTTCGATCTGTTCATCGTTCCACAGGCCCAGGTCCTGAGCGGTGATCCGCCCCTCGGCGGTGACTGCCGTGGCTTCGGTAAATACCAGGCCGGCCCCGCCCACGGCACGGCTGCCGAGGTGGACCAGATGCCAGTCATTGGCCAGTCCGTCGACGCTGGAGTATTGGCACATCGGCGATACCGCGATGCGGTTGAGCAGGGTCAATTGACGAAGGGTATACGGTTCAAGCAGCAGACTCATGGGGCACCTCTCAAATCAGTGGGCAGGCTCCAGGGTTCTGTTTGAATAGTCGACGAGTGACAGGAAAGGATGCGGCACCCGCCCCCGCGGGTAAAAAAATGGACAAAACGTCACAAGGCCAATCAAGCAGTGATTAGAGCCTAGTCGACATCGGGGGATCAGGGAGGGTTCAAGAAATGAAAGCGCATAGTCTGAGTGCAACATCAAACCTGTGGCGAGGGAGCTTGCTCCCGCTGGGGCGCGGAGCGGCCCCAAATGCGTTTTGCCTGACGCATGTCGGTAAATGGTTTTACGACTGCTGCGCCCGAGCGCGGACCGGCCGGCGGGAGCAAGCTCCCTCGCCACAAAGGCCCCGTTGAATTTTCTGCTGGAACCGGGCTCAGCGCGGTTCGATATGGGCAATCATCAGCTGAACGGTTTCCTGGCCGCGGAATTCGTTGACGTCGAGTTTGTAGGCCAGCTCGACCCAGCGAATGGTCGGATTCGGCCAGACGTCGCGGTCGATGCCAAACGCAATGCCGTCGAGCTTCACCGAACCGCATTCGCTTTTCAGCACCACCTTGAGGTGGCGTTCACCGACCACGCGCTGCTCGACCAACTGGAACACCCCGTGAAACAGCGGCTCCGGGAAGTGTTGGCCCCAGGGACCGGCATGGCGCAGGGCGCGGGCCAGTTCCAGATGAAACTCTTCGACCGCCAGGGTGCCGTCCGATAGCAATCGCCCGGTCAGGTCCTCTTCACGCATTTGCCGGCGAACTTCAGCGTCGAAGGCCTCGGCGAACAATGGAAAATTCGCTTCCGGTAACGTCAGGCCCGCCGCCATGGCGTGACCACCGTACTTGCTGATCAGTGTCGGATGTTGCGCCGCCACCACACTCAAGGCGTCACGAATATGAAAACCCTGCACGGAGCGCCCCGAGCCCTTGAGCATGCCGTCGCCTGCATCGGCAAAGGCGATGGTCGGACGGAAATAGCGCTCTTTCATACGCGAAGCGAGGATCCCGATGACACCCTGGTGCCACTCGGGGTCGAACAGGCACAGGCCAAACGGCATCGACTCCAGCGGCAAGTCCTTGAGCTGGGCCAACGCTTCGCGCTGCATGCCCTGCTCGATGGATTTGCGGTCCTGATTCATCCCGTCGAGCTGCGCGGCCATCTCACGGGCCAGCGCCACGTCTTCGGTCAGCAGGCATTCGATGCCCAGGCTCATGTCGTCCAGACGTCCCGCCGCGTTCAGGCGCGGGCCGAGGATGAACCCCAGGTCGGTCGAGGTGATACGCGAGTGATCACGCTTGGCCACCTCTAGAATGGCCTTGATGCCCGGCCGAGCCCGACCGGCGCGAATCCGCTCCAGGCCCTGATGCACCAGGATCCGGTTGTTGGCATCCAGTGGCACCACGTCGGCGACGCTGCCGAGCGCCACCAGATCCAGCAACTCACCGATGTTCGGCTGCGGCCTGCTCTCGTACCAGCCCAGGCTGCGCAAGCGTGCACGCAACGCCATCAGCACATAGAAAATCACCCCGACCCCGGCCAGCGCCTTGCTCGGGAATTCACAACCTGGCTGGTTCGGATTGACGATGGCATCGGCCAACGGCAGTTCGTCACCGGGCAAGTGGTGATCGGTGACCAGCACCTTGAGCCCGGCCTTTTTCGCCGCCGTCACGCCCTCGACGCTGGATATGCCGTTGTCCACGGTGATCAGCAACTGTGGTTGACGTTCCAGCGCCACCGCGACGATTTCCGGGGTCAGGCCGTAGCCGTATTCAAAGCGGTTGGGCACCAGATAATCGACATGGGCCGCGCCCAGCAGACGCAGTCCCAACAGGCCAACGGTGCTCGCTGTAGCACCATCGGCATCGAAATCGCCAACGATCAGAATCCGTTGACGCTGCTCCAGCGCCACCACCAGCAAGTCCACCGCAGCCTCGATGCCCTTGAGCTGTTGATACGGGATCAAGCGCGCCAGGCTCTTGTCCAGCTCCGCCTCCGACTGCACACCCCGCGCCGCGTATAAACGGGTCAACAGGGGTGGAATATCACCGAGGAATGGCAGGGTGTCGGGCAATAGGCGAGGTTCGATGCGCATGGGGTGACAGGTGCTTCTCTTGAATACGTAGGATAAAACCGGGTGATGCGATCCTGCGGCGAAAAATCAGCCGCGCTCGCCGGCCAACCATTGCAGCTGGACTTCGTGTTGACCACGGTCGTCGGTGACGAAGATCGTCCCTTCGCTGATCATCACGTCCCACTTGATAACGCGGGGCATGTCCTTGGCCAGGGTTTCCAGGACTTCCTGAGGCACCGCAGCGATGTTGACGTTTTTCAGGTTTTTTACCGCCGGAACCACCTTGGTTTCCCAAACGCGCAAGCTGCCATAGGCCAACAGGCTGGTGCGTTCGGTACGACGCGAGCACCAGGTCAGGCGATCGGCGTCTGGCTGGCCGACTTCGATCCAGTGCAGAACGCGGTCATCCAGGCTCTTTTCCCACAGGGCTGGCTCGTCCACTTCCGACAGACCACGGCCAAAGGACAGCTGCTCGTTGTACCAGAGGGCGTAGGCCAACAGCCGCACAGTCATGCGCTCTTCGGTTTCCGAAGGGTGGCGGGCGATGGTCTGCTTGACGCTCTCGTACACGCTGCGGTCGAGGTCGGTAAGGTTCAGTTCAAACTTGTAGGTCGTGGACGGCTGGGCCATGAACGGGCTTCTTGATACGAGGAAAGGCGGCAAGTCTAACCGATGCCGGGTCAATCAACGAAACATGACCGCCATCAAGCTCGGGCGATGAGGCTCGGGCTATGCTAAAACGCTGTATTGATTCAGTCTTTGTCCTACAGGATTACCCATGCCGCTCACTGCCAAACCCCTTGCCGGCCTGAAAGTCATCGAGCTCGGCACCTTGATCGCCGGCCCTTTCRCCTCGCGTATTTGTGCCGAGTTCGGCGCCGAAGTAATCAAGATCGAATCTCCGGATGGCGGTGATCCGTTGCGCAAGTGGCGCAAACTCTACGAGGGCACTTCGCTGTGGTGGTTCGTCCAGGCGCGCAACAAGAAGTCCCTGACGCTGAACCTCAAGCACCCCGACGGCCTGGCAATCCTCAAGCAGTTGCTCAGCGAAGCCGACATCCTGATCGAAAATTTCCGCCCCGGCGTGCTGGAAAAACTCGGCCTGGGCTGGGAAGTGCTGCATGCGCTGAACCCAAAACTGGTGATGGTCCGTCTGTCCGGCTTTGGCCAAACAGGGCCGATGAAGGATCAACCGGGCTTCGGCGCGGTGGGCGAGTCCATGGGCGGTTTGCGTTACATCACCGGCTTCGAGGACCGACCGCCGGTGCGCACCGGGATTTCCATCGGTGACTCGATTGCCGCGCTCTGGGGCGTGATCGGCGCGCTGATGGCCTTGCGTCACCGCGAGGTCAACGGTGGTCAGGGGCAAGTGGTGGACGTGGCGCTGTACGAAGCGATCTTCGCCATGATGGAAAGCATGGTCCCGGAATTCGATGTGTTCGGGTTTATCCGCGAGCGCACCGGCAACATCATGCCCGGCATCACGCCCTCCTCCATCCACACCAGCGCCGACGGCAAGCACGTGCAGATCGGTGCCAATGGCGATGCGATCTTCAAGCGCTTCATGCAGACCATTGGCCGCGACGACCTGGCCAACGATCCAGCGCTTGCCAGCAACGATGGCCGCGATAGCCGTCGTGATGAACTGTATGGGGTCATTGATCGCTGGGTCAGTTCGTTGCCGCTGGATGCGGTGATCGAGCAGTTGAACCAGGCCGAAGTGCCAGCCAGCCGGATCTTCAGCGCCGAAGACATGTTCAGCGACCCGCAATTTCTCGCGCGGGAAATGTTCCTGCAAGCCAAGCTGCCCGATGGAAAAGACTTCAAGATGCCAGGCATCGTGCCGAAACTCTCGGAAACACCGGGCGCTTGCGAATGGGTTGGAGCGGAGCTGGGTGAACATAACGTGCAGGTGTTGAGCGAGCTTGGCTATGACGTGGAACAGATCGCGCAACTGCGTGCAGATGGGGCTATCTAAACTGCAAGGGTTGTCAGCCATTCGCAGAGGCGCGGCGCAGTACCTTCGAGTGCTGGGTTTCGGCACAGCCCTAGCATGCCTGCTGGCAATCCCCCCCGTAGCTCAAGCCAAGGACACGTTGATCTGGTTGCTGCGCGATCTGCCGCCGTTGACGATTGTCGACGGGCCGCAAAAAAGCCAGGGCGTGATCGACCGGTATTTACCGCTATTGATCGCCAGCATGCCCGAGTACCAACACACAACCTTTCAGGTCAACCGCGCACGCGGCATGCAAATGCTCCTGGAACCCAGCTTCACCTGCGACCCTTCGCTGCTGTGGAGCGCGGAACGGGCAAAACGGATCGTCTACTCCATCGCGGCCTATCGAATCCCTGGCAACGGCATTGTGATACGCCATGCGGACCGCGAAGCACTTGCGCCCTTCATCATCGGCAACAGCGTCGATCTGGAGCGGTTGCTGGCGCATCAGGACAAGAAACTGGGAGTGGTCGCCGAACGCAGTTACGGCCAGGTCGTTGACCGCCTGCTGCAACAGGCACCGAGCAACAGCCTGGCAGCCCATTACGGTAACGATGCCCTTGGCAGTCTGCTGCAAATGCAGCGCCTGGGCCGTTTGACCGCCCTGCTGGGTTACTGGTCGGAGATTCGTTATCAGGCCCGACAGCAAGGCATATCGCTCGATGATCTGGAGTTCTACGCGATTCGCGGCACGGACAAGTACCAGTCGATTCACATTGCCTGCTCGGACACCGAGCAGGGCCGTCAGGCCATCACTCACATCAACAAAATATTGCGCGGACCGGGGCAGACCAGGCTGGTCGAGCTTTACGCACAATGGCTCGACCCGAAAATGCGCAGTGAGTACCTGGAAGATGCCAAGAGGTTTTTCCAGAATGAGACACCCTGACCAAACGCCAGGCAAAAGAAACCCCGAGAAGTGGGGAAACGACTCGGGGTTAAACGTGGCCTACAAGGACCCGTACAACAAGCGACAAACACCGGAGCACAATGCCTGCTCTTGTTGATACAGGGTCTGACTAACCTGATTGCGCGAAGGTTCCCGCAAAAAACAAATCAGCTTCTGCCAGCCAGGCGTTTGTCTTGCGCAACATTGCGCAGAGCCGCAATCACGCTGGGCTCAAGCCGTCCCTCGGCGATCAACAAGTCGCGGTGCAAGCCGTCGACAACATCTGTCAGCAGCCGTTTATCCGTGAACTGCGCCTGATTGAACTCACGCTCGACCACGATCGCGCCAGCGGCACTCTTCAATGTCACCAGGCATTCGCCATGGGCACCTGACGGGGTCAGTGTTACCTGATACGGGCTCAATGCCTCACCCAGCAATAGGCTGATACTTTCCATCTCGATCACCACTCAATAGTCCGAAAACAAAGTGCCAAGGGCGTGATAAATGACCACTGGCCCGAGAAGAAAGTTCTGAACTCGACTGACGGTATGTCGCTTTACCCTGAGTCTCCAGAGCATGCATGGTAAAGATGACAAGAAAAAAACAGTGGGTTTCAACCGCGTCAATCAGGCTCATAACGCCGCCGGCCATGGGTATCGGTCCAGCCGCCCACCACACCTCGCAGCAAACCCTCGGCGCTATAAAACGGCACCGTCCACTGATAAACATCCCTCACACCACTTTTGAATCTCAGTGGGCGCTCGGTAAATCGGGTTTTCCGACTGCTGAGTTGATCCATGATTTCCGCGTGCAGAAGCTCGGCCGTCGAAGCAGGCAAAACGTCGACCTCTGTCAGGCGTTTTCCCTGCATCTGGTCGAAGCGGGTCGACAAGTGTTCTTCATAGCTCTTGTTGCACATGATCAACCGCCCCTCCAGATCCCGTACAAACACCGGATCGGGCATGGCATCCATCAAGGCATGCTGGAACGCCAATTGGTCACCAAGCCCTTGCTCGGCTTTCAGTCGCTGCTTGATCTGCATGCTCAGCCGCCGGTTCCACAGCAGTGAAATCAGYCCGAACAGACTCGCGAAAAAGACTCCCCAGCAACCCCACTGGTAGAACCGCTGCCACAACGAGGGTGGCTGGCCGGGCACCACGCCGCTGAGCCACTTCGAACGGATCGCCCGCAACTCGGCCGGAGGAAAAGCCTCGAGCGCCTTGTTGAGAATGCTCAACAGCTGTGGCTGCCCTTTGCGCAGTGCGAGATGGTCGGCCTCCCACATACCTTCGATACTTGGGCCGATCGCCAGCCGGCCTGCAGGGTATAGGTGGGCGCCCGTTTCATTTTCAATGGTGACGTCGGCTTCGCCGCTTTCCACCAGGGCGCGTGCCTCGGCGTAGGTTTTCACCGAGCGCAGCTCGATCTGTGGATAGTCACGGCGGATGCCGGCCTCCAGCGCATGCCTGGCCGGTAGCGCCAAAACCTTACCCGAAAGGTCCTCTAACGAATCGACCGAAGCAGCTCCGGCCCGCCCGACGAACACCCAGCCAGCCCCGCCAAAGGCATGGCTGAAATCCAGAAAGCCTTTGCGTTCATCGTTCACCGCCAGTGTCGTGTTCATGTCTGCCCTGCCACTCTCCAGCAGTCCGAGCAGGTGTTCGGTCGAGAATGACTCTTCATGAACAAACTCCAGCCCGGTCATCCGCGAAAGACGCTGGAGAATGTCGTTGTTCAGACCGCTCCATTGACCGTGCTCATCCTTGAACAAGTACAACGGGAACTGCACCGAGGCGACGATCACTCGCCGGTGCTCGGCAATCCATTCGAGCTCGTGAGCCTCAAGCTTGAAACTGTCATGACTGTCGGCAGACCTTACGTCCAAAGCGCCGAGTTGAGCCGCCAATACACAATGCCCAGGCCCCATGGCACTCAATAAAAACAGCCAGCACAAGGCCGGTTTTAATCCATTAAAAAACCACATGCCCACTTCCTTCACGTCCACTCACCCATCCTTGAGGGGCGAAACGACGACAAGTGTGCCATGCAGAAATGAGAAAGCCCGTCAGGAGACGGGCTTCAAAATGTGACAGATAAATCCTGTCAGAGTGGCTTGCCGCGGTTGCCATGCTGACTGACAAAGGCCTGCACGGCTTTCAGGTCATTTGGCAGAACCGTGCAGCGCTCATCTCGCTCAAACAAATCAGAAAGATGGGCAGGCAGTTCAAGCGCTTTTCCTACGCCGGCTTTTTCGACGGCTTCAGGGAATTTGACCGGATGGGCCGTTCCCAGAATCACCATCGGAATATCCAGGCTACGACGGCACTCACGCGCTGCCTTGACGCCGATGGCGGTATGCGGATCGAGCAGCTCACCGGTTTGTGCGAAGACTTCAGCGATGGTCTCGCAGGTTTGCGCGTCATCCACGGCCAGCGAGTCGAACAGTTTGCGCGCTTCGGTCCAGCGCTCTTGCTCGACGCTGAAACCGCCACCTTGCTTGAAGGTGTCCATCAGGCCGGCAATCGCGGCGCCGTTGCGACCGTGCAGGTCGAACAGCAGGCGTTCGAAGTTCGACGAGACCATGATGTCCATCGACGGCGACAGTGTGGCGTGCAGGGTTTCCTTGACGTACTGGTTGCCGCTCATGAAGCGGTGCAGGATGTCGTTGCGGTTGGTGGCGACGATCAACTGGTTGATCGGCAAACCCATGTTACGTGCCAGGTAGCCGGCGAAGATGTCACCGAAGTTGCCGGTTGGCACCGAGAACGACACCGAGCGCGCCGGGCCGCCCAACTGCAGGGCTGCATGGAAGTAGTAGACGATCTGGGCCATGATCCGCGCCCAGTTGATCGAGTTCACCGCCACCAGGCGCGTGCCTTTGAGGAAGCTCTGGTCGGCGAAGCTCGCCTTGACCATTTCCTGGCAGTCATCGAAGTTGCCTTCGATGGCGATGTTGTGGATGTTTTCGCCGAAGATAGTGGTCATCTGCCGACGCTGCACTTCGGACACGCGGTTGTGCGGGTGCAGGATGAAGATGTCGACGTTTTCGCAGTGCTTGCAGCCTTCGATGGCGGCCGAACCGGTATCGCCCGAAGTGGCGCCGACAATCACTACGCGCTCACCGCGTTTTTCCAACACGTAGTCGAGCAGACGACCGAGCAATTGCAGGGCGAAGTCCTTGAACGCCAGGGTCGGGCCGTGAAACAGCTCCAGCACCCATTCGTTGCTGTTCAGCTGACGCAACGGTGCCACGGCGCTGTGAGAGAACACGCCGTACGTTTCTTCGAGGATTTTCTTGAAGTCGGCGTCCGGGATGCTGCCGGTGACAAACGGGCGCATCACCCGGAAAGCCAGCTCGTGATATGGCAGGCCGGCCCAGGAAGCGATTTCTTCCTGGGTGAAACGTGGCAGGTTTTCCGGCACGTACAGGCCGCCGTCACTGGCCAGACCGGCCAGCAGCACGTCTTCGAAATTCAGGGCCGGTGCCTGGCCGCGGGTACTGATATAACGCATGACTGGCTCCACAATTCAGAGTTCGCAAACCCGGGCTCGCGCACGAGCCCGGTGAACAATAACGACTTAGTTCAGGTGCTCGACGCGGATCCGCACCACCGGACCGACCACGTCCGCCAGGGCCTCGAGGGCGGCGATCGCATCGTTCATGCGCTGTTCCTGCACACGGTGGGTCAGCAGGATCATTGGCACCAGGCCGTCGTGTTCTTCGACTTCCTTTTGCATGATCGATTCGATGTTGATACCACGCTGCGACAGAATGCTCGCGACCTGAGCCAGCACGCCCGGATGATCCTTGGCCTGGATGCGCAGGTAGTAGGCACTTTCGCAGGCTTCGATCGGCAGGATCGGGTGGGCCGACAGCGAATCCGGCTGGAAAGCCAGGTGCGGTACACGGTTTTCCGGGTCACTGGTCATGGCGCGAACCACATCCACCAGGTCGGCGATGACCGACGAAGCGGTCGGTTCCATACCGGCGCCCGCCCCGTAGAACAGGGTCGAACCAGCGGCGTCGCCGTTGACCATCACCGCGTTCATCACGCCGTTGACGTTGGCGATCAGGCGATCGGCCGGGATCAACGTCGGGTGCACACGCAGTTCGATGCCGGCAGCGGTGCTACGCGCCACGCCCAGGTGCTTGATGCGATAGCCCAGCGCTTCGGCGTAATTCACGTCAGCGGTGGTCAGCTTGGTGATGCCTTCGGTGTAGGCCTTGTCGAATTGCAGCGGGATGCCGAACGCGATGGACGCCAGAATCGTCAGCTTGTGCGCCGCATCGATGCCTTCGACGTCGAACGTCGGATCGGCTTCGGCGTAACCCAGGGCTTGCGCCTCGGCGAGTACGTCTTCGAAGGTCCGGCCCTTCTCACGCATTTCGGTGAGGATGAAGTTGCCGGTGCCGTTGATGATCCCGGCGACCCAGTTGATGCGGTTGGCCGACAGGCCTTCACGGATCGCCTTGATCACCGGAATGCCACCGGCTACCGCGGCTTCGAACGCGACGATCACGCCTTTCTCGCGGGCCTTGGCGAAAATTTCATTACCGTGAACGGCAATCAGTGCCTTGTTCGCGGTGACCACATGCTTGCCATTCTCGATGGCTTTGAGTACCAGCTCGCGGGCAACGGTGTAGCCGCCCATCAGCTCTATAACGATGTCGATCTCAGGGTTCGTGGCCACTTCGAAGACATCGTTGGTAATCGCAATACCGGTCGTCTGGAACTGAGGCTTTGGCGTGCGCATGGCAATTTGTGCCACTTCGATTCCACGCCCGGCACGACGAGCAATTTCCTCGGCGTTGCGCTGAAGTACGTTGAAGGTACCGCCACCGACGGTCCCTAACCCACAGATGCCTACTTTGACCGGTTTCACTGTGAACTCCCCATAAAACGGCCGACTCAAGGCCGGCCGTGGAAAACAGCCGCACAGCGTGCGGCTCTCTATTAATGGAACGCCGACTGCTGTCGCCGCTCCATGATCGTCAAAGGCTTACCGTGACGACGCAGGATTATTTCGCACTCAGTGCCAGTTTGGCGACTTGTGGTGCTGGCTGGTAGCCCGGAATCACTTGGCCGTCAGCCAAAACGATAGCCGGTGTACCGTTCACACCGATCGACTGGCCCAGGGCGAACTGCTTGGAAACCGGGTTGGCGCACTTGGCCGCCTTGATTTCCTTGCCATTGACCATGTTGTCCATCGCCGCTTTTTTGTCAGCCGAGCACCAGACCGCTTGCAGTTGCTCATCACCCGGCGAGCCGAGGCCCTGGCGCGGGAAAGCAACATAACGCACTTCGATGCCCATTTTGTTCAATGCAGGCACTTCGGCATGCAATTTGTGGCAGTACGGGCAGGTGGTGTCGGTGAACACGGTGATGTGGGTCTTGGTTTCGCCAATCGCCGGGTAAACCACGGTTTCAGCAACCGGAATGCCGTTGATCAGCTTGGAGATACCCAGACGCTCAGCCTTCTCGGTCAGGTTGACCGGTTTGCCGTCCTTGAGCTGGAACACGTAGCCCTGAACGATGTACTGGCCGTCGGCGCTCGCGTACAGCACGCGGCTACCCTTGAGTTTGACTTCGTAGAGACCGGCCAGCGGACTGGCACTGATGGACTCGATCGGGGTGTCGAGCTGGAGGGTTTCCAGGCTTTTACGGATGGCTTTATCAGCCGCATCATCGGCGATGGCAAAGGTGCTGACCAACGCAATGGCTGCGGCGGCGAAAATCTGGGTCAGACGCATGGGGACTCCTGAAGGCGGGCAAATGGGTCGACTGAAACGCCGGTACTGAAACATCGGGTCATAACCGCCCATCGTGCAAACCCGCAAAGCCTACCACATAAGGCCCGCGTGGCCGAATGCGCCTGATGCAAGTCACACATTTGCCAATCAGCGCAGAACCGCTCTTGTAGCAGCTGGCGCAGCCTGCGTTCGGCTGCGCAGCAGTCGTCAATTCTGTATCCGGGGTTTGACTGAAACACCGCGGCGTCTGATTTCACGACTGCTTCGCAGCCGAACGCCGCCTTCGGCAGCTGCCACAGAGATATGTTCAGCCGCGTGGGTGGTGTTTGGCGTGCAGGTCCTGCAAACGGGCGCGAGCGACGTGGGTGTAGATCTGGGTGGTCGAGAGGTCGCTATGGCCGAGCAACATCTGCACCACCCGCAAATCGGCGCCGTGGTTGAGCAGATGAGTGGCGAAGGCATGGCGCAAGGTGTGCGGCGACAGCGACTTGCCGATCCCGGCGACTTTGGCCTGGTGCTTGATACGATGCCAGAAGGTCTGGCGGGTCATCTGCTCGCCACGCAGGCTCGGAAACAGCACATCGCTGGGCCGCCCCCCCAGCAATTCGCTACGCCCGTCACGCAGGTAGCGCTCGACCCAGACAATCGCCTCCTCGCCCATCGGCACCAGCCGTTCCTTGCTGCCCTTGCCCATGACCCGCAGCACGCCCTGGCGCAGATTGATCTGCTCGAGCGTCAGGCTGATCAGCTCGGTGACCCGCAGGCCGCAGGCATATAGCACTTCCAGCATGGCGCGATCACGCTGGCCGATTGCTTCGCTCAGGTCCGGTGCGGCGAGCAAGGCTTCCACATCCGCTTCCGACAACGACTTGGGCAATGGCCGGCCGAGTTGCGGCATGTCGACGCGCAATGTCGGGTCGACGGCGATCAGCTTTTCACGCAGCAAATAGCGATAGAACCCACGCACGCCCGAGAGAAACCGCGCAGTAGACCGGGGCTTGTAGTTTTGCTCGAGGCGCCAGGCCAGATGATCGAGGATCAGCTCGCGTCCGGCGTTGAGCAGTTCCAGGCCCTTCTCCTGCAACCAGCCGTTGAACAGGGCCAGGTCGCTGCGATAAGCGTCACGGGTGTTATCGGACAAACCTTTCTCCAACCACAGGGCGTCGAGAAACTGGTCTATCAATGGATGGTCGATGGCAGGCATAAAGGCTCAAGCAAGACAGGCAACAACGGGAAGGTGGCGAACAGTCTTTCATAGCATGGCCGCTCGCGAAACCATTGCACTTTCAGGGAGAGGAATAAATCACGGGCAACAAAAAAGCAGCCCGTAGGCTGCTTTTTTCTGCATCGGAAGCTGGACTTAAACCAGTTTTTCCTTGATGCGAGCTGCTTTACCCGACAGGTCGCGCAGGTAGTACAGCTTGGCTTTACGTACGTCACCGCGACGCTTGACAGCCATGCTGTCGATTTGCGGGCTGTAGGTCTGGAAAGTACGCTCTACGCCAACACCGTTGGAGATTTTACGAACAGTGAAAGCACTGTTCACACCACGGTTACGCTTGGCGATTACTACGCCTTCGAACGCTTGCAGACGCGAACGGTCGCCTTCCTTCACTTTCACCTGAACGACAATGGTGTCGCCCGGGGCAAAGGTAGGGATCTCTTTGGTCATCTGCTCTGCTTCGAGTGCAAGGATGATTTTGTTAGTCATGCTGTGCTCCTAAGGTAAATCGTCGGATCTACCATCGATACGTTGTTAACTATCGTCCCGCTCGCGGATGTATTCCTCGAGCAGCTTCTTCTCTTCTCCAGAAAGCGAGCGGCTTTCCAGAAGATCGGCGCGTCGTTCAAAGGTCCTACCAAGGGACTGCTGTAAACGCCAACGCCGGATATGCGCGTGATTGCCACTCAGCAACACGTCGGGAACACGCTGATCCGCATACACCTCAGGTCGGGTGTAGTGCGGGCAATCCAGCAGACCATCCGTAAAGGAATCTTCCTCGGCGGAGTCCGCATGCCCTAAAGCTCCAGGCAGCAGTCGTGTAACCGCATCGATCAGGACCATCGCCGGCAGCTCGCCGCCAGACAGTACATAGTCGCCAATCGACCACTCTTCATCGACATGAGCGTCAATAAAACGCTCGTCAATGCCTTCATAGCGACCGGCAATCAGGATTAATGCTTCCTCATTCGCCAACTCGCGTACCGCCGACTGAGTCAGTTGACGGCCTTGGGGCGACAGGTAAATTACCTTCGCCGCCTCCCCGGCTGCTGCCTTGGCCTGAACCAGCGCATCTTCCAGGGGCTTGATCTTCATCACCATGCCCGGACCACCGCCAAATGGGCGATCGTCCACAGTGTGATGTCGATCCGTTGTGTAGTCTCGCGGATTCCAACAGGTCAACTGCAAGAGCCCCTGTTTCACCGCACGACTGGTGATGCCGTAGTCGCTGATGGCGGAAAACATCTCGGGAAACAAACTGATCACTTCGACGCGCAAGTTAGCCACGCTTAGAAGTCCGCGTCCCAATCCACCTTCATCTCGCCCGCTGCGAGGTCGACGGCCAACACGCATTGCTCCGTATAGGGCAACAGGCGTTCGCGATCATCCAGGCTGCCAGCGCAAGGCTTGACCACCATGACATCGTTCGAGCCAGTCTCCAGCAGGTGATCGATCTTCCCGAGCAATTGCCCGAGGTGGTCGATGACCTTCAGACCTTCCAGCTGGTACCAGTAGTACTCGCCGTCGGTCAGATCAGGAAACAGGTTACGCGGCACGCAGATTTCAAAACCGGCCAGAAGACGAGCTTCTTCGCGGTCATCGAGACCTTTGAGCTTTGTGACCAGAAACTTGCCGCCTTGTACGCGGCCGCTGACCAGCTCTACCTGCCGTACATCGCCTTCGCGCTTGAGCGTCCAGGTTTTGTAGTCCAACAGGTTTCCAATCGGATCAGTAAAGGAAAAGACCTTCACTTCGCCGCGAACGCCATGAATAGAATAAATCTTGCCGATAACGATCAAATCATCAGCGATTGCTGGCGTCGCGTTCATATCGCTCAGGCCGCAGCCTTAGAAGCGTCCTTCAGCAACTGAGCAACGCGCTCAGAAGGTTGTGCACCAACGCTCAGCCAGTAGGCTACGCGCTCTTGGTTCACGGACAGGCGGACTTCTTGACCACGAGCGATCGGGTTGAAGAAACCAACTTGTTCTTTGTGCGAACCGTCGCGTGGGTTGCGGCTGTCGGTCACGGTCAAGTGGTAAAACGGGCGCTTTTTGGAGCCGCCAAGGGCAAGACGGATTGTTAGCATGTGAACATAGTTCCTGTAGTCGGTGCTGCAAATCTAAATGCACAGCGGGCATAGGTGCCCGAAAGGCCGCATATTCTAAGGAATATCCGGACTTTTGCAAATGTCTTTTTCCGGCACCTGTCAGTGTGCCATCCAGATTTGCCATAGAGCCGTTGCGAACAACGGCGAGTCAGCTCCCGCCAATGCGGGCTTGCTGTGGGTCCCACGTCCGTGTGGGGCCGCGCCGACATGAATGCCGACGCGAATTCTTTACATTTTCGGCATGCCGCCGCCGGGCAACATACCGCCCATGCCGCGCATCATTTTGGCCATTCCGCCTTTGGCGGAGAACTTCTTCATCATCTTCTGCATCTGCTTGTGCTGCTTGATCAAGCGCCCGATGTCCTGCACCTGGGTGCCGGAACCCATGGCGATCCGACGCTTGCGCGAACCGCTGATCAGCTCAGGGTCGCGGCGCTCGGCCGGGGTCATGGAATTGATGATGGCTTCCATCTGCTTGAATTGTTTCTCCGCCGCACCCTGGGCATTGCCCATTTGCGCCAGATTCACCCCGCCGATGTTCGGCAGTTTGTCCATGAGCCCGCCGAGGCCGCCCATGTTCTTCATCTGTTGCAGCTGATCGCGGAAGTCTTCGAGGTCGAAGCCTTTGCCCTTCTTCAGCTTTTTGGCCAGTTTGTCGGCCTTATCTTTGTCGAGGGTCGCCTCGGCCTGTTCGATCAGGCTGAGCACGTCGCCCATGCCGAGAATGCGCGACGCAATACGCTCCGGGTGGAACGGTTCGAGGGCTTCGGTCTTCTCGCCCATACCGATGAACTTGATCGGCTTGCCGGTGATCGCACGTACCGACAGCGCGGCACCGCCACGGGCATCACCGTCGACCTTGGTCAGGATCACACCGGTCAGCGGCAGCGCGTCGCCAAAGGCCTTGGCCGTGATGGCGGCGTCCTGGCCGGTCATGGCGTCGACCACGAACAGTGTTTCGACCGGTTTGATCGCGGCGTGCAAGGCCTTGATCTCGCCCATCATCTCTTCGTCGATGTGCAGGCGACCGGCGGTGTCGACGATGACCACGTCGATGAATTTCAGTCGTGCTTCTTTAATAGCCGCTTCAGCGATGTCGACCGGCTTCTGGCTCAGGTCGGACGGGAAGAACGTCACGCCGATGTCGTTGGCCAGGGTTTCCAGCTGCTTGATCGCGGCCGGGCGGTAAACGTCCGCCGACACCACCATGACCGACTTCTTCTTGCGCTCTTTAAGGAAGCGCGCCAGTTTGCCAGCGGTGGTGGTTTTACCGGCACCTTGCAGACCGGCCATCAAAATGACGGCTGGCGGCACGACGCTCAGGTTCAAATCTTCGTTGGCCGCGCCCATCAGGCTTTCGAGTTCGGCCTGGACGATCTTCACGAAGGCCTGGCCTGGCGTCAGGCTGCGCGACACCTCGGTGCCGACAGCGCGCTCCTTGACCGAGTTGACGAAGTCTTTGACCACTGGCAAGGCGACGTCGGCTTCGAGCAACGCCATGCGCACTTCGCGCAGGGTGTCTTTGATATTGTCCTCGGTCAGCTTGGCCTTGCCGGTGACATGGCGCAGCGTCTGCGAGAGACGGTCGGTTAAGTTTTCAAACATGCGCGATCCTTTCAGGCCCCATGGAGACCGAGGTAATGGCGGCCCAGACCGTGAAAAACATGTGCTCGGCGAGCCTGCGGCGTGGGCAGGTCGCGGATTATAGCGAAGACTGCGTCTGGCGCACACCCGCCGTCTGGTTGAGTGGTCTTTCGTGTCATGTCGGTTGTATGCCAAACTCAGCCTCTTTCGGGCTTGCCTAACAGGATTTATGCTCCCTTTGTCACCCAGTTTGCTCAGCACCCTCGCCGCCGCCTGCTTATACGCCGCTGCGACTCTCTATCAAGGCACTCGTCTGGCCCAAGGCGCCAAGGCGAACAAACGCCTGCTGGTCTCGCTCGGCATCCTTGCCGTGCTGGCCCACAGCGCGAGCCTCCTCACCCACCTGATGACGCCGACTGGCCTGGGCCTGGACTTTTTCAGTGCCGCCAGCCTGATCGCCGCAGCCGTCATCGCGCTGACGCTGCTGGCCTGTTCACGGATCCCGGTGGAAAACCTGCTGGTGTTGCTGTTCCCGCTAGGGATGACCACGGTGCTGCTGGCGCAGTTCGCACCCTCGGGCACCGTGCAGGTGATCGACGAAGAACCGGGGATTCTTGCGCATATCCTGCTGTCGATCCTCGCCTACGGCATGTTCACCATCGCGGTGTTCCAGGCCTTGCTACTGTTGGTCCAGGACCACCAGCTCAAGCACAAGCACCCGTCCGGCCTGATCAAGAACTTTCCGCCGCTGCAAACCATGGAAAGCCTGCTGTTCGGCTTTCTCTGGGCCGGCTGGACCCTGCTCTCGCTGTCGCTGATCTCCGGCTGGCTGTTCGTCGAAAACCTGTTCGCCCAGCATCTGGTGCACAAAACCCTGCTGGCATGCCTGGCGTGGATCGTGTTCAGCGTGTTGCTGTGGGGCCGCAATCGTCTTGGCTGGCGCGGCCACAAGGCCATTCGCTGGACCCTCGCCGGTTTCTGCCTGCTGATGCTGGCCTATTTCGGCAGCAAGCTGGTCCGCGAATTCATCCTGCACATCTGACGGGTATTCGCTATGGATAACCTGCCCATAGGGCCGCTGCTCGCCGTGCTGGCCCTGCTGATCTTATGGTCAGGGCTGTTCACCGCCATCGAAGCCGCACAGCAACACCTGTTAACTCAGCGCACCGCCTCGCGCTCCGGCGACAAGCCGGTGGCGAAACTCAACTTCCCGCTCAACAGCCTGATCCTCTGCAATACCCTGTGCCGCGCGCTGGTGGTGGTCATCAGCACGCTGCTGGCAATTTTCGGCTGGGCTGAAAAAGGTCCATGGCTGGCCTGCCTGAGCGCCGCTGCTGCGCTGCTGGTGTTTGCCGATTACCTGCCACGCACCCTCGCCAGCCGTTATCCGGACGCCATTCTGGCGCTGGGTAACACCCTGCTCGGCGTGCCGCTGAAAATCATCTACCCGGCTGCCTGGCTGCTCGGCGGCATCAGCCAATTGCTGCTCAAGCCGTTCGCACGCAAGATCAAGGTCGTCCAACAAAGCGAAGACGAGCCACCGGCCCCGCAGAACAACGGCACCGACCACGAACACCCGGCCTGCCGTCCACACGCGCTGTCGGGCATTCATGCGCTGGATAACATCACCGTCAACGACATCCTGGTGCCGCGCAGCGAAGTCGACGGGATCAACCTGGACGACTCGATCGAGGAAATCATCGAACAGCTGCGCGCCAACAAACGCACGCGCCTGCCGGTGTTTCACAGTGATATCAACCAGGTCGAAGCGGTACTCAATACCCGACAGATCCGCCATTTGCTGCCCGACGCCAGCCTGACCAAAGAGGCCTTGCTGGCGGCGTGCCACGAACCTTACTTCGTCCCGGAAAGCACCCCGTTGCAACTGCAACTGCTGAACTTTCACAAGCAGCAGCGCCGCCTGGGCATGGTGGTCGACGAATACGGTGAAGTAGAAGGCATCGTCACCCTGGAAGACATTCTCGAAGAAATCGTCGGCGAATTCGAAAGCCAGCACAGCCTCGACAACCCGCACATTCACCCGCAGGCCGACGGCCGGTTGGTGATCGAGGGTGCAGCCTCGATTCGCGAACTGAACAAGAGCCTCGGCTGGCACCTGCCGAGCGACGGCCCGAAAACCCTCAACGGGCTGGTCACCGAAGCACTGGAAACCATTCCAGACAGCGCGGTGTGCCTGAAAATCGGGCGTTATCGCCTGGAAATCCTCGAAACCGAAGACAACCGCGTCAGCCGGGTGTTGATCTGGCACGTGGCCGCTGGCGAGGCCACAAGCCTGCGCTCGATGGCAAAACCGCTGTAGAACCCACATCCCTGGGTGTTTCAACCATAATAATTCGCTCCACAGGAGCACATGACTGTCAGGGATTACCGCATGACTACCAGCACCACTTACAGCGACGCCGTGCCTGCCCAACCGACGAACTCCACTACGCGAGTCGCAACGGCCAGTTTTATTGGCACCGCCATCGAGTTCTACGACTTCTACGTCTATGCCACCGCCGCCGCGCTGGTGATCGGCCCAGTGTTCTTTCCGCAGACCTCCGGCACCGCCCAGATGCTCTCGGCCTTCCTGACCTTCGGTATCGCGTTCCTGGCCCGCCCTTTGGGTTCGGCGCTGTTCGGCCATTTCGGCGATCGTATCGGGCGCAAATCCACCCTGGTCGCGTCCTTGCTGCTGATGGGCGTCTGCACCACGCTGATCGGCGTGCTGCCGGGTTACGAGAGCATTGGCGCCTGGGCACCGATCCTGCTTTGTGTGTTGCGCTTCGGCCAGGGCCTTGGGCTGGGCGGCGAATGGGGCGGTGCAGCGTTGCTCGCCACTGAAAATGCACCAAAGGGCAAACGCGCCTGGTTCGGCATGTTCCCGCAACTCGGCCCTTCTATCGGTTTTCTCGCGGCTAACGGATTGTTCCTGACCCTGGCGATGACCCTGAACGACGAGCAGTTTCGCTCCTGGGGCTGGCGGATTCCGTTCCTGCTCAGCGCCGTGCTGGTGATGGTCGGCCTGTATGTGCGCCTGAAACTGCATGAAACGCCGGTCTTCGCCAACGCGATCGCACGCCAGGAACGGGTGAAGATCCCGCTGGTCGAGCTGTTCAGCCAGTACTGGGCGCCGATGCTGTTGGGTGCAGCGGCGATGGTGGTCTGCTACGCGCTGTTTTACATCTCGACGGTGTTTTCCCTGAGTTACGGGGTTTCGACCCTGGGTTACAGCCGCGAAACCTTCCTCGGCCTGCTGTGCTTCGCCGTGCTGTTCATGGCCGCAGCCACACCGCTGTCAGCCTGGGCCAGCGACCGTTTCGGGCGCAAACCGGTGCTGATCATCGGTGGCGTGCTGGCAATTCTCTCGGGTTTCACCATGGAACCGCTGCTGACCCACGGTACGACCTGGGGCGTGGCGCTGTTCCTGTGCATCGAGCTGTTTCTGATGGGCGTGACGTTCGCCCCGATGGGCGCGCTGCTGCCAGAGCTGTTCCCCACCCGCGTGCGTTATACCGGCGCGTCGGCGGCCTACAACCTGGGCGGCATTGTTGGCGCTTCGGCAGCACCGTTCTTCGCGCAGAAGCTGGTGGCGATGGGCGGATTGAGTTGGGTCGGCGGGTATGTGTCAGCGGCAGCGGTGATCAGCTTGATCGCGGTGCTGTGCCTGAAAGAGACGCGGCATAACGACCTGAATCAGGTTGCCTGAAGTAAAAGCAAAAGCTTCGCGAGCAAGCCCGCTCCCACATTTGACCGATGTGAACACAGATTTTGTGTACCACTGAAATCCAATGTGGGAGCGAGCCTGCTCGCGAATGCCGCGACGCGGTTAGAGCTCTACAACGACTGCCTGAGAGGCACGGGTCGCTTTGGCGCGGGCGGCTTCGATCGACTCGTCACGAGCCAGGGCAACGCCCATCCGGCGCTGACCGTTGACTTCCGGCTTGCCGAACAGACGCAGCGCCGTATCCGGCTCGGCCAATGCAGCACCCAGGTTGGCGAAAGCGGTCTGGGTCGACTGCCCTTCCACCAGAATCACTGCCGACGCCGATGGGCCGAACTGACGGATCAACGGGATCGGCAGACCGAGAATCGCCCGTGCATGCAAGGCGAACTGCGACAGGTCCTGAGAAATCAGGGTCACCAGACCGGTGTCGTGCGGGCGCGGCGAGACTTCGCTGAACCACACCTGATCACCCTTGATGAACAATTCAACGCCAAACAGGCCACGGCCACCCAGGGCTTCGGTCACGGCTTTGGCCACGCGCTCGGATTCCGCCAGCGCAATCGGGCTCATGGCTTGCGGCTGCCAGGATTCCTGATAGTCGCCCTTCTCCTGACGATGGCCGACCGGCGCACAGAACGTGGTGCCGCCGATGTGGCGAACGGTGAGCAAGGTGATTTCGTAGTCGAAGTCAATGAAGCCTTCGATGATCACCCGACCTTTACCGGCACGACCACCTTCCTGCGCGTAATCCCAGGCTTTCTGCACGTCATCGACGCTGCGCAGCAGGCTCTGGCCTTTGCCCGAGGAACTCATGACCGGCTTGACCACGCACGGGAAACCCAGGTCGTCGACCGCCTTGCGGTAGTCTTCGAAGGTATCGGCAAAGTGGTACGGCGAGGTCGGCAGGTCCAGCTCTTCAGCGGCCAGACGACGAATGCCTTCACGGTTCATGGTCAACTGCGCGGCGCGAGCGGTCGGGATCACGGTGAAGCCTTCGGCTTCCAGTTCAACCAGCGTGGCGGTGGCGATGGCTTCGATTTCCGGCACGATGAAGTGCGGCTTCTCGGCTTCGATCACGGCACGCAGGGCCGCGCCGTCGAGCATGTTGATCACGTGGCTGCGATGCGCCACCTGCATCGCCGGCGCGTTGGCGTAACGATCCACGGCAATCACTTCAACGCCCAGGCGTTGCAGCTCGATCACCACTTCCTTGCCCAACTCACCACAGCCACACATCAATACGCGGGTCGCGGTTGGCGACAATGGAGTTCCGATACGGGTCATCTCAGGTCCTCAAAGGAGCGGATCATCGAGGGATGCGGCGCCAGGCGCGCATCCCTTAGGGAGAAAGCGCGGCATTTTACATGAACCTGAGGGTTTGGCTCAGCTTGCCAGCGCGTTCTTGCGCAAACGCCAGGCCATGGCCAGCCAGACGATGGTCACGCCGGCGAATTTCGAGCCCAGGGCGGTGAGGATCACACCCGGCGTCAGGGCATCGATCATGCCGAAGAAGATGAAGGTATCCAGCGGAATGCTCAGCGCCGAACTTATCCACAGACGGTCGTGCAACGGACGCTTGGTAATGCTGAACACCAGCCAGTCAATGCACTCCGAAACGGCGAAGGCAATGGCGCTGGCCAGGGCGATGGAGGGATCGGAGGTGAGGTAGGACAGAACCAGCGCCGCCAGCATCGCGCCGAGCGCGCCGTGACCGAAACGGGTTTGCACCATGTCGCGCAGCACAAATATCAGGCCACCCCAGGCCGACCAGATGATGTCCAGGTGCGGAGCAGTGGAAAAGGCGTAGTTGATCAGCACGACACTGCTGATGTAAGCGATCAGGAAGAGCATGGCGCGCGGGGATACCTGTCAATTTTGTGCACAGGGTACTTTAGCCATGCACAGCCGCCAAACCCAAATGCAGATCCCCGTAGCAGCTGCCGAAGGCTGCGTTCGGCTGCGTAGCAGTCGTAAATCCTGAGCCCTCGGTTTACCTGAAAGACCGCATCGCCTGATTTCACGACTGCTACGCAGCCGAACGCAGGCTACGCCAGCTGCTACGGATTCGGAGTTTTACCCAACATCCAAAGCAACCCACTCGATTTGGCCCGCTCATGACACAACCCCAGCACCTTGCGGCGTTCGTCGTTGTCCATGCGGCTCCAGCGGGTGATCTCCTCCACCGTACGTTGGCAGCCGGTGCAGATATCGTCCTCATCCAGTGCGCAAATGTTCACGCACGGTGAGCGTACGGGTCTTTCGTTGTCGTTCATTGTTCCTGCTCGACCAGATCACGGGCATAGCGCTGCGAGTTATGCACATAGTGGGCGGCGCTGGCTTCGAGCATTTTCTTCTGCGGCTCGGTCAGTTCACGCACGACTTTGCCCGGCGAGCCCATGACCAGCGAACCGTCAGGGATTTCCTTGCCTTCGCCGATCAGCGAATTGGCGCCGATGATGCAGTTCTTGCCGATTTTCGCGCCGTTGAGGATCACCGCGTTGATGCCGATCAGGCTGTAATCGCCCACCGTGCAGCCGTGCAACATGGCGTTGTGGCCGATGGTCACTCCGGTGCCGATGGTCAGCGGGTAGCCCATGTCGGTGTGCATCACCGTGCCATCCTGCACGTTGCTGTTCTTGCCGATCAGGATCAGCTCGTTGTCACCGCGCAACACCGCGTTGAACCAGACGTTGGCGCCCTCTTCCAGCTTGACCTTGCCCACCAGCACGGCGTTGGGTGCGACCCAGCTCTGCGGGTGGGTTTCGACGCGGGCGTCGCCCAGGCGGTATTTCATCTTATTGTCCTCAAGGCCAGGCAGGCTCACTTGCAAAGCAGGGTTCACGCCATACGCGCGATGGCATCAAATATTGATAAAGCTTTTCGGTGGTTGATGCAGGCTGATCTGCGCGTCATAGAGCAGGTTGATCAGCTCGACGATCATGATCGCGGTCAGGCCCCAGATCTTGTATTCGCCGAAACGGTAGCTCGGCACATACCAGCTGCGGCCCTGGTAATCGATGCGGTGCGTGTGTTCACGCGGGTCCTTGCGGAAGAATTCCAGCGGTACGCTGAACACCGCGGCAATTTCGGCATCGTTGGCCCGGTACTCGACGAAGTCCGGAATCACCCCGACGTAAGGCGTGACCTTGATCCCATGCAGGGAGATCAACGGGCTCAACGGGCCGATGACTTCCACCAGGCCGGGTGGCAGGCCGATTTCTTCTTCGGCTTCACGCAGCGCGGTGAAAATCAGGTCAGGGTCTTCCGGATCGCGTCGCCCGCCGGGGAAGGCCACTTCGCCGCCGTGGGTCGAGAGCCCGCTGGCACGCAGGGTCAGAACCAGCTCCGGCTCATCACTGCGGGTGATAGGCACCAGGACCGCGGCCTCCGGAAAACGCTGGTCGGTTTCCAGCGTGCGCGGCGTGTGGTTGCTTACCCGATGCAGTAGCTCATCCAGCATGAGTGCTCTCGATTTGTTAGCTACCTTGCATCATGCACCAAACACATCGACCGCCCAACCCCCTGAACCATGGCATGTCGCTAAACGACAACTTGCCGACAGACACCACCGCGCGCCAAGATAGGCGCAGCATTTTCGGAAACCCAGCATGAAATTCTGCAGCCAGTGCGGTAACCCGGTCACCCAACGCATTCCCGAAGGCGACTCGCGCCTGCGGTACGTCTGCGACCGGTGCCAGACCATCCATTACCAGAACCCGAACATTGTCGCCGGCTGCCTGCCAACCTGGGGCACTCAGGTGCTGTTGTGCCGGCGCGCCATCGAGCCGCGCCGCGGTTACTGGACCTTACCGGCCGGCTTCATGGAAAACGGTGAAACCATCGAACAGGCGGCCATTCGCGAAACCGCCGAAGAAGCATGTGCACGGGTGCGCAACCTGAACATCTATACGCTGATCGATGTGCCACACATCAGCCAGGTGCATGTATTCTTTCGCGCTGAACTGACGGATCTGGACTTTGCCGCGGGCGAAGAAAGCCTGGAAGTGAGGCTTTTCGATGAAGCCGACATCCCGTGGTCGGAGCTGGCTTTCCGCACGGTCGGCCGTACCCTAGAATGCTTCTTCGCTGACCGCCGGGTAGAACATTTTCCTGTGCGTTCCGAATCAATTCCTCCGCTTGCTCAGCCTGCGATCACTTAAACTATAAAAGTACACCGTACTCTCAGGGATATCGTTTTAATGCGCTGGTTGCTTGCGTTGTTCTGTCTGTCGTTTGTCATGGTTTCCCAAGCTGCCACCACGGAGACCCTGGACGGCAAAATCATCGAAAAAGTGTTGGTGCTCAAATCTGCCCATCAGTTGCAGCTGATCAATGATGGCAAGCCACTGCGGACCTATCGCATCTCGCTGGGCAAAAACCCCAAGGGCCCGAAACTGATGGAGGGTGATCGGCGCACGCCTGAAGGTTTGTATTGGCTGGACTGGCGCAAGGTCAGCGACCGCTTCAACCTGGCCATGCACATTTCCTACCCGAACATCAGCGACTCCGTTCGTTCGCGCCGCGAAGGTGTGCAGCCCGGTGGCATGATCATGATCCATGGCACCCCGGACACTGAAGAAAACCCTGAAGAGCTGTTCCACACCCTGGACTGGACCGACGGCTGCATCGGCATGCGCAACGTCGACATGCGCGAAGTCTGGGGCCTGGTCAAAGACGGCACGATGATCGAAATCCGCCCCTGATTTGACCTGCGACGAGGGGACCCAAACCTGTGGGAGCGAGCCGGCTCCCACAGGGGTAATGCACCAGAGTTATAAAAAATAATAAAAAATATTCCTCCCGAACCACGCCTCCACCTGCAATACCACTTCCCTCCTGAAGCACCGGCGCAGACAGTGATCTGATCCACGACCACCGCCACCTCCAATACCACTTTAAACCCAGTACTGCCGTGTCCTCCAGCGCAGCGCTTATTCGCTCGCCCCGAGCAAACCACTGGCGTTGACATGGTATTTAAGTGGTATTAGTTTTGCGCCATAACCGGGGCAACAACACGCCACTCTCCCCATCGGACCCGCACCCATGAACCACATCCTGGCCCTGCGCCCTGACGACACCCAGCCAACGCCGTTGTACCTGCAACTGGCGCGCAACCTGGAAGCGGCGATCCATGCCGGCCAGTGGAAAGCCGAGCAGGCATTGCCGTCGGAACGCAATCTCAGCGAAATGCTGAACATCTCCCGCGTGACCGCCCGCAAGGCACTGGAAGTGCTGTTCGAACAAGGCCTGATCCGTCGCAGCCAAGGCTCCGGCACTTTCATCACTCCGCGCCTCGAACAACCACTGTCCCGGCTGTCCGGCTTCAGCGAAATGCTCCGCCTCAAAGGTTTCGTGCCGAGTTCGCAATGGCTGGAGCGGGAAATCACCCAGCCGACCCACGAAGAACTGATCCGCCTCGCGCTCTCGCCCTACGACAAGGTCGCGCGCCTCAAGCGTTTGCGTAAAGCCGACGACACCGTGATGGCCATCGAGATGAGCACCCTGCCCGCCTCGATCATTGCCCAGCCGCAAGCGGTCGGGGATTCGCTTTACGAATACCTCGATGGCATCGGCAAACCGGTGGTGCGCGCCCTGCAACACATTCAGGCGATCAACGCCTCGGACGAATTCGCCGCGCTGGTCGGCATCGCCCCCGGCACCGCCATGCTGCTGATGACCCGGGTCGGTTACCTCGAAGACAACACCCCGATCGAAGTCACCGACACCTATTGCCGCAACGACTACTACGACTTTGTCGCAGAGCTGCGTCGCTAAGCCCTGCGCCACGACGCCGGAGAATTACTGATGTCCGAAGACAACATCCTCACCGCCCAAGGCTGGATCCGCGGCCGGTTGATCCACGAACACGGCAAGATCGTGCGCATTGAAGGCCAGCCGTGCGACCCGACAGACAACGACCTGCCTTACCTGCTCCCGGGTTTCATCGACCTGCACGTCCACGGCGGTGGCGGCAAGGACATCATGGAAGGCACGCCGGCCTTCGACACCATCACCAAAACCCACGTGCGTTTCGGCACCACCTCGCTGCTGGCCACCACCATGACCGCGCCACCGGAAGAGATTTCCCGGGTGCTGGCCGAGGTCGGCGAGTTCTGCGAACAGCGCCCGAAAGGCTGCGCCCGGGTACTCGGCGTGCACCTCGAAGGACCGTACATCAACCCTGGAAAACTCGGTGCACAACCGAACTTTGCCCACACCGCGCTGATGGCCGAAGTCGAAGCCTACCTGGCACTGGCGCCGATCCGGGTGATCACCATTGCCCCGGAAATCGCCGGACACGACAAACTGATTCGCGCCCTCAGCGATCGCGGCATTCGCATGCAGATCGGCCATACCCTGGGCAGCTACGAAGAAGGTGTCGCGGCACTGGAGGCCGGCGCCAGCAGTTTCACCCACCTTTATAACGCCATGAGCCCGCTGCATCACCGCGAACCGGGAATCGTCGGCGCGGCACTGGCCCACGCCAAGTACGCGGAACTGATTCCCGACCTGCTGCACGTGCATCCCGGCGCCATCCGCGTAGCCCTGCGCTCGATCCCGTGCCTGTATTGCGTCACCGATTCCACCGCCGCCGCCGGCATGCCGGACGGTGAATACAAGCTCGGCAGCCACACCGTGACCAAATGCCTGGGCGGCGTGCGCCTGCCCGACGGCACGCTGGCCGGCAGCACCCTGACCATGGATCAGGCGCTGCGCAACCTGGTGAAGATCGGCCTGCCACTGGCCGAGGCCTCGCAACGCCTGTCGCAATTCCCCGCCGATTATCTCGGCATTCAGGAGCGCGGCCGCCTGCAACCCGGCGCCTGGGCTGACTGCGTGCGTCTGGATCGCTCACTCACACTGACCGCGGTAATGGTCGAAGGAGAAGACATTGACTTCAAAAATGCTTGAAGAGGCGCTGTCCTCGTACAAGGCGGTCGACGCTCAGTTGCAGCAACTGGACCCGCAGATGATCGAGATCGCCGGGCGCCTGAACCGTCAGCCGCCGCAAGTGGCAATGACGGTCGCCCGTGGCAGTTCCGATCACGCCGCCAGCTACTTCGCCTACCTGACCATGCAGCACGTGGGTATTCCGGTGGCATCGTTGCCGATGTCGGTGGTGACCATGCAGCAAGCGCCGCTGAAGGTCAGCGGTCAGGCGGTATTCGCGTTCTCGCAGTCCGGGCAAAGTCCGGATCTGGTCAACAGCCTGCGTCTGCTGCGCAAACGGGGCGCCCTGAGCATTTCGATGGTCAATGCCGAGAACTCGCCACTGGAGGCCGCCTGTGAATTCAGCCTGCCGCTGTGCGCCGGTACCGAAAGCAGCGTCGCCGCGACCAAAAGTTTCATCGCCACCCTCAGCGCCAGCGCGCGGTTGATCGCCCACTGGAAGCAGGATGCCGAGTTGCTGCAAGCCGGCCTCGCGCTGCCAGAAGAATTACGCGACGCCGCCACGCAGGACTGGAACCTGGCGGTCGACGTACTGCGTGACTGCCAACGCTTGATGGTAATCGGTCGTGGTGCCGGGTTTGCCATCGCCCAGGAAGCGGCACTGAAACTCAAGGAAACCTCGGCGATCCAGGCCGAAGCCTTCAGCAGCGCCGAAGTCAAACACGGCCCCATGGCACTCATCGACAATAACTACCCCTTGCTGGTGTTCGCCCCTCGCGGCGCCGAGCAGGCTGGCTTGCTGAGCCTCGCCGCCGAGATGCGTCAACGCGGTGCCCGCGTGTTGCTGGCCGCCCCGGATGACGTCAGCGAACGCGACCTGACGCTGAGCCGCGCCGAACACCCGGCGCTGGACCCGATTCTCGCCATCCAGAGCTTCTACGTCATGGCGGCCGGCCTCGCGGTCGCCCGTGGCATGGACCCGGACCAGCCGCGTCACTTGAGCAAAGTGACCCGCACCCACTAACACGCCCGAATCGAGTACCGCGCCATGCATAACAACAATAAAGACCTGACCCTCAGCGCCCCGCTCAGCGGCCCGGTGCTCACACTCGCCAAGGTTCCGGACCCGGTGTTCGCCAGCGGCGCCATGGGCGACGGGATCGCCATCGACCCGCTGAACAACACCCTGCACGCTCCGTGTGCCGGTGTGGTGGTGCATGTTGCCCGCACCGGCCATGCCGTGACACTGCGCGCCGACAACGGCGCCGAGCTGCTGCTGCACTTGGGCCTGGACACCGTCGAGTTGCAAGGCGAAGGGTTCTCCATGCTGGTCAAGGAAGGCACCCGCGTCAGCAATGGCCAGGCGCTGCTGCGCTTTGATCTGGACCAGGTCGCGCAAGGCTGTAAAAGCCTGGTCAGCCTGTTGATCCTGACCAACAGCGAAGACTTCCAGGTGCTGCCGATCACCCTCAAATCGGTCAAGGTCGGCGAGCCGTTGCTGCACATCGTGCCAAGAACCACCCACAGCGCACAGGCCGAGGCGGACAGCTCGGGTGCCGAGGTTCACGGGCACATTCGCATCATCCATCGCGGCGGCCTGCATGCACGGCCAGCGGCGCTGATCCGCCAGACCGCGCACCTGTTCAGCAGCAAATCGCAGCTGCATTTCGCCGGTAAATCGGCGTCGTGCGACAGCCTGATCGGGCTGATGGGCCTGGGGATTGGCGAGCAGGACGAGGTTCAGGTCAGCTGCAAGGGCGCGGACGCCAAGGCGGCGCTGCAAGCGTTGTTGAACGCCTTGTCCACCGCGGTCAACGACGACAGCCACGCGGCCGCGCCGACACCGATTGCCCAACGCACCCGCCCCGCCGAAGCCGGCGTACTCAATGGTGTCTGTGCCGCGCCGGGACTGGTCGGCGGCCCGCTGTTCCAACTGGCAGCCATCCACCTGCCGGAAGACACCGGCAACCATAACGCCGAAGAACAACTGCAAGCCCTCGACCGTGCGCTGGAACAGGTTCGCAGCGAAATCCGCGAAACCCTGTCCCACGCCAAAAAGCACAAACACACCGAAGAGGAACAGATTTTCGCCGCCCACCTGGCGCTGCTCGAAGACCCGGCGCTGCTGGAAGCGGCCATCCAGTCGATCGATCAGGGCGGCGCCGCCACTCACGCCTGGAGCCAGTCAATCGAGGTGCAGTGCGAGGTGTTGCAACAGCTCGGCAACCCGCTGCTGGCCGAACGCGCCAACGACCTGCGCGACCTCAGGCAACGGGTACTGCGTGCCTTGCTCGGTCAGGACTGGCACTACGACGTACCGGCCGGTGCTATCGTCGCCGCGCATGAACTGACCCCTTCCGATTTGCTGCAATTGAGCCAGCAAGGCGTCGCTGGACTGTGCATGGCCGAAGGTGGCGCGACCTCCCATGTGGCGATTCTTGCCCGGGGCAAAGGCCTGCCGTGCCTGGTTGCCCTCAGTTCCTCACTGCTCCATCAACCGCAAGGCCAGTCAGTGGTGCTGGACGCCGACGGCGGACGCCTGGAGCTGACGCCCGACAGCCAACGCCTGGAGCAAGTCGCCCAGGCCCAGCGCGAACATCTGCAACGCCGCGAACGCCAACAAGCGCAAGCCCATAACCCGGCACTCACCCGCGATGGCCTGCGGATCGAAGTCGCAGCCAACGTAGCCTCCAGCAATGAAGCGGCTGATGCGTTGAAAGGCGGCGCCGATGGCGTTGGCCTGCTGCGCACCGAGTTTCTGTTCGTCGATCGCCAGACCGCGCCGGATGAACAGGAACAACGCCAGGCCTATCAAGCGGTGCTGGATGCCATGGGCGACAAGTCAGTGATCATCCGCACCATCGACGTCGGCGGCGACAAACAGCTCGACTACCTGCCACTGCCGGCCGAAGCCAACCCGGTGCTCGGCCTGCGCGGCATCCGCATGGCCCAGGTACGCCCGGAACTGCTCGACCAGCAATTACGTGCGCTGCTGCAGGTCAGCCCGTTGCAGCGCTGCCGGATTTTGCTGCCGATGGTCACCGAGGTCGACGAATTGCTGTACATCCGCCAACGCCTCGATGCCTTGTGCGCCGAGCTTGCGCTCACGCAGCGTCCTGAACTGGGGGTGATGATCGAAGTCCCGGCCGCGGCGCTGCTCGCCGAGCAATTGGCGGAACACGCGGACTTCCTGTCCATCGGCACCAACGACCTGTCCCAATACACCCTGGCCATGGACCGCGACCATGCCGGTCTCGCCGCACGGGTCGATGCCCTGCACCCGGCGCTGCTGCGGCTGATCGCCCAGACCTGCATCGGTGCCGCCAAGCATCAGCGTTGGGTCGGCGTTTGCGGCGCTCTGGCCTCCGATCCGCTGGCGACCCCGGTGCTGATTGGCCTGGGTATCCGCGAGCTGTCCGTCAGCCCGCCGCAAGTCGGTGAAATCAAGGAACGCGTCCGCCAACTGGACGCCGCCGACTGCCAGCGCTTCAGCGCCACCCTGCTCAACCTGAGCAGCGCCACGGCGGTGCGTCACGCCTGTCATCAACATTGGCCTCTGAGCTGAAAACAACAAGAACACAGGGAGATACGCCATGTACCAACTCTTCATCGAAGGCTTGCAGCGCCTTGGACGGGCGCTGATGCTGCCCATCGCGATCCTGCCGATTGCCGGTCTGTTGCTGCGTCTGGGCGACACCGACTTGCTGAACATCGCGATCATCCACGACGCCGGGCAAGTGATCTTCGCCAACCTGGCACTGATCTTCGCCATCGGCATCGCCGTCGGGTTTGCCCGGGACAATAACGGCACCGCCGGGCTGGCCGGGGCGATTGGTTACCTGGTGATGGTCTCCACGCTCAAGGTGCTGGATGCGAGCATCAACATGGGCATGCTCGCCGGGATCATCAGCGGTTTGATGGCCGGCGCGCTGTACAACCGCTTCAAGGACATCAAGCTACCGGAATACCTGGCGTTCTTCGGCGGCCGGCGCTTCGTGCCGATTGCCACCGGGTTCAGCGCCGTTGGCCTGGGCGTGATCTTCGGCTTGATCTGGCCACCGATCCAGCACGGCATCAACAGCTTCGGCCAACTGCTGCTGGAAAGCGGCAGCATCGGCGCGTTCGTCTTCGGCGTGTTCAATCGCTTGCTGATCGTCACCGGCCTGCACCACATCCTCAACAACATGGCGTGGTTCATCTTCGGCAGCTTCACCGACCCGACCACCGGCGCCATCGTCACCGGCGACCTGGCGCGCTACTTTGCCGGCGACCCGAAGGGTGGCCAGTTCATGACCGGGATGTTCCCGATGATGATCTTCGGCCTGCCCGCCGCCTGCCTGGCGATGTACCGCAACGCCCTGCCGGAACGCCGCAAAGTCATGGGCGGGATCTTCCTGTCGATGGCCCTGACCTCGTTCCTGACGGGCGTCACCGAACCGATCGAATTCGCCTTCATGTTCCTCGCACCGCTGCTGTATTTGCTGCACGCGCTGCTGACCGGCATGGCGATGGCCATCACCAATGCGCTGAACATCCATCTGGGGTTCACCTTCTCCGGCGGCGCCATCGACATGGCACTGGGCTGGGGCAAGTCCACCAACGGCTGGCTGGTGTTCCCGGTGGGCCTGGCGTACGCGGTGATCTGCTACGTGGTGTTCGACTTCTGCATCCGTCGCTTCAACCTGAAAACCCCGGGGCGTGAAGGTGTCGTCGTCGGTGAAAAGGTGGTGCTGAGCGAAAACCAACGCGCCGGGGCCTACATTCAAGCCTTGGGCGGCGCCGACAACCTGATCACCGTTGGCGCCTGCACCACGCGCTTGCGCCTGGAAATGGTCGATCGCAACAAAGCCTCCGACAACGAATTGAAAGCCCTCGGCGCCATGGCCGTGGTGCGCCCCGGCAAGGGCGGCAGCTTGCAGGTGGTAGTCGGACCGCTGGCGGACAGCATTGCCGATGAGATTCGCCAGGCCATACCGACTTCTGGTTCAGCTTTGGTAGCTGATGCTGTGGTGGTCGAAGAAGCGCCGAAAGCGGCACCCGTGACCATCCCGGAAGCACAAAAATGGCTGAACGCCTTGGGTGGCAGCGACAATGTGCTGCAACTGGATTGCGTGGCCATGACCCGGATTCGCCTGCAATTGGCGGATGGGAAAGCGCTGTCGGAGTGTCAGCTGAAGGACTTGGGTTGCCAGGGTGTGAGTGCGTTGGACGGTGGGGTTTGGCACTTGTTGATTGGTGACAAGGCGTTGAGTTTGAGTGAAGCGCTCGAAGCGCTGGTGAATCGTAGTGAGGTGAGTGCGAAGGTTTAGCACCGTAAAAGATCGCAGCCTGCGGCAACTCCCACATTCGGGGGAGTGTGGTTAATGCAGGAGCTGCCGCAGGCTGCGAGCCTTTGGACGCGATTCAAAACCGCTGACTGTTTCCGGTTCAGCGGTTTTTTCATTTATTCAGGTAATAGAAAGCGATTCAGCTATTACTTGCAATTACTTCACAGTAAAGGACCAAGTATGAGTCACGTCTCCATGATAGAACTTAATCTTGATCTTATAATCTCCTACCGCAAAATGTAGTCCGATTGGCCCCCAGTCCTTAGAATAAGGCTCCGTAACGCTAAGTCTAAGACCTTTATCATCAGATACTTCGACCTTGTGACCCGGTTCTGTCGTTCCCTCAAACATCACCAGTCCTGCATTGATTATTCCACCGTCCGGAATAGGCTTTCCTTTAGCGTCAGAAATCAAAAATGTG
Organism: Pseudomonas sp. 05N36; assembly: GCF_056397385.1. Classification (NCBI taxonomy): domain Bacteria; kingdom Pseudomonadati; phylum Pseudomonadota; class Gammaproteobacteria; order Pseudomonadales; family Pseudomonadaceae; genus Pseudomonas; species Pseudomonas sp. 05N36. The sequence goes on along the minus strand of NZ_JBFTNH010000024.1, from coordinate 29,293 downwards.
TTTCCCAATATTTGCGCTGAAGTCATGGTGGTACTTCCTTTTGGATGTGCGGTTATGAGTTTTTATAAAGCCTGATCCACCCACCACCCACAACTGTCAGAACTAACAGGTAGCCACATAAATCAGACCAGCGGTAGGCCTGACTCTCTCCCAATATAAAAAACCGCTGACCGTTTCCGGTTCAGCGGTTTTTGTTTTACGCCGCATGAATGCCCTGCTGCGCTTCTACTCCTTCACGTAAAACTGGTCCGACTCCGAGGGGTTGTAGTCATTCAGCGCCTTGTCCACCAACAACAAAGCGCCATCGACCATCCGGCAAATCGCCAACGCCACGCTGCGTCGCGAACCCTCGATCTCGAATGCCAGGTCGGCGGCCATGACCTTGACTGAGGCCAGGTCTTCCGAGGCATTGGCCAACAGGCTTTCGAGGCCTACGTCGGGTGAAACGCTGAACAGGCGATCGGAGCGCAGGTCGCTGAAGCGCAGTTTGGCGAGGGTGGGTTTCAGGTAGTGATCGAGGGCGCGGTGGGCGGCGTCGTGGAGCTTTTTTGAATCGAGGGATTCGTAGGGGGAGACGTCGTCGTGTTCGGGAGGGTTGGGAGATTCTTTGATCATGGTGGAGCTCCTAACAATAGTTGGAGCTACCAGCATCACTTGCAGATGATGGGTGGCAGCTGTATGCGGGTCTGCAAGACCGAGTTGTTAGGCCCTCGGCAGACCCGAAGGTCTCCCGCACACAGCCACCATAAATCGATGGACACTGAAAAAGCGTCACGATTATAGGTGCGCATGTAAGCGCCTAACAAACTATCGGCGGGCTTGCAGTCCCGGTCGCTGAATTGGCAGCGACGTTCAAAGGCTAGAGGCAGTGCTTCCGAGGGGCAACCTTAAATACTTGTCAGAGATTTCTGCTTTGCCCGCGATGCTGTCATCGAGTTCAAGCCGCTTCCTACGGGTATTACACAAATCCCAATCACACAGGAACGATCAAGCAAGATCAAAAAATTGCAGCCTGCGACAGCTCCTCCCCACGTGCCGTGCCCACTAATGAAGCAGAACACAGAGCGCCCATAGAGGCCTTCCCTTGCTGCGCAAGAACGATCGACAAACTCCTTCATTTCATAATTTTCGGCTCCGTCAACTGTCAGTTATGACAGTTGACGGTAACAACCATCATAAATAGCCTGTCCCGATCAAGGCAGTACCTTCCTGTAGCCTTCGCCCTGATTATTTTTCATTTAACTTGTGAAGGATGAGATCGGCATGAGCAAACTAACGGCAGCACAACTGAAACACCTGGAAACGACTTTTAAAAAAAAGGACCTCAATAAAGACGGCCACGTCACCGTTGAAGAGTTTAAAGAGGCTTTTAATTATCTTTCACCGGAAGACCTCAAACAGTTGTTGGAAATCGTGAATCCTGACAACGATGACGAAATCAGCTTTGAAGAATTTCTTCTCAATCGGTAGAGCACCTCTATCTGGCGAGCATTCTCGCCTAAATGGGTGTCCGGTTTCATTAGACCACCACACACCTCAACTACTCAGGCCGGCCGGTAGGCCGCCGTGCTTTGCTGTTGATCTTGATCCACCCGCCCCTTTGGGAGGCCGAGTGGAGGTGTTCATCAGGGGGTTGGCGCGCAGCGCCGTACGGCGCAGCCGGACACATCGAGAGGAGGTCGTCGCGCAGCAGACCGTAGGCGATGCCCCCTGATGGACACCGGAGCGATGGGACGCCGAGCCTAGGCGAGGTGCCGTACGCTTGGGGCGAAGCCTTTTGGTTCCTTTTTGGCGTTTGAAAAAGGGACTCGCCGTAAGGGCAAAACCCTAAGCGGCCGTTACCACAGGAATGGATATGTACATCTGCAAGAGGTTGGTCGGCTATCAGGCCGCCATCGCGAGCAGGCTCGCTCCCACAGGGGATTGGTGTACATCTGCGRRAGATAGGCCGGCTGTCAGGCCGCCTCGCCATAAAAATGTATGGTCAGCCTGACCGAGAAGCCCTGCAGGTTTACGCTTGCAGGGCTTCTCGGTCAGGCTGACCATCTCATTAACCCCGCAGAACCAATAACGGTTCTGCGGGTTTCTCATTTGAACGGCGGAAGATCAGAAATCCTCCAACCGCCACACCTCGTAAGCCGGCGTCTCATAGGGATGACTCTGCTTCAGAGCCGCCACCACAACACCAATCAACTCATCGCTGACCACCAGCTCAACCTTCCATTCCTCAACCTGCTCGACCAGCCCCGCCTGACCAATAAACGGCTGACTGCCGTCCAAAGGCCGAAACTGACCCAACCCAAGCACCTGCCACGAACAGTGGTCATAAGCACCGATCCGCCCACCACCGGCAGCGAACACAGCACCCTTGACCACCTCAACATGGCTCTGAGGAACAAAAAAACTGAGCTTGTACACAGCGCTTAGTTCACCCACACACGAGCGTTACGGAACATACGCATCCACGGCGCGTCTTCGTTCCACTCTTCCGAGCGCCACGAGTTCTGCACGGCACGGAACACCCGCTCCGGGTGCGGCATCATGATCGTCACGCGACCGTCACGGCTGGTCAAACCGGTGATCCCGCGCGGCGAGCCGTTCGGGTTGGCCGGGTAGCGCTCGGTAACCTTGCCGTGGTTGTCAACGAACCGCATCGCCACGCAACCCGACAGATCGGCTTGCAGCAACGCTTCTTCGCTGGCGAATTCGGCATGACCTTCACCGTGAGCGATGGCGATCGGCATACGCGAACCGGCCATGCCCTGCAGGAAGATCGAGTTCGATTCCTGAACCTGAACCATCGCCACGCGCGCTTCGAACTGCTCGGAACGGTTACGCACGAAGTGCGGCCAGAACTCGCTGCCCGGGATCAGCTCGTGCAGGTTGGACATCATCTGGCAACCGTTGCACACGCCGAGAGTGAAGCTGTCGGTACGTTCGAAGAAGCCCTGGAACGCATCGCGAGCACGGCTGTTGAACAGCGCCGATTTCGCCCAGCCTTCACCGGCACCCAGTACGTCACCGTAGGAGAAGCCACCGCACGCCACCAGACCTTTGAACTCGTTCAGGTCGACACGGCCAGCGAGGATGTCGCTCATGTGCACGTCGATCGCGTTGAAACCGGCGCGGTCGAACGCTGCGGCCATTTCCACCTGACCGTTGACGCCCTGCTCACGCAGTACGGCAACCTGTGGGCGAATGCCTTTCTTGATGTAAGGCGCGGCAACGTCCTGGTTCACGTCGTAGCTCAGCTTGACGCTCAGGCCCGGGTTGTCTTCTTCCAGCAGCACGTCGAACTCTTGTTCGGCGCAGTCGGCGTTGTCACGCAGACGCTGGATCTGATAGCTGGTTTCAGCCCACTGACGTTGCAACAGGCGACGCTGGCCTTCGAACACGGTGTCGCCGTTGAAAGTGATGCTGATCTCGCCATTGTTCATCGGCTGGCCGATCACCGAGACGCAGTCGCCCAGACCCGCTGCGCTGAACTGCGCAAGGATGTCCGGCGTCGCGTCCTGGCGAACCTGGATGACCGCACCCAGTTCTTCGTTGAACAGGATCGCGGCGATGTCGGCAGAAGTTTCTGCCAGGCCGTCGAGGTTCAGGCTCAGGCCGCAGTGACCGGCAAAGGCCATTTCCACCACGCTGGTCAGCAGACCACCGTCGGAACGGTCGTGGTAAGCCAGCAGGTGACCGTCGGCGTTGAGGCCCTGGATCACCGCGAAGAAGGCTTTCAGGTCTTCGGCGTCATCGACGTCCGGTGCATGCTTGCCGAGCTTGCCGTGAACCTGCGCGAGGATCGAGGCGCCCATGCGGTTCTGGCCACGGCCCAGGTCGATCAGGATCAGGTCGGTGGTGCCTTTGTCCATGCGCAGTTGCGGAGTCAGGGTCTGACGGATGTCAGTCACTGGCGCGAAACCGGTCACGATCAGCGACATCGGCGAAGTCACCGTCTTGTCGACGCCTTCGTCATTCCAGCGTGTGGCCATGGACATCGAGTCCTTGCCCACCGGAATGGTGATGCCCAGTTCCGGGCACAGTTCCATGCCGACCGCTTTCACGGTGTCGTACAGACGCGCGTCTTCGCCCGGGTGACCAGCAGCCGACATCCAGTTCGCCGACAGCTTGATGTCGGAGATCTTGCCGATGCGCGAGGCCGCGATGTTGGTCAGGGTTTCGCCGATGGCCATGCGACCCGACGCCGGAGCGTCCAGCAGGGCCAGCGGAGTACGCTCGCCCATGGCCATGGCTTCACCGGTGTAGACGTCGAAGCTGGTGGCGGTGACGGCAACGTCAGCCACGGGAACCTGCCACGGGCCGACCATCTGATCACGGGCCACAAGGCCGGTGATGGTGCGGTCGCCGATGGTGATCAGGAAGCTTTTGCTGGCCACGGCCGGGTGATGCAGAACGCGCTCGACGCAATCGGCAATGGCCAGGGTCGACGGATCGAAATCGTCGCCCAGCTCGGTTTCACGAACAGCCGAACGGTGCATGCGCGGGGCTTTGCCCAGCAGCACTTCGAGCGGCATATCCACCGGGCTGTTGCCGAAGTGGCTGTCGGTGACCGTCAGTTGTGGCTCGGCAGTCGCTTCGCCGACAACGGCGAACGGGCAACGCTCACGTTCGCAGATTGCCTTGAAGCGCTCGAAGTCGGCCGGGCCGACCGCCAGAACGTAGCGTTCCTGGGATTCGTTACTCCAGATTTCGTGCGGGGCCATGCCCGGCTCGTCGTTTGGAATGTTGCGCAGTTCGAAACGGCCACCACGGTCGCCATCGTTGACCAGTTCCGGGAAGGCGTTGGACAGACCGCCTGCACCCACGTCGTGGATGAAGCTGATCGGGTTCTTGTCGCCCAGTTGCCAGCAACGGTCGATGACTTCCTGGCAACGGCGTTCCATTTCCGGGTTTTCGCGTTGTACCGAAGCAAAGTCCAGGTCGGCCGAGCTGGTGCCGGTGGCCATGGAGGAAGCCGCGCCGCCACCCAGACCGATCAGCATCGCCGGGCCGCCCAGCACGATCAGCTTGGAGCCCACGAGGATTTCGCCTTTCTTGACGTGTTCCTCACGGATGTTGCCCATGCCGCCGGCCAACATGATCGGCTTGTGGTAACCGCGCACTTCATCGCCACGCGGGGTGGTGATGGATTGTTCGAAGGTACGGAAATAACCGGTCAGCGCCGGACGGCCGAATTCGTTGTTGAATGCAGCGCCGCCCAATGGGCCTTCGATCATGATGTCCAGCGCGGTAACAATGCGCTCAGGCTTGCCGTACGGCACTTCCCACGGCTGTTCGAAGCCCGGGATTTGCAGGTTGGACACGGTGAAACCGGTCAGGCCTGCCTTTGGCTTCGCGCCGCGACCGGTCGCGCCTTCGTCGCGGATCTCGCCACCGGAACCGGTGGATGCGCCCGGGAACGGGGCAATCGCGGTCGGGTGGTTGTGCGTCTCGACTTTCATCAGGATGTGCACCGGTTCCTGCACCGCGCCGTACTGGCGGGTCTCAGGGTCCGGGAAGAAACGCCCGGCGACAGAGCCGACGATCACCGAAGCGTTGTCCTTGTATGCCGACAGAACGCCTTCGCTGTGCATCACGTAGGTGTTCTTGATCATACCGAACAGGCTTTTTTCCTGGCTCTCGCCGTCGATGTCCCAACTGGCGTTGAAGATCTTGTGACGGCAGTGCTCGGAGTTCGCCTGGGCGAACATCATCAGCTCAATGTCGTGCGGGTTGCGCTTCAAGCCAATGAAAGCGTTGACCAGGTAGTCGATCTCGTCTTCGGCCAGGGCCAGGCCCAGCTCGACGTTGGCTTTTTCCAGCGCGGCGCGACCGCCACCCAGAACGTCGATCGCCGTCAGCGGCTTCGGTTCGGCGTGACTGAACAGGCCGGCAGCCTGTTCGAGGTTTTCCAGCACGATCTGGGTCATGCGGTCGTGCAGGCCGTCGGCGATCAGCTGTGCTTGGGCGTCGGTGAATTCACCGGTCACGTAGAAAGCAATACCACGCTCCAGGCGCTGGATTTTCGCCAGGCCACAGTTGCGTGCGATATCACTGGCCTTGCTCGACCAGGGCGAGATGGTGCCGAAACGCGGCAACACCAGGAACAGACGACCGGTCGGCTCTTGTACCGGAACACTAGGGCCGTACTTCAGAAGGCGCGCTAGCACCTGCTGTTCGTCGCCGGTCAGGACGCCGGTGACTTCGGCGAAGTGAGCGAATTCAGCATACAAGCCACTGACAGCTGGAACCTTCTGGCTCAGTTGCTCAAGGAGTTTGCTGTGGCGAAAGGCAGAAAGGGCAGGAGCGCCGCGCAGGATCAACATCTTCGGGACAGCCTCGGAAGGGGGTGTGCTTTGAGGCCGTGCATTCTAGCCTAAACCGCCCGCGACAGCACCCGAAACGCTACACCCGGTATTGTCCGAACGTCGGCCCGGGGCTCAAAGCCTGTGCCCCATGCCCATCAAGGCGCGCGCCGGGGGTTATTTTTGTTGTCACAGTCAGGCCGGAATGCCTGTTTTTGCGGGCTTGCGCCGGGTTTTGCACGCTCTAGCAGACAAGCCCTTTGCTGTCGAGATATGGCGGCCGTGGTCCTTTGCGTATACTGCGCAGATGTTTTCCCCAACGGCTTTGCGTCCGCGATTCGCCAAATGGCTCATCGCAACCGGACTCTTCCTGATGCTCAGTGGCTGTGTTGATAAACCCAACACACTGGAGCGCGTAAAGGAGGATGGCGTGCTGCGTGTGGTTACCCGCAACAGCCCCGCTACCTACTTTCAGGATCGCAACGGTGAAACCGGCTTCGAATACGAGCTGGTGAAACGCTTTGCCGACGATCTGGGGGTGAAACTCAAGATCGAAACCGCAGACAACCTCGACGACCTGTACGGTCAGTTAGGCAAACCTGGCGGCCCGGTGCTGGCTGCCGCCGGTCTGGTCGGCAGCGACAAACGCAAACAGCAAGTGCGGTTTTCCCACTCGTATCTGGAAGTCACCCCACAGATCATCTACCGCAACGGTCAGTCCCGGCCGACCTCGGCAGCCGATCTGGTCGGCAAGAAGATCATCGTGCTCAAGGGCAGCACCCACGCCGACCAACTGGCCGCGCTGAAAAAGAAATACCCCGGCATTGAATACGAAGAATCCGACGCGGTTGAGGTCGTTGACCTGCTGCGCATGGTTGATGAAGGTCAGATCGACCTGACACTGGTCGACTCCAACGAAGTCGCGATGAACCAGGTGTACTTCACTAACGCGCGGGTCGCCTTCGACCTGGGCGACGCCAGCAACCAGAGCTGGGCGGTCGCCGCAGGTGATGACAACAGCCTGCTCAACGAAATCAACGACTTCCTCGACAAGGCCGAGAAGAATGGCACCCTGCAACGGCTGAAAGACCGCTATTACGGGCACGTCGATGTACTTGGCTACATGGGCGCCTACACCTTCGCCCAGCACTTGCAGCAACGGCTGCCCAAGTACGAGAAGCACTTCAAGGCCTCGGCCAAGGAAGAGAAAGTCGACTGGCGGCTGCTCGCCGCAATTGGTTATCAGGAATCGCTGTGGCAACCGGCGGTCACCTCGAAAACCGGCGTTCGCGGCCTGATGATGCTGACCCAGAACACCGCGCAGGCCATGGGCGTGTCCAATCGCCTGGACGCCAAGCAAAGCATCATGGGCGGCGCGAAGTACCTGGCTTACATGAAGGATCAACTCGACGACTCGATCCAGGAGCCGGATCGCACATGGTTTGCGCTGGCGGCCTACAACGTCGGCAGCGGTCACCTGGATGACGCGCGCAAACTGGCGGCCAAGGAAGGGCTGAATCCGGACAAGTGGCTGGATGTGAAAAAGATCCTGCCGCGCCTGTCGCAGAAACAGTGGTACAGCAAAACCCGCTATGGCTACGCCCGAGGCGGTGAGCCGGTGCATTTTGTGGCGAACATCCGGCGCTACTACGACATCCTGACGTGGGTCACGCAGCCGCAGCTTGAAGGCGATCAGGTCGCCCAAGGCAACCTGCATGTGCCGGGCATCGACAAAACCAAGCCGCCGGAAGAAAACCCACCGCTCTAAAACCCGACGCCAGTCAAATGTGGGAGCGAGCCTGCTCGCGATAGCAGTCTTGCAGCCAACATCTTCGTTGAATGGTAAGACGCCATCGCGAGCAGGCTCGCTCCCACACGGGTTTTGGGTTTGGTGCTTAGGCTTTTGCCGCAGCGAGGATCAGCGCTTTCATCTCCGAAACAGCCGACTTGAACCCGACGAACAGTGCATGAGCCACCAGCGCGTGGCCGATGTTCAGTTCGTTGATGCCCTTGATCGCCGCGACTGCTTCGACGTTGTGGTAGTGCAGACCGTGACCGGCATTGACGATCAGGCCTTGCGTCAGGCCAAACGCCACGCCATCCGCCACACGCTTCAGCTCTTCAGCCACCGCTGTCGGCGTCTCGGCGTCCGCATAACGGCCGGTGTGCAACTCGATGGCCGGTGCGCCAACGCGTTTCGAGGCTTCGATCTGGCGCTCGTCGGCATCGATGAACAACGACACTTCGCAACCGATTTTCGCCAGGCGATCCACCGCCGCCTTGATCCGCGCTTCCTGCCCCGCGACATCCAGACCGCCTTCGGTGGTCAGTTCCTGACGGGTTTCCGGGACCAGGCAAATGTGCGCCGGACGAATGCGCTCGGCGAACGCCATCATTTCCTCGGTGACGCCCATCTCGAAGTTCATGCGGGTTTGCAGCACGTCCTTGAGCAACAGCACGTCGCGCTCTTGAATGTGCCGGCGGTCTTCACGCAAGTGCACAGTGATGCCGTCAGCGCCCGCCTCTTCCGCGTCCAGCGCTGCTTTCACAGGATCAGGGTAACGCGTACCCCGGGCCTGACGCAGGGTGGCAACGTGGTCGATGTTCACGCCAAGAAGAATGCGATTGCTGGTGGTCACGGAAGCGCTCCAGAAGAAGAGAAAGTTCGGTGCACAGCATACACGTCAGGCTTATGGCTTTCGAAACAACTCGCGACTCACCAGCGGGCGACCGCCCAGGTGAACGGCCAACGCCTGACGCATCAAGCGCTTGGCGGCGGACAAGGCACCCGGCGCGCTCCAGTCGGCGTCGGCCATGGCCAGCAGTTCGGTGCCGTTGAACAGACCGGGCTGCAACAGGTAAACCCGCTCCAGACCTGCATCGACCTGCAAGCGATACAGGCCGTCAGGCGCGATAGGTTCGCCGTGGATATCCGCGGTCAGTGCAAAGCCGTAGCCCAGGTCATCGAGCAGCCGCCATTCGAACGAACGCAACAACGGCTCCAGCGGACGCCCCTCGGCGAGGGCCAGCAAGGTCGCGGCGTAATGATCGAATACCGCTGGGTGAGGATCTTCGGACGGCAGCAGGCGGATCAGCAGTTCGTTGAGGTAGAGACCGCTGAACAGCGCTTCACCGTTGAGCCAGGTCGAGACGCCGGCGCTTTCCATGCGTCCGACGCTCTTCAATTCACCCCGGCCACGGAACTCGACTTCCAGCGGCACGAATGGCCGCGCCAGCGTTCCGGCCTTGCCCCGCGCACTGCGCAACACCGCCCGCAGCCGACCTTGCGGCGTGAGGAAATCCACCAACGCGCTGTTTTCGCGGTAGGCACGGCTATGGAGCACGTAGGCGGGTTGGCCGAGGGGAGCTTGAGACATGAAAGTCAGGGTTCTCAATGAAAGAGCGCAGTTTTACAAACAACCCTAAACCACTGTGGGAGCGAGCCTGCTCGCGATGAGGGCCTGATATTCAACACAGATGTTGACTGACAGACCGCTATCGCGAGCAGGCTCGCTCCCACAGTGGAATTTACGCATCCAGGGGCAAGCGATTACAGGTCGCCGTAACCCAGCGAACGCAGGGCGCGTTCGTCGTCGGACCAGCCGCCTTTCACTTTGACCCAAAGGTTGAGCATGATCTTGGAGTCGAACAGCAGCTCCATGTCCTTGCGCGCCTCGGTGCCGATGCGCTTGATCCGCTCGCCCTTGTCGCCAATGATGATTTTCTTCTGGCCGTCACGTTCGACGAGGATCAACGCATGGATGTGCAGGGTTTTCCCCTGCTGCTTGAACTCTTCGATTTCCACGGTGATCTGGTACGGCAGCTCGGCGCCCATCTGGCGCATGATTTTCTCGCGTACCAGTTCGGCGGCGAGGAAACGGCTGCTGCGGTCGGTGATCTGGTCTTCCGGGAAGAAGTGATCGTTTTCCGGCAGGTGACCGGCGATCACCCGCTCCAGCGCATCGAGATTGTGCCCGTGCTGCGCCGAAATCGGAATGATCTGCGCGTTCGGCAGCTGTTCCTGCAACCAGCTCAGGTGCGGCATCAACTCGGCTTTGTCTTCGATGCGATCGGTCTTGTTCAGCGCCACGATCAACGGACCGGTCACGTACTGAACGCGCTCGAGCACCATCTGGTCTTCTTCGGTCCACTTGGTGCGATCAACCACGAAGATCACCACGTCGACGTCTTTCAACGCCGCCGAAGCGGTCTTGTTCATGTAGCGGTTGAGGGCTTTCTCGCCACCTTTGTGCATGCCGGGGGTGTCGACGTAGATCGCCTGCACATCGCCTTCGGTCTTGATCCCGAGCATGTTGTGACGGGTGGTTTGCGGTTTGCGCGAGGTGATCGCCAGCTTCTGACCCAGAATATGGTTCAGCAGCGTGGATTTGCCCACGTTCGGGCGGCCGACGATGGCGACATAGCCACAGCGAGTTGCAGTTGAATCAGTCATGGCCATTCTCCACGCCCAGGGCAATCAGTGCTGCAGCGGCCGCTACCTGTTCGGCAATACGACGACTCACACCCTGACCTCGGCTTTTTTCGTTCAGTAAGGTGATTTCGCATTCGACGAAGAACGTCCGGCAATGCGGCTCACCCTGGATATCCACCACTTCGTAACGCGGCAGTTCACAGGCACGCGACTGCAAGAACTCTTGCAGGCGTGTCTTTGGATCCTTGTTGGTGTCGACCAGCGTCAGGCTGTCGAACTCGGACGTCAGCCAGGCCAGCACGCGTTCGCGCGCCATGTCCATGCCGGCATCCAGGTAGATCGCACCGATCAGCGCTTCGAGGGCATCGGCGAGGATCGACTCCCGGCGGAACCCGCCGCTCTTCAACTCACCGGACCCCAGGCGCAGGTACTCGCCAAGATCAAAACCACGCGCCAATACGGCCAGCGTCTCACCTTTGACCAGGCGTGCGCGCAAACGCGACAACTGGCCTTCACGGGCCAGCGGAAAGCGGTCGAACAGCGCTTCACCGGCGACGAAGTTGAGAATGGCATCACCGAGGAATTCCAGGCGTTCGTTATTGCGCCCGGCAAAGCTGCGATGCGTCAGGGCCAGAACCATCAGTTCCTGGTCCTTGAAGGTATAACCGAGCTGACGCTCGAGACGGCTTAAAGAGACGCTCACGGTTTACCCACGCTGAGTTCGTGGTCGACGTCCATCACAGCAACGCTGCAAGGCTCTTGGACAATTAACGCTGTGTTCAAAAATTACATCCTGAATATCGTTGGCTTCATGCATCTTCGGCAACCTTCTGCTGGCTCCAGAAATGCATTCGGCGCTGTGTTCAACAGCGCCGTGGGTGATTACTTGATCAGGCCAACCCGCGAGAAGTTCGGCAGGTGACTGAGTTTGGGTTCCGGCCAGCTCATCCAGACTGCGAAGGCCTTGCCGACGATATTCTTGTCGGGAACCATGCCCAGCAGGTCCTTGGGAATAGTTGGATCATCCCAGTAGCGACTGTCGTTGGAGTTGTCGCGGTTGTCGCCCATCATGAAGTAGTGCCCGGCAGGCACGGTCCATTGATGGTCCGGGGTTGCGCGGTAGCGGCTCATTTCCTTGCGGATCAGGTGCTCGGCGGCGCCGAGTTTTTCCTTGTAGAGCTCGGCACTGCCCAACGTACCCGGCTCGGAGCCGACCAGCTGCTCGGCGATCGACTCACCGTTGACGAACAGGCGCTTGTCGGCGGTGTAACGAATCTGATCGCCCGGCAGGCCCACTACACGCTTGATGTAGTTGACGTTCGGGTCACTTGGGTAGCGGAACACCATCACATCGCCGCGCTGCGGATCACCGACCTGGATGACTTTCGTATCGAGCACCGGCAAGCGGATCCCGTACGAAAACTTGTTCACCAGAATGAAATCGCCAACGTCCAGGGTCGGCTTCATCGAACCAGACGGAATCTGGAACGGCTCTACCAGGAACGAACGCAAGACCAGCACGATGAACAGCACCGGAAAGAACGATTTGCCGTATTCGACCAGCATCGGTTCTTTGTTCAGTTTCTCGACCACCATCATATCCGGCTCGCCGACGCTGCCCTGATAGGAGGTAATGGCGGCACGTCGACGTGGCGCCAGGAAAATCAGATCGAGCAACCCCAACAGGCCGCACACGAGGACGGCGATGACCAGCAACAGCGGGAAATTTAGTGACATAGGACCTAACTATCCAACCTGAGCACAGCGAGGAAGGCTTCTTGTGGAATTTCCACGTTGCCGACCTGCTTCATGCGTTTTTTACCGGCCTTCTGCTTTTCCAACAGCTTGCGCTTACGGCTAACGTCACCACCGTAGCATTTGGCCAATACGTTCTTTCTGAGTGCCTTGACGGTTGTCCGCGCCACAATCTGCCCGCCAATGGCGGCCTGGATTGCCACGTCGAACATCTGCCGCGGAATCAGTTCTTTCATCTTCTCGGTCAACGCACGACCTTTGTAGTGCGCGTTGTCACGGTGCACGATCAACGCCAGGGCGTCGACTTTTTCACTGTTGATCAGTACATCCAGCTTCACCAGATTAGCTGATTGATAACGATCGAAATGGTAATCCAGCGAAGCATAGCCGCGACTGGTGGATTTCAGACGATCGAAGAAGTCCAGGACCACTTCGTTCATCGGCAAATCGTAGGTCACCTGGACCTGGCTACCGAGGAACAGCATATCGTGTTGAATGCCACGCTTCTCGATGCACAGGGTAATGACGTTGCCCAGGTGCTCCTGCGGCACAAGAATATTTGCCCGAACGATTGGCTCGCGCATGTCTTCAATAGACGACAGGTCCGGTAGCTTGGACGGGTTGTCGACGTAAATCGTTTCACCGGTTTTCAGCAACAGCTCAAAAATAACGGTTGGCGCGGTGGTGATCAGGTCCAGGTCGTACTCGCGCTCAAGGCGCTCCTGGATGATCTCCATGTGCAGCATGCCGAGGAACCCGCAACGGAAGCCGAAGCCCAGGGCGTCGGAGCTTTCCGGGGTGTACTGCAGCGACGAGTCGTTCAGGGTGAGCTTTTGCAGCGCTTCGCGGAAGTCTTCGAAGTCGTCGGAGCTGACCGGGAACAGACCGGCATACACCTGCGGCTGAATGCGTTTGAAACCTGGCAGCACGTCGACATCCGGCGTCGAGCTCAAGGTCAGGGTGTCACCTACCGGCGCGCCGTGAATGTCCTTGATGCCGGCGATGATGAAGCCTACTTCACCAGCTTTCAGATCAACGGTGGCGGTGTGCTTCGGATTGAACACACCGACGCTGTCGACCAGGTGGATCTTGCCGGTGGACTTCACCAGAATCTTGTCGCCCTTTTTCACGCGGCCGTGGCGCACGCGAACCAGGGAAACAACGCCCAGGTAGTTGTCGAACCAGGAGTCGATGATCAACGCTTGCAGCGGATCTTCGATGTTGCCGGTCGGCGCAGGAATGGTGTGTACCAGACGCTCGAGCACTTCATCGACGCCCAGGCCGGTCTTGGCACTGCACTCGACCGCATCGGTGGCATCGATGCCGATGATTTTTTCGATTTCTTCTTTTACGCGGTCCGGATCGGCCTGTGGCAGGTCGATCTTGTTCAGGACCGGCATCACTTCCAGGCCCTGCTCGATCGCCGTGTAGCAGTTGGCAACCGATTGCGCCTCGACACCCTGACCGGCATCGACCACCAGCAAGGCACCTTCACAGGCCGCCAGCGACCGGCTGACTTCGTAGGTGAAGTCAACGTGGCCGGGGGTGTCAATGAAGTTCAGTTGGTACTTGATACCATCACGGGCGATGTAATACAGGGTAACGCTGTGAGCCTTGATGGTGATCCCGCGCTCACGCTCAAGGTCCATGGAGTCCAGTACCTGGGCTTCCATTTCGCGCTCGGCCAGGCCGCCGCACATCTGGATGAAGCGATCGGCCAGAGTCGACTTGCCATGGTCAATGTGGGCGATGATGGAGAAATTGCGGATATGACTCAAATCACTCACGGATCAACACTCAAAAAGGCTGCAGGCATAGCCCGCCGAAAAATAGCCGGGAATTGTACCTGATACACGACGCAAGCGTCACGTTCGCAGGTCAACGGTATTGGATACAAAAACGCCCCGCTCTTGCGAACGGGGCGTTTGAGTGTCAACCGGGGCAGGAATTACCGGCGATCAACCGGCTCGGCGCAGCATCCAGACACCGGCTACCGCGCAGATACTGGCCGGAACCAGCACCGCGAACAACGGTGAGAAGCCGAAGACCAGGCTTGAAGGCCCGAGCAAATCCTGAGCGATACGGAAGGCAAAGCCGACCAGTACACCGGTGAATACGCGCTGCCCCAGGGTCACCGAGCGCAGCGGGCCGAAAATAAAGGAAATCGCCATCAGCACCAGGGCAACAGTGACCAGCGGCTGCAACACCTTGACCCAAAACGCCAGCCAGTAACGGCCATTGTTCAGGCCCTGATCCGCCAGATAGTGGATGTAACCCCACAATCCGCTGATCGACAACGACTCCGGCGTCATGATCACCGTGTTCAGCAGTTGCGGGCTCAACGGTACATCCCAGCGTTCTTGCGGGGCAGTGACCACTTCGGTGCTGCCGTCATGGAACACCGTGGTGGTGACGTCATTGAGCTGCCAATGATCTGTTTCGAACTGCGCACGCTTGGAGAAGCTCGAGGTCAGCATGTGACGCTCGCGGTCAAAACGATAGCGAGTCACACCGTACAGAATGCCATCCGGCTGCACCGAGTTGATGTGAATGAACTCATCACCCTGGCGGTGCCACATACCGTGCTTGGCGCTCTGCGCATCACCAATGCCCTGAGCCAGGGAGCGATTGGCCTGGGCCACGTTTTCCGCAGCGGGCGCAACGTACTCGCCGACCAGCACGCCTGCCAGCATCAACACCAGCATCGGCTTCATCACCGCCCAGACGATCCGGCCGATGGACACGCCAGCGGCGCGCATGATGGTCAACTCACTGCTGCTGGCCAGGCTGCCCAGGCCGATCAGGCAGCCGATCAGTGCCGCCATCGGCAGCATGTCATAGACCCGACGCGGCGCTGTCAGCGCCACGTAGCTCAATACGTCGGTAAGGGTGTAGGTATCGGTGACATCACTCATCTCGTCGATGAATGCAAACAAGGTTGCCAGACCCAGAATGATCCCCAGTACCGCCAGGATCGCCATGAAAACACTGCCACCAATATAGCGATCGAGCTTAACCACGGGCCACCTCCAGCGCACTGCGGCGACTCGCCATTTTCAAGCGCAACGGCTCCCAGTAGAGCAGTCCCAGGCCAATGGCCAGGAATATTGCGTGAACCCACCACAGGCCCAGTGCCGGGGGGATCTTGCCTTTTTCCAGAGCACCGCGTGCGGCGATCAGGATCGTCAGATAAGCCATATATAGAAGAATCGCCGGCAGCAACTTGAGGAAACGTCCCTGACGCGGATTGACCCGCGACAGCGGCACCGCCATCAACGTCACGATAAACACCAGCAACGGCAGCGACACACGCCACTCAAGCTCGGCGCGTGCACTAATATCCGGACTGTCCAGCAGGGTACGGGTCGGCATCGCATCGCGATCGGTCACCTCGTCGCTGATATCCGGTTTAGGCAGCAGTACGCCATAGGTGTCGTACTTGATGGCCCGGTAGTCGGCCAGCCCCGGCTGACCGTCGTAACGGTAGCCATTGTCGAGAATCAGGTAGCGGTTGCCGTCTTCCTTTATTTCCTGACGGCCCTTTTCGGCCACCAGTACGGAAATACCGCGATCCTTCTGATCGGCGGAAAGACGCTTCTCCGAGATGAATACGCCACCCAGATTGATCCGGTCATCGGACAGCTGCTCGGTGTACGTCACCCGCGAACCATCGCGCAACGCCTGAAAACGGCCCGGCACCAGCGTGTCGAACTCGGTCATGGCGTCCTGCTTGTTCAGCAGCAACTGGAACTGATTGGCGCCTTGCGGTGCCAGGCTCAGGCTCAGCCAGGCCACGATCACGGCGACCAGCGCAGCCGGAAACAGGGTCATGCCCAGCAGACGCTCCTGGCTCATGCCGGTCGCGGAGAGCACGGTCATTTCGCTTTCAAGGTACAGGCGACCGTAGGCCAGCAGGATCCCGAGAAACAGCCCCAAAGGCAGAATCAGTTGCAGGAAACCCGGCAGGCGAAAGCCCATGATCAGGAACAGTGAGCCTGGGTCCAGGGCGCCCGAGGCGGCCTGGGCCAGGAACTTGATGAAGCGCCCACTCATGATGATGACCAGCAGCACAGCGCTGACGGCGCTCAAGGTCAACAGGACTTCGCGGGAAAGATAACGGAAGACAATCAAACCAGACACTCCAGGGCTGTCAGGCTAAGGCGGCCAAACAAGCAAACATATCGGGCGGCCCGCAGGGCTGAGCCGCCGAAAAAGATGGCGCATTATCCTGTGATTGAACGCGCCTGTCACTGCGCATGCTCAAGCAGCCGTGCAATGGCATAAAGATCACCTGCGCGAGGGTTGTCAGGCGCACGGAGCGAGGTTCAAACTGCGGCCTTTGTCGCTGGTCTGCACCAGCGTCTTTCTATAGATAGGCAAACGTGTGCGCGCACTGCGTAACACGTTGCTCTTTGACCATTTATTCAGGGACCCGGACATGGAACTGGTTGTAAAAAGCGTTAGCCCAGAAACGTTGAAAACCGCCACTCTGGTGGTCGCCGTCGGCGAAGACCGCAAACTCGGCACGGTCGCCAAACAGCTCGACGAGCTCTGCGGCGGCGCGATCAGCGCAGTCCTCAAGCGCGGCGACCTGGCCGGCAAAGCAGGTCAGAGCCTGTTGCTGCACAGCCTGCCGAACCTCAAGGCCGAACGCGTGTTGCTGGTTGGCGTGGGTAAAGAAGCCGAACTGGGCGACCGTCCGTTCCGCAAAATCATCGCCGGCGTATTGAACACCCTCAAAGGCCTGGGTGGCAGCGATGCCGCACTGGCGCTGGACGAAGTCGTGGTCAAAGGGCGTGACAGCTACGGCAAGACCCGCCTGCTGGCCGAGACCCTGGTCGACGGCGAATACACCTTCGAGCAGTTCAAGAGCAAGAAATCCGATCCACGCGCACTGAAGAAAATCACCCTGCTGACCATCAAGGCCGCACAGGCTGAAGTCGAGCGCGCCGTGACTCACGCCACTGCAATCGCCAACGGCATGTCCTTCACCCGCGACCTGGGCAACCTGCCGCCGAACATCTGCCACCCAAGCTTCCTCGCCGAACAGGCCAAGAACCTGGGCAAGGCCAACAAGGGCCTGAAGGTCGAAATCCTTGATGAGAAGAAGATCAAGGAGCTGGGCATGGGCGCGTTCTATGCCGTGGGCCAGGGCAGCGATCAACCGCCACGCCTGATCGTCATGCAATACAACGGCGGCAAGAAATCCGAGAAGCCTTACGTGCTGGTCGGCAAGGGCATCACCTTCGACACTGGCGGCATCAGCCTCAAGCCGGGCGCCGGTATGGATGAAATGAAATACGACATGGGCGGCTCGGCCAGTGTCTTCGGCACCCTGCACGCGGTGCTCGAATTGAAGCTGCCGATCAACCTGGTGTGCATCCTGGCCTGTGCCGAGAACATGCCAAGCGGCGGCGCGACCCGTCCAGGCGATATCGTCACCACCATGAGCGGCCAGACCGTGGAAATCCTCAACACCGACGCCGAAGGCCGCCTGGTGCTGTGCGACGCCCTGACCTACGCCGAGCGCTTCAAGCCACAAGCGGTGATCGACATCGCGACCCTGACCGGCGCCTGCGTCGTCGCCCTCGGCGCCCATACTTCGGGCCTGCTGGGCAACAACGACGAACTGATCGGCCAACTGCTGAGCGCAGGCCAACAGGCTGACGACCGTGCCTGGCAACTGCCGCTGTTCGATGAGTACCAGGAACAGCTGGACAGCCCGTTCGCCGACATCGCCAACATTGGCGGCCCGAAAGCCGGCACCATCACCGCGGCCTGCTTCCTGTCGCGCTTCACCAAGAACATGAAGTGGGCGCACCTGGACATCGCCGGCACGGCCTGGACCAGCGGCGGCAAGGACAAGGGCGCCACTGGCCGTCCGGTTCCATTGCTGACCCAATACCTGCTGGACCGCGCCAAAGCCTGAAACTGAAGATCCTGAACGGCGTCATCCACGGATGACGCCGCGCAGGCATCAGGAACCGCAATGACCAAAGTCGACTTCTATATCCTGCCCAGCGCCGATCCTTCAGCGCGGCTGGACTTTGCCTGCAAACTCACCGAAAAAGCCTGGCGCATGGGCCACCGTATCTACCTGCATTGCAGCGATGCCGCCCAGCGTGACGATCTCGATGCACGCCTGTGGGCGTTCAAAGGCGAAAGTTTCGTGCCTCACGGCCCCGCCGAAAACGAACCGGACGGTTTGGTAGTACTCGGCCTGGGAGACGATCCAGGACAACACCAGGACTTGCTGGTCAATCTTGACCTCAAGGTCCCGTCTTTTGCCCAGCGCTTTGCCCGTGTGGCCGAAGTGGTGGTTGAAGACCCGACTATTCGTCAGGCCGCGCGGGAGAGTTTCCGTTTCTACCGCGAACAGGGCTATCCTCTGCAAGATCACCGTTTACAGCGACTCTGAGCATACGATGGACACGTCAAACCAGCTGCAAAAGTCCGCGCACCTGCTGGACGACCTCGAGTCGATCCGCCAGTTGCTCGGCGACGACAACCTGCAACCTCCCCTGCTGACCGACACCGTCGAGCAAGTCAGTGGTGAAGGCCAGATTCCGATGTTATTCGATAAGGTCGGCGGCAAACCGCAGGCTGAAATCATCGAACCACCGGCTCCCGCTCCGAGGCCCGCGCCTGTCGCGGCTCAGGCCTCAGCTCCGGCTCCGGCATCATCCGTCCAGCAAGGCGCCGATGTCATGCTGCACCTGAACGACGAACTGCGCGCTGCCGCGCAAATGATCATGCAAGACGTGATCGACGACTTCGCCCCGCACATCGAAACCGAAATCAAACGCCGCCTGGATGCGCGGATGGAGCGGTTGTTGAGTCAGTACGAGTAACACCAATCCCCTGTGGGAAGAGCCGGGCGACGTTCGCCTGCTCGCGATAGCATCACCTCGGTTTCCTGAAAGACCGCGTCGCCTGCATCGCGAGCAGGCTCGCTCCCACATTTGATCTGCGCCCTGTCCGCCCCTGCTCGCCCTTAGCCCCATGCCCCGCTATACTTCCCGGCTTTTCCTGAATAAATGCCAATAGGGTCCCGCCGCGCATGGATAAGACCTACCAGCCGCACGCCATTGAAACTTCCTGGTACAACACCTGGGAGTCAGAGAATTACTTCGCCCCGCAAGGCGCGGGCGAGTCCTACACCATCATGATCCCGCCGCCGAACGTCACCGGCAGCCTGCACATGGGTCACGGCTTCAACAACGCGATCATGGACGCCCTGATCCGTTTCCGCCGCATGCAGGGTCGCAACACCCTGTGGCAGCCGGGCACCGACCACGCCGGTATCGCCACGCAAATGCTGGTGGAGCGTCAGCTCGAAGCCAAGGGTCAGAATCGCCACGATCTGGGCCGCGAGAAATTCCTCGAGAAAGTCTGGGAGTGGAAGGATGAGTCCGGCGGCAACATCAGCCGTCAAATCCGCCGCCTCGGCTCGTCCGTCGACTGGAGCCGCGAGCGCTTCACCATGGACGACGGCCTCTCGGAAGCGGTCAAGGAAGCTTTCGTGCGCCTGCACGAAGACGGCCTGATCTACCGCGGCAAGCGTCTGGTCAACTGGGACACCAAGCTGCACACGGCGATTTCCGACCTCGAAGTGGAAAACCACGACGAAAAAGGTTTCCTGTGGAACCTCAAGTACCCATTGGCCGACGGCGCCAAGACCGCCGAAGGCAACGATTACCTGATCGTCGCGACCACTCGCCCGGAAACCATGCTCGGCGACGCCGCCGTGGCGGTTAACCCGAACGATGAACGCTACAAAGCCCTGATCGGCAAATTTGTCGAGCTGCCACTGGTTGGCCGCCGCATCCCGATCATCGCCGACGATTACTGCGACCCTGAATTCGGCACCGGCTGCGTGAAAATCACCCCGGCCCACGATTTCAACGACTACGAAGTCGGCAAGCGCCACAACCTGCCGCTGCTGAACATCTTCGACAAGAACGCCCACGTTCTGCCAGCAGCCCAGGTGTTCAATCTGGACGGTACGCTGAATACCGAAATCGACGCCAGGATCCCGGCCGAATACGCCGGCCTTGACCGTTTCGAAGCACGCAAGCAGATCGTCGCCGCGTTCGAAGCTACCGACCTGCTGGTCAGCGTCGACGATCACGCCCTGAAAGTACCGAAAGGCGACCGCTCGGGCACCATCATCGAGCCGTGGCTGACCGACCAGTGGTACGTATCCACCAAACCGCTGGCCGAGCCTGCGATTGCCGCTGTTGAAGACGGCCGCATCCAGTTCGTGCCCAAGCAGTACGAGAACATGTACTTCTCGTGGATGCGCGACATCCAGGACTGGTGCATCAGCCGTCAGCTGTGGTGGGGCCACCGGATTCCGGCCTGGTACGACAAGTCGGGCAAGGTCTACGTGGGCCGCGACGAAGCCGAAGTGCGTGCCAAGCACAACCTCGGTCCTGACGTTGCGCTGCAACAGGACAACGACGTACTCGACACCTGGTTCAGCTCGGGCCTGTGGACTTTCTCCACCCTCGGCTGGCCGCAGCAGACTGAATTCCTGAAGAAGTTCCACTCCACCGACGTGCTGGTGACCGGCTTCGACATCATTTTCTTCTGGGTTGCCCGGATGATCATGCTCACCATGCATTTGGTGAAAAACGCAGACGGTACGCCGCAGGTTCCGTTCAAGACCGTGTATGTGCATGGTCTGGTGCGCGATGGCCAGGGCCAGAAGATGTCCAAGTCGAAGGGCAACGTCCTGGACCCACTGGACATCATCGACGGTATCGAACTGGAAGCACTGGTAGAGAAACGCACCTCGGGCTTGATGCAGCCGAAACTGGCGAAGAAGATCGAGAAGCAGACCCGCGACGAGTTCGCCGACGGCATCGCCAGCTACGGCACCGACGCCCTGCGCTTCACCTTCTGCTCGCTGGCCTCGACCGGCCGCGACATCAAGTTCGACATGGGCCGCGTCGAAGGCTATCGCAACTTCTGCAACAAGATCTGGAACGCTGCGCGCTACGTGCTGGACAAGGGCGAAGACTGCGGCCAGAACGGCGAAGCCTACGAGCTGTCACTGGCGGATCGCTGGATCATTTCGCAGCTGCAACGCACCGAAGCCGAAGTGACCCGTCAACTCGACCAGTTCCGTTTCGACCTGGCGGCACAAGCCTTGTACGAGTTCATCTGGAACCAGTATTGCGACTGGTACCTGGAACTCTCCAAGCCTGTGCTGTGGGACGAAAACGCAGCCGTAGAACGTCAACGCGGCACCCGTCGCACGCTGGTTCGCGTGCTGGAAGTCGCCTTGCGCCTGGCCCACCCGTTCATGCCGTTCATCACCGAAGAAATCTGGCAGCGCATTGCGCCGCTGGCCGGTATTCAAGGCAAGACGATCATGCTGCAACCTTGGCCAGTAGCCGTTGAGGCACGCATCGACCAGGCCGCCGAAGACGATATCGAATGGCTCAAGGGCCTGATGCTCGGCACGCGCAACATTCGTGGCGAGATGAACATCGGCCCGGGCAAGCCACTGCCGTTGTTCCTGAAGAACGTCAGCGCCGAAGACCAGCGTCGCCTCACCGAGAACGAAGCCCTGCTGAAGAAGCTGGCCAAGCTCGAGTCGATCACCGTATTGGCTGCAGGCGAAGAAGCACCGCTGTCTGCTACCGCACTGGTGGGCGAGATGGAAGTGCTGGTGCCGATGGCTGGCCTGATCGACAAAAACGCCGAACTGGCGCGCCTGGACAAGGAAATCCAGCGCCTGCAAGGCGAAGTGCAGCGGGTTGGCGGCAAGCTGTCCAACGCCGGCTTCGTTGACAAGGCCCCTAGCGACGTCATCGAGAAGGAACGCGCCAAACTGGCCGAAGCCGAACAGGCTCTGGGCAAGCTGGCCGAGCAGCATGCGCGGATTGCCAGTTTGTAACGGCAGCTCGCACTGAAAAAGGGAGACCCGGGTGGTCTCCCTTTTTTATGCCTGAAAAACCGCCCCTGTGGGAGCGAGCCTGCTCGCGATGGCAGTCTTTCAATCAACATCATTGTTGGATGCAAGTCCGCCATCGTCGGAACGCCGCCCGGAGCAAGCTCGCCCCCACAGTGAATGTTGGTTGTCTTTGCAATTGAGTTCACAAGCGCCGGATGTGGGACAATACCCGCCACTTTGAGCCAAAACCCTGAATCGACTTCCCATGACCGCCCCTAGCAAACCCAAAGCCCCGCGCCAAAAGCCAAAGCCCGCGACCCCGGCCAAAGCCGTCGAGCCGCGTGAGAAGGCCAGCCTGCACCCGCGCAACCGCCACCAGGGCCGTTACGACTTCCCGGCGCTGATCAAGACCACGCCTGAGCTGGCGAAGTTCGTGATCATCAATCCCTATGGCAAAGAGAGCATCGACTTCGCGAGCCCGGATGCGGTGCGGGTGTTCAACCGGGCGCTGCTCAAGGCGTTCTACGGCATTGCCCATTGGGATATTCCAGCCGATTACCTGTGCCCGCCGGTGCCGGGGCGTGCCGACTATGTGCACTTCCTCGCGGACCTGCTGGCCAGCGTCAACGATGGCGAGATCCCTCGGGGCGCACCGGTCAAGGTGCTCGATATCGGCATGGGCGCCAACTGCGTCTATCCGTTGATCGGCTACAGCGACTATCGCTGGCACTTCCTCGGCTCGGAAATCGACTCGACAGCCCTTGCCGCCGCCAAAGCCATCGTGCAGTCCAACGGGCTGAACAAAGCCATTCAGTTGCGCCAGCAAAGCAATCCCAAGCAGATTTTGCTGGGCCTGCTCGAACCCGGCGAACGCTTTGACCTGACCATGTGCAACCCGCCGTTCCACGCCTCGATGGACGAGGCTACCAAGGGCAGCGAGCGTAAATGGCGCGCACTCGGCCGCGCCGACCCGAAGCGCAAGCTGCCGGTGCTGAACTTTGGTGGCCAATCGGCCGAACTGTGGTGTGAAGGCGGCGAAGCACGGTTTGTGACGCAACTGATCGCCGAGAGTGCGCACTTTCAGCACAAAGTGCTGTGGTTCAGCACCCTCGTCTCGAAAGCCTCAAACCTGCCCGCCATCCAGACCGCACTGAAAAAGGCCGGCGTACTGGAGAGCCAGGTCGTGGAAATGTCTCAGGGGCAGAAGCAAAGCCGTTTTGTCGCCTGGACCTTCCAGACTAAATCCGAGCAGCAGGTCTGGCGCGAACGCTGGGTTCGCAAGAGCTGAGCAACTGACCGACGCAGATCAAATGTGGGAACGTCGCCCGGCCCTTCCCACATTGGTTTGCAGCGTCTGCCGAATCGCAGGTACAAAAAAACCGTGCCCGGGTTGTCCCGGCGCACGGTTTTTTTACTGCGGTCTTACTTGTTAACAGCGTCAGTCAGGCCTTTAGCCACGACCAGCTTGATAACTTTCTTGGCAGCGATTTCGATGGCAGCGCCAGTCGAAGGGTTGCGGCCGGTACGGGCAGGACGCTCGGTCACTTTCAGCTTGCCGATACCTGGCAGAGTGATTTCGCCGCCGTTTTCCAGTTGATCAGCAACGATTTGGCCCAGTTGGTCCAGAGCGTTACGCGCGGTGGTTTTTGGCGCGTCGATAGCTTCAGCAATATCGGCGATCAGTTGGTCTTTAGTAAGAGCCATGTGGTGTTCCTTCCCTATCAAATTCATATGGATTGCAGAGTGCAGTGTCAGCCATCGAGCCCGATCTTCTGGATCTGGCACCCTCGGCTACAACACCGACGGGTCGGGGTTATAGATGCCGAAATCAGGGTTTGGTTCGACCTGACAAATGCTGAATGCACGCTTAACGCAGTGACTTCGCGTAAGACCGGGCAAAACTAGCACAGAGACGGGGAAATATCCGCCTCTACCTACCCATTTGGTCAGCTTTATTGCTCTAAATCCGGAAAAAAGCGCATAAGCCCGGTCAGACACGCCTCGAATCCCCTTCAAGCACCGCCAAAACCAGCAGGTGCGGTACACTGGGCACTTTTTTGGGGGAGCACGCCCTCCTCTCTTCAATCAGCCGAGAAGCCCATGCCGATCCGTCATTGCATCGTCCACCTGATCGACAAAAAACCCGACGGCACWCCYGCAGTTCTYCACGCCCGCGACTCCGAACTTGCTGAGTCCACGGCCATCGAGAACATGCTCGCCGACCTCAACGAAAGCTATAACGCCAAACAAGGCAAGGCCTGGGGTTTGTTCCATGCCGAGTCCGGCGCGCATCCGTTCAGCGGCTGGCTGAAGGAATACCTCGACGGCGGCAAGGACTTCACGGCGTTCAGCCGCGTTGCAGTGGAACACCTGCAAAAGCTGATGGAAGAGTCCAACCTGTCGACCGGCGGCCACGTGCTGTTTGCGCACTATCAGCAAGGCATGACCGACTACCTGGCCATCGCCCTGCTGCACCACAGCGAAGGCGTGGCAGTGACTGACCAGCTCGACGTGACACCGTCCCGCCACCTGGATCTTGGCCAGTTGCACCTGGCAGCGCGGATCAACGTGTCCGAGTGGCAGAACAACAAACAGTCCAAGCAGTACATTTCGTTCATCAAGGGCAAGAACGGCAAGAAGGTTTCCGAGTATTTCCGCGACTTCATCGGCTGCCAGGAAGGCGTCGACGGTCCGGGCGAAACCCGTACCCTGCTCAAGGCCTTCAGTGACTTCGTCGAAAGCGAGGACCTGCCGGAAGAGTCCGCCCGCGAAAAAACCAAAACCCTGGTCGACTACGCCAGCAGCCAGGCCAAGCTCGGCGAGCCGATGGGCCTCGAAGAGTTGTCGGAACTGATCGACGAAGAACGCCCGAAAGCTTTCTACGACCACATCCGCAACAAGGATTACGGCCTGTCGCCAGAGATCCCGGCAGACAAACGCACCCTGAACCAGTTCCGCCGCTTCACCGGTCGCGCCGAAGGCCTGTCCATCAGCTTCGAAGCGCATCTGCTGGGCTCGAAGATCGAATACGATGAAGAAGCCGGCACGCTGATCATCAAGGGTCTACCGACCCAGCTGACCGATCAGCTGAAGCGTCGCAACTGATGCTTAACGGGGTACTGAAGAAATTCCTGCTGATCCTGCTGGTGGTCGTGGTCTACCAGAACTGGGGCAAGATCGAGCGGGTGTTCAACCCCTCGCAAGTGGTGTCCGAGCAGACCCAGGCCAATGCCAGGGTTGTGCTCTACGCCACCGACTGGTGCGGTTACTGCAAACTGACCCGGCGCTTTCTCGACCAGAAAGGCATTCCTTACCGCGAGTTCGACATCGAGAAAGATGCCGAAGCGCGCAAGGCTTATGAAGCGTTGGGCGGACGCGGAATTCCGATGCTGGACGTGAACGGCACATTGATTCGCGGTTATGAGCCTGACGCGATACTCACCGCCCTGAAATAACTACTGTGGGAGCGAGCCTGCTCGCGATAGCGGTGTGTCTGTCACATTAATGTTGAATGTGCCGCCGCCATCGCGAGCAATCAAGCGTCGACCGGCTGCTCCCACATTAGTCTGTCAGCGAGCCTCGATGCGAAAACCAAACCGCGGGAAGTGCACATGCACCACCCCGCCGCGCTCATCTTCGCGGCGCAGGATCAGTTCTTCGCGCCCTGCAAACAACAACTCACCTACGACCGGATCAACGCCATAGTCAGTCGCCGCAACGACTACTTGCTGGCCGGCCTTGAAGCCGTTTGGTTCATCGAATGGCTCATCCGGCAAAGCCGCTGGTGTTGAATGACGCGAAACCTCCAGCGCCTCTTCGGAGGTCATCTCGCTGAACGCACCCTGCCCGAAGCCCATGACCCGAGCCAGCCACGCCGACACCGCCGGATAAACATCGACCAACGGCGCTGTCACCGGTGTGCCCTTGAGGAACCACAACGGGTGAGCCATGGCGAAGTCGGCAATCGAAGGTTCACCAAACAGATAGTCACCGTCCTCGCGCTCTAACTGCTGCTCAAGCCGCGCCATGATCGTCGGCCATTGATGCCTGGCCTGCTCAGCCGACAACCGCGTAGCGCTGCCACCGCTGAACAACCCGGCACGGTCAGCAACAAAAGCCTTGATCGCCTCTGGAGACAACCCGGCAAAACGCACCGCCACCGATTCTGGCTGGAACACCAGGCTCACCGCGTGCTGAAACACCACCGAATCAGCCCAGGCAGCGAAGCTTGCAGTAATCATCTCCCGACCTTCCGGGAACAATGCAGGCGACGCCTTTTCCTGTTCCAGACGGCGGGCAATCAACGCTGTGTCGCAGTAGATATCGGCACCAATCTGCAACACCGGGGTCTTGCGGTAACCACCGGTCAGCGCGGTCAAATCGGGTTTTGGCATCATTCGCGGGATCATCACGGAACGCCAGGACAAGCCCTTGAAACCGAGCAACAGTCGGGTTTTTTCCGCAAAGGGAGAAGTCGGGTAATGGTGAAGAATCAACTCTGACATGCTGGACCCGTCGCTGGTGTTAGAAGTCAGCAGCTTAGCGCGCAATCGAATAGCGGCCTACCCATCTGCCTGATGGGCACTTATCAGTCAGATTGATAACTCCGCAGAGGCGCTCGCCACCAGACATTCCTTGGCGCTTTTCTTGAGTTTTTTGATCAGGCGCTCCTGACGCAGCGCTTCGCTCTTATCGCGGCAGGCTTCGGTGTACACCAATGCGACAGCTGGGCTGGAGAGGAAGAAACGCGCACCTTTGCCGCTTTGATGAGTGGCAAAACGCCGAACGGGATCGTCGCTGATCCCGCAGTACAGCGAACCATTGGCCGCACGAACCAGATAGACAAACCAGGGTTTGCTCTGCGTGGCAGGGGTTGCAGGGTCGCTGACGGAGACTTCGCTCAGGGTGTTCACGTGACGATCAAGGCTTGTAGGAAACAAGCCGCGATCTTATCAGCGACTGGCCTGAAACGCCCTCAAGCCTTTCAAGGCTTGCGCGCGTACAGCGTTGCCCACCAACGGTGTCCAACCCAGCAACAGACCTTTGAAACCCAACGCCTGACGCGACCAGCGCCACAAATCGAAATGGTCGTGGTGCTCGCAGATCTTGCCGTCACGGAAAACAAATCGCGCCTGAATGTCGTTGACTACCGTGTTGCCGGTCTGGCTGAACAGGTAGGTCGCCACCCAATGGGCGCCGCCCGTGCGCTCGTCGGCGCGGACGTTATCGAAGGTCAGGGAAAAGTCTTTGGCGCGAGTCGTGAGCATGCGCCACATATCGCCGGCATCGCGTCCACGCAGTTCGCCGAACGCCGGATCACTGAACACCACGTCGTCGGTGTAGCAGGCGCTCATGGCCTCGGCATCCAGCCGCTGAAAAGCTTGATAGAACTCGGTGATCAAGGCGTGGTTGGCATCACTCATAGGCAGGCTCCCTGGGGTTGTAAACGGATTTCGCGAGTTTGCCTGCACGATAGTCAACAACGGCACGGAACACTACCGGCATTCATGGTGGGAATACCATTAAGTGCGCCGATGCCTAATGCACCATGCCGCTGTCACGGGCATAAGCAAAGAGCTCCACATCCGTGGAAATGCCCAGCCTGCGCATGGCCATGCTTTTTTGCTTGCTGATCGTCGACACGCTGCGCTTGAAGTAGCCGGCGATTTCACTGACGGTCATGCCGCTGGCGAACATTCTCACCACTTCATGTTCTTTGGCTGACAGTGAAGTAGCACCCGACTGAGCCACGGCGTCCGCGTGAACCAATGCCGCACGTAAGGGCTCGCTGATAAAACGCCGTCCTTCTACCACCGATTTGATTGCCATGGGCAGCTCCTTCGCCGATGAATCTTTGGCAATGATTGCCAACACGCCATGAGCAAATGCCGCCCTCAGTGTCGTAACGTTGGCAAACATCGTGACCAGAATGATCAACGTTGAAGGGTAACGGCGTCGCACCGCGCTCAACATTTGCAACCCGTCGGCCCGCCGGTTTCCGGGCATACAGAAGTCCGTGATCAATAGATCGCATGGCGTGGTTGAAAGCAGGCTGAACAGGCTGTCCGGGCCGTCCGCTTCCCCCACGACCACACAAGGCTTGCTCTGATCGATGAGCATCCGCAAGCCGATACGAACGACTGGATGGTCGTCAGCGATGATTACGCGCATTGTCGGATTTATCCTATTCGATGACTGGAATGCACGAAAAATAGCGCCGTCGTATGTCGACCACAACGCCCAATCTCGACCGCGTAACCGCCTTACCCAATGTATTCAGGGACCTGTCATTTCTCCCATAAAACAAAGAGAACCGCCCTACATTTTTAAGCTGCGCAGCCCACAAAGAAAGACTACAGATAACAGTCAGAAAGCTGAAATCTGGAGTTCGAAACACGCTTTCACACAGCGAACCCAGCGTTTTCGTATTAGTTGCATTCCGCCTGGCCACCTCGATCGATAGATTGCGCCCTGTCCAAAAAGGACAATTTTCGACAATCCTCCTTCAAGTAAGAGCCAACACATGAACAAACATTTATCCCTGCTGACGGCTGCATTGCTGCTGACAGGCGCATCCTGCGCTTTTGCTGCGTCCAGCACTGACCTGACTGTTACAGGCACCATTACTCCGGTGGCCTGTGAACCGACACTCGCCAACGGCGGCGTCGTTGATTACGCAAAGATTTCTGCGAAAGACCTGAATGCGACCACTCACACCCGACTCAACGACGAAACCATTCAACTCACCGTGAGCTGCGATGCGTCAACCCGGTTTGCGATCAGTACTGTCGACAACCGGCCAGGCACATCAAGCCAGGTTGGTCAGATGGGGCTGGGCCTGATCAATGGGACTGAAAAGCTGGGTTACTACCAGTTGGGTTTCAAAAACCAGGTCGCGGACGT
>NZ_JBFTNH010000023.1:0-99119 GCF_056397385.1 Pseudomonas sp. 05N36 | reverse complement strand
TGTCTCTATCGTCGGCCTTGCCGATGAATTCCTTATTGGCGCTTTTGGGTAGAAGGGGTGGGACGAAGTCTCCCACGGTCTGTACTGGCTAGAGTCAGAATCGGGCTTTTAGTCCCACCCACCCCTTCAAGTCTAAACATACAAGCCGGGCTTGCCCGCGATGGCGGCCTGACAGCCGACCAGTCTCTTACAGGTGTACATATCCATTTCTGCGGTAACGGCGGCTGGCGGTTTCGCCCTTACGGCGACTCACTTTTTTTACAAGCGCCTAAAAAAAGTAAGCAAAAAATCACTCTCCCCAAGCGTACGGCACCTCGCCTAGGCTCGGCGTACCCTCGCTCCGGCATTCATCAGGGGGCATCGCCTACGGTCTGCTTCGCGACGACCTCCTCTCGATGTGTCCGGCTGCGCCGTACGGCGCTGCGCGCCCACCCCCTGATGAACACCTCCACTCGGCCTTCCGAAGGGGCGGGTGGATCAAGATCAAGATCAAGATCAACAGCGGCAGGCGAGCTAACGCTCGGCCTGTTGAGTGGTTGGGGGGGGCGCGGGCGCGGCGCTTTATTGTGTGCCGTAGGCTGCGATCTTTTGATCCTTAGTTGTCGTAACCGAGGTTCGGTGCTAGCCAGCGTTCACTCACGCTCAGTTCCTGGCCTTTGCGAGCGGTGTAGCTTTGCACTTGATCCTTGTCGATTTTGCCGACGGCAAAGTACTGCGCCTGTGGGTGGGCGAAGTACCAGCCGCTGACGGCGGCGGCCGGGAACATGGCGTAGTGTTCGGTGAGGAACACCCCGCTGCGACCGGCGTGCATTTCACTGGCCTCGGGATCCAGCAACGAGAACAGTGTACCTTTCTCGGTGTGGTCCGGGCAGGCCGGATAGCCCGGGGCAGGGCGGATGCCGGTGTATTGCTCCTTGATCAGCGCCTCGTTGTCGAGGGCCTCGTCCTTGGCATAACCCCAGTAGTTTTTACGAACCTGCTGGTGCAGCCATTCGGCACAGGCTTCGGCCAGACGGTCGGCCAGTGCCTTGACCATGATCGAGTTGTAGTCGTCGCCAGCGTCCTGATAGGCCTTGGCGACTTCTTCGGCGCCGATCCCGGCGGTGGTGATGAAACCACCGACATAGTCGGTAATGCCGCTGTCTTTTGGTGCGACGAAGTCGGCCAGGGAGAAGTTCGGCTTGCCGTCGGTCTTGATGATCTGCTGGCGCAGGTGATGCAAGCGGGCCAACGGCTTGCCGTCATCGCCGTAGACTTCCAGGTCATCGTCGTGCACCTGATTGGCCGGCCAGAAGCCAAACACCGCACGGGCGCTGATGAGTTTTTCGTCGATCAGTTTGGCGAGCATTTCCTGAGCGTCGGCGTACAGCGCGGTGGCGGCTTCGCCGACTACTTCGTCCTGGAGGATGCGCGGGAATTTACCGGCCAGGTCCCAGGAGATGAAGAACGGCGTCCAGTCGATGTACTCGGCCAGCACCTTCAAATCAATGTTGTCCAGCACCTTGGCGCCAGTGAACGTCGGCTTGACCGGTTCGTAAGAACTCCAGTCGAACTGCGGCTTCTTGGCGATCGCCGCCGGGTAGCTCAGGCGCTCGGTGCGGGCGCTGCGGTTGGCGGTGCGCTCGCGGACTTCGATGTATTCCTCACGGGTTTTCTCGACGAAACCCGCCTTCAGTTCCTTGGACAGCAACTGCGTCGCCACGCCGACGGCGCGCGAAGCGTCGGTGACGTAGACCACCGCGTCGTTGCTGTACTTGGGTTCGATCTTCACCGCCGTGTGAGCCTTGGAGGTGGTTGCGCCACCGATCATCAGCGGCAGATGGAAATCCTGGCGCTGCATCTCGCGGGCCACATGGACCATCTCGTCCAGCGAAGGCGTGATCAAGCCGGACAGGCCGATGATGTCGCACTTCTGCTCTTTGGCCACTTGCAGGATTTTCTCCGCCGGGACCATCACGCCGAGGTCAACGATGTCATAGCCGTTACAGCCGAGTACCACGCCGACGATGTTCTTGCCGATGTCGTGGACGTCGCCCTTGACCGTGGCCATCAGGATCTTGCCCTTGGCTTCCGGCTTGTCGCCTTTTTCCAGTTCGATGAACGGGATCAGGTGCGCCACCGCCTGCTTCATCACGCGGGCGGATTTCACCACCTGCGGCAGGAACATCTTGCCGGCGCCAAACAGGTCGCCAACGATGTTCATGCCGGACATCAGCGGGCCTTCGATGACCTCGATCGGCCGGGCGAAGGACTGCCGGGATTCTTCGGTGTCTTCGACAATGTGCGTGGTGATGCCTTTGACCAGCGCGTGCTCAAGACGCTTGTTGACGTCCCAGCTGCGCCATTCTTCGGTCTCGGCTTCCTTGACGCTGCCATCGCCCTTGTACTTGTCGGCAATCGCCAGCAGGGCGTCGGTGCCGTCAGGGGTGCGGTTGAGGATCACGTCCTCGACGGCGTCGCGCAGTTCGGCCGGGATCTGGTCGTAGATCTCCAGTTGACCGGCGTTGACGATACCCATGGTCAGGCCGTTGCGGATCGCATACAGCAGGAACACCGAGTGGATCGCTTCACGCACCGGGTTGTTGCCACGGAACGAGAACGACACGTTGGACACGCCGCCCGAGGTCAACGCGTAGGGCAGTTCGTCACGGATATAGGCGCAGGCGTTGATGAAGTCGACCGCATAGTTGTTGTGCTCTTCGATACCGGTGGCGACGGCGAAGATGTTCGGGTCGAAGATGATGTCTTCCGGTGGGAAGTCGACTTCGTTGACCAGAATGTCGTAGGAGCGTTTGCAGATCTCTTTCTTGCGCGCTTCGGTGTCGGCCTGGCCGGCTTCGTCGAAGGCCATCACCACCACGGCAGCGCCATAGCGCTTGCACAGTTTGGCGTGGTGAATGAACTGCTCGACGCCTTCCTTCATGCTGATGGAGTTGACGATGCCCTTGCCCTGGATGCACTTGAGGCCGGCTTCGATCACTTCCCATTTCGACGAGTCGATCATGATCGGCACGCGGGAGATGTCCGGCTCGCCAGCGATCAGATTGAGGAAGGTCACCATGGCCTTCTTCGAATCGAGCATGCCCTCGTCCATGTTGATGTCGATCACCTGTGCACCGGCTTCGACCTGTTGCAGGGCGACTTCCAGCGCTTCGGTGTAGTTGTCTTCACGGATCAAGCGGGCGAACTTGGCGGAACCGGTGATGTTGGTCCGCTCGCCGACGTTGACGAACAACGAGCTGCGATCGATGGTGAACGGCTCCAGGCCCGAAAGGCGGCAGGCCTTGGGGATGTCCGGAATCTGCCGTGGCGCGTAACCGGCGACCGCTTTGGCGATGGCCTCGATGTGCCCCGGCGTGGTGCCGCAGCAACCGCCGACGATGTTCAGGAAACCGCTTTGGGCGAACTCTTCGATGACTTTGGCGGTTTGCGCTGGCAGCTCATCGTATTCACCGAATTCATTCGGCAGGCCGGCGTTCGGGTGCGCCGACACGTAGGTGCTGGCCTTGTTCGACAGTTCTTCCAGGTACGGGCGCAGCTCACGGGCGCCAAGGGCGCAGTTCAGGCCGACGGAAATCGGCTTGGCGTGGGCTATGGAGTTCCAGAAGGCTTCGGTGGTCTGGCCGGACAGGGTGCGGCCAGAGGCATCGGTGATGGTCCCGGAAATCATGATCGGTAATTCGAAACCGACTTCCTCGAACACGCCCTGCACGGCGAAGATCGCGGCTTTGGCGTTCAGGGTGTCGAAAATGGTTTCAATCAGGATCAGGTCGGCGCCGCCTTCGATCAGGCCTTTGGTGGCCTCGGTGTAGTTCTCCACCAGTTCATCGAAGGTCACGTTGCGGTAGCCGGGGTTGTTTACGTCCGGCGACAGCGAGCAAGTGCGGCTGGTCGGGCCGAGGACACCGGCGACAAAACGTGGTTTGTCCGGGGTTTCGAGAGTCTTGGCGTCCGCCACCTTGCGTGCAAGGCGCGCACCTTCTACGTTTAACTCGTACGCCAGGCCCTGCATGCCGTAGTCGGCCTGGGATACCTGGGTGGCGTTGAAGGTGTTGGTTTCCAGAATGTCGGCGCCGGCATCCAGGTATTGCTTCTCGATCGCCCCGATTACGTCCGGGCGGCTCAGTACCAGCAAGTCGTTGTTACCCTTGACGTCGCTTGGCCAGTCGGCAAAGCGTTTGCCACGGTAGTCCTGCTCCTCGAGCTTGAAGCTCTGGATCATTGTGCCCATGCCGCCATCGAGAATCAGGATGCGCTCTTTGAGGGCTTGCTTGAGGACGTGTAGGCGAGCACTGCGATCGGACATTGGGACTACCTGGTAAGGCCATTACGAAGGGCCGGAATGATAGCAAACCTGTGTGCAATTAGAGCATGAGCTGCTTTTGCATGAATATCGCTCATGTTGATGAACAGGCCAGGACGGTAGAATCGCGACGTTTTTTCATGATCGGGACCAGGGATATGTCGTATCGCGTTTTCATCAGCCTCTTTGTGCTGCTTATAAGCAGTGTCGCCACAGCACAAGGCACGGCGCCAGCGATCTCCTATACCCGCGACATACAACCGATCTTCACTGAAAAATGCGTGGCCTGCCATGCCTGCTATGACTCCGCCTGTCAGCTCAATCTGGGCAGTGGTGAAGGTGCGGCGCGTGGCGCCACCAAGCGCCTGGTCTATGATGGCCAGCGCAGCCAGGCGGCTCAACCGACCCGGCTGTTTTATGATGCTTTTGGCAAGACGGCCTGGCAGTCCAGGGGCTTTAGTTCGGTACTCGATGCTCAGGGCAGTCAGGCGGCGCTGATGGCGCGCATGCTTGAACTCGGCCACCGGACGCCGCTGCAACCCAACGCCAGGTTGCCGGAAGAGATTGTGCTGGGACTCAATCGCGAGACCATGTGCCCGATGCCAGGAGAATTCGAGGCCTATGCCGGCGCCCATCCGAAAGAAGGCATGCCGCTGGCGGTGACCGGGCTGACCGATCAGCAATACCAGACGCTGCAACGCTGGCTGGCCTCCGGTGCACCCATCGACCAGCAGGGCCTGGTCCCCAGCGCCAGGGAAGCCTTGCAGGTGGTGCAGTGGGAAAACCTGCTGAACGCGCCGGGCGCCCGTGAAAGTCTGGTGGCACGCTGGTTGTTCGAGCACTGGTTTCTGGCGCATATCTACTTCAAGGACGGCGAGCCGGGGCACTTCTTCCAGTGGGTGCGTTCGCGCACACCGACGGGCCAGCCGATCGACCTGATCAACAGCCGTCGCCCGAACGATGACCCGGGCACCCAGGTGTATTACCGCTTGTGGCCGGTGCAAGGGGTGATTGTGCACAAGACGCACATCACTTATCCGCTGAGCCCGGCGAAAATGGCCCGGATCAAGACCCTGTTCTATAACGGCAACTGGCAGGTCCACGCCTTGCCGGGTTATGGCCCGGAACGTCGTGCCAATCCGTTCGAGACCTTCCAGGCGATTCCGGCCCAGGCCCGTTATCAGTTCATGCTCGATAACGCCGAATACTTCGTGCGCACCTTTATCCGTGGCCCGGTCTGTCGCGGGCAGATCGCTACCGACGTGATCCGCGACAACTTCTGGGCGTTTTTCCAGGCGCCGGAACACGACCTGTACATCACCGATCCGAGTTATCGCGGCAAGGCCACGCCATTGCTGGCCATGCCTGGCCAGAATGACGATGTCGGCAGCGTGCTGAGCCTGTGGYATGCCTACCGCGACAAGCGTAACGAGTACGAAGCCTTGCGCCGTGACACCTACGCCAAGGCACACGCGCCGAGTTGGTCGACCTTGTGGGCCGGTAATGACAACGCCTTGCTGAGCATCTTCCGGCATTTTGACAGTGCTTCGGTGAGCAAGGGGTTGATCGGTGAAGTGCCGCAGACCATGTGGCTGTTCGACTACCCGTTGCTGGAGCGCACCTATTATCAGTTGGCGGTCAACTTCGATGTGTTCGGCAACGTTTCCCATCAGGCGCAGACCCGGCTGTATTTCGACTTGATCCGTAACGGCGCCGAGCAGAACTTCCTGCGCCTGATGCCGGCCGATTCACGCGACGGGTATCTGGACGACTGGTATCAGAGCAGCGGCAAATTCAAGATGTGGCTGGATTACGAAAGCATCGACAACGACAAACCGACTGCGCTGAAACTCGACGAGAAAGACCCGAAGCGCGACTTCGCCCAGCAATTGCTGATGCGTTACGGCGACCTGAACGCCAGGCCTGATCCGATCAATCGCTGCGACGGGGCGTATTGCTCACGGCCCAATATCGATCCGGCCTTGCAGAATGCCGAGCAGGCGTTGAGTCGCCTGACCGCACGCCCGGCGGCCGGGCTCAAGGTGATCGACCAGTTGCCGGAAGCGACGATGCTGCGCATCGAAACTCGCAGCGGCAAGCGCGAGGTGTACAGCCTGCTGCGCAACCGTGCCCACAGCAACGTGGCGTTCCTGCTCGGCGAGGCATTGCGCTATCAGCCGGGGCTGGACACCTTGACCATTTATCCCGGTGTGCTCAGCAGCTACCCGAACTTCATGTTCAACATTCCGGCTGAGCAAGTGCCGGCGTTTGTCACTGAGATGGAGAACGCCAAGGATGCCCAGGGCTTCGAGAAAATCGTCGAGCACTGGGGTATTCGTCGCAGCCACCCGCAGTTCTGGCAGTATTTCCACGATTTGAGCCGGTATATCCACGAGACCGATCCGGTGGAAGAGGGCGTACTGGACATGAATCGCTATGAAAACCTCTGATCGAGCTGCCGGTCGGCCTGGTGGCGACCGGATCTTTCCCGACAAAAATACTGGGACTTTGTCCGGCGCGATGATTGGCGTAAACTGCGCGCAAGCCTGCGAGGAACTTCCATGACCGCCATTACTATTACCGACGCCGCCCACGATTATCTGGCTGATCTGCTCTCCAAGCAGAACACCCCTGGGATCGGCATTCGGGTCTTTATCACCCAGCCTGGCACTCAATACGCCGAAACCTGCATTGCCTATTGCAAGCCGGGCGAAGAAAAACCTGAAGACACAGCGCTGGGGCTGAAAAGCTTCACCGCTTACATCGACTCGTTCAGCGAAGCATTCCTGGACGATGCGGTGGTCGACTACGCCACTGACCGCATGGGCGGCCAACTGACCATCAAGGCGCCAAACGCCAAAGTACCGATGGTCAACGCCGACAGCCCGGTCAACGAGCGCATCAACTATTACCTGCAAACCGAAATCAACCCGGGGCTGGCCAGCCACGGCGGTCAGGTCAGCCTGATCGATGTGGTTGAGGACGGCATCGCCGTGCTGAAGTTCGGTGGCGGCTGCCAGGGCTGCGGCCAGGCTGACGTGACCCTGAAGGAAGGCATCGAACGCACGCTGCTGGAGCGTATTCCCGAGCTCAAGGGTGTCCGTGACGTGACCGACCACACGCAGAAAGAAAACGCCTACTACTAAGGTGTTCGCTGCGACATGAAAAAACGGTGCCCGTGAGCGCCGTTTTTTTATGGGTGAAATTCACTGACGCCATCGCGAGCAGGCTCGCTCCCACATTTGACCGAGTATCCCCTGTGGGAGCGAGCCTGCTCGCGATGGGGGCCTAAGGCCTGTACAAATGTGCATGCCCCGCGCGGTACAGCGACGATTCGCTGAAGGTGTCACTGCCCAATACCCGACCCACCAGAATCAGCGCCGTACGCCGAAACCCCTTGGCCTGAACCTTTTCGGCGATGTCTGTCAGCGTTCCCACCACCCAATCCTGATCCGGCCAGCTGGCCCGATGAACCACCGCAATCGGACAATCCGCGCCGTAATGCGGCAGCAGCTGCGCGACGATTTTTTCCAGGTGATTGACCCCCAGATGAATCGCCATGGTCGCGCCATGCCGGGCCAGGCTGCTGAATTCTTCGCCCGGCGGCATCGCAGTCTTGTCGGCGTAGCGGGTCAGGATGACGCTTTGAGAGATGTCCGGTAGCGTCAGCTCGGCACCCAACAGCGCTGCACACGCAGCAGTGGCGGTGACGCCAGGGATGATTTCAAACGGAATGTTCAGCTCGCGCAGATAACGAATCTGCTCGCCGATCGCCCCATACAGGCTCGGATCGCCGGAATGCACGCGTGCCACATCCTGGCCTTTGTCGTTGGCGACTCTGATCAGTTCGATGATCTGTTCCAGGTGCAATTCGGCGCTGTTGACCACCTGTTCGGCCTGATGGCCTTGCAGTACGGCTTCAGGCACCAGCGAGCCGGCGTAGATGATCACCGGGCAGCTGCGAATCAGCCGCTGGCCCTTGACCGTGATCAGTTCCGGGTCGCCGGGACCTGCGCCAATGAAGTAGACGGTCATGGCCGGCTCCTGTGAAAAATTGTCAAAGCAAGGCTTCAGATGAAGATTGCTCATGATCGAAGGCGGGGATTATCGAGGATTTTACGCAGCACCGGCCAACGCAAACGTCGCTTGGGCATATTTTTGTCGCGGGATCAGCAGTTTAGCCGGTGCCTGCGCCAGTTGTTCGGCGAGGGCCAGTGCGGCACTTTCCGCTATGCCGTAGCAGCCGGTGCGCTCGAAGGCGATTTGCGAGCGATGGCTGAGTTGCGGTTGATAGCTGGAAAGTTGTTCGCTGCTGAAGCAGATCAGTGGCAGTGACAGTTGCCGGGCCAACTCGATCAGACCGGGCTCATCACGTTTCAGATCGATGCTGGCCAAGGCCTTGATCGCCTGTAATTCGATGTGATGAGCCTGCAACGCCTGGTCGAGCAACGTGCGCAGCGTGCTGGCCGGGCAGCCGCGCTGGCAGCCCAGGCCGACCACCAGGGTCGGTGCTGCGCCCGTTTCACTCATGCGTGATATTGATCATCGCTTTTGCGGCGGAACAACCAGGCGCTGATCAGGCCCATTGCCAGCCAGAACGCGGCGTTGGTCAGCTGCGAGGCGATCTTGAATTGCGCTTCGAGGGCTTCAGGGGCCAGCATCGAATGCACTTCAGGCTGCGGCGCGCCGATGATATGCGGCACGGCCAGAATGGCGACACCGAGCACTTTCAGCAGCCAATGCCGGGCGAACACGATCAGCGCGATACCGACAGCGGTGGACGCTGCCGTGCTGATCCACCAGATTTGCCGTTGTGTCAGGTCTGCGGCGGCAGTTCCCGGCAATTCCGGCGGCAAACCCAGGGTCGGTGCGAGGACGAAGGTCGCATAACCGGCCAATCCCCAGAGCAGGCCTTGAGAAGTGCGAGTCGGCGCGCGCAGGGTGTAGAGACCCGCGAGCATCAGCGCAAAACCGACGGCGACCACCAGATTGCCACCAGTGGTCGACAGCACGCGCTGCCAGCCATCTTCCGGTTCCCAAGCCTCTGCATCGTGGGTGTGGCCAGCCATGGCGCCTTCGGCATGTTCATGGACTTCAGCCGCCGGGGCTTTTTCGTAGGTCTCCGCCTGAAGAATCAGCGGCGCGACCCAGAAGCTTTGCAGCAGGGTCAGCAGCAGGGCGGCCAGCAAGCCGGTGAAACCTGCGGTTTGCGCTATACGCTTGATCATCTCGGCAGGTCTCAGTGGCACGGGAAAGCAGAACTGTGACGGGTATCGTGGGCGGCGTTGTGCACCGCGTCGATGTGCGAGAAGCCGGCGAAATACACAAGGCACGCGCCCAGGATCGATGCGCTGATAGCGGCAACGAGGCGTTGGCTCAGGGTGGAGGTGGTGCTGGCGGTGACGTGGCGAGTGCTGCTGATGATCGACATGGCGCTTCCCTCTGGTCAGTCA
The DNA here is from genome assembly GCF_056397385.1 of Pseudomonas sp. 05N36. Classification (NCBI taxonomy): domain Bacteria; kingdom Pseudomonadati; phylum Pseudomonadota; class Gammaproteobacteria; order Pseudomonadales; family Pseudomonadaceae; genus Pseudomonas; species Pseudomonas sp. 05N36. The sequence continues at coordinate 89,363 of NZ_JBFTNH010000023.1, read as the reverse complement.
GTGGGTGAAGCGAGCGCATGCAAACCCCCGCGAGCCGGGCACGCAGAGGCTGAAACAGCGCCCGCCCACCGCGGGTTTGTTATTGATGTGTTGCGGGCCGGTCTCCGGGCTCACGAGGGGCTGGCATTCGCCGAACCTGCAAGAATCGCCTTCCCATGCCGAACTGCTGGCACAGTGGATCTGATTCTTCGCTCGCTTACCGTTGCGGGGGCAGCACCGGACTGACATGGCTTTTGAGTAAAGCACATGATTCACCGGTTTCCCGTTTCACCCTGTGAAGGGCACCCGTAACAAGGCGTGTAGGAGAGCATGGGCGAGGGCGGGGCGTCAATTGGCAAGCGTTCTCAACGCGAGACCGAGGTGCTGCCATCGCGAGCGGGCTCGCTCCCACATTGGAACGCGGTCAACTGTGGGAGCGAGCCTGCTCGCGATGGCGCCATCACAGCCGACGCACAACTCAGGCGAACATTGACCCGCCCCGATGCGATGCGTAGCCTTGCGCTTTCGAGGTTCTTTGGCGCGTGCGCCGAAGCTAAGAAGGGAACGCGGTCGATGCCGCGGCTGCCCCCGCAACTGTGAACGGTTTCGTTTCTGCCATGCCACTGCGCTCTTTTGTTTTCAGGCGCGGGAAGGTGCAGGAACCGCCAGTCGAAAGACTGGCCCACCGTCAGCCAGGAGACCTGCCTCGATACAGATTCTCACTACAACCGGGCGGGGTGATCCGGTGGCGAATTCTTCCGCGCGCTCAAGCGCCGCCGGTTGTCGTCCCGTATGCCCGCCACCTTGCCAAAGGGCATCCGATGAAAACACTGGCCAAACTTCCCGTCACCATCGTCACCGGTTTCCTCGGTTCGGGCAAAACCACCTTGCTGCGACACATGCTCGATAACGCCCAGGGCCGGCGTATCGCGGTGATCGTCAACGAGTTCGGCGAGCTGGGCATCGACGGCGAAATCCTCAAGCAATGTTCCATCGGCTGCACCGAGGAAGAAGCCAACGGTCGCGTGTATGAGCTGGCCAACGGCTGCCTGTGCTGCACCGTTCAAGAAGAGTTCTTCCCGGTGATGCGCGAACTGGTTGCCCGTCGCGGCGATCTCGACCACATCCTCATCGAAACCTCCGGTCTGGCCCTGCCAAAGCCGTTGGTCCAGGCCTTCCAGTGGCCGGAAATCCGTAGCGCCTGCACCGTGGATGCGGTGATCACCGTGGTCGACAGCCCGGCCGTGGCCGCCGGCACTTTCGCCGCGTTCCCGGACCAGGTCGATGCCCAGCGCAAACTCGACCCGAACCTGGACCACGAATCGCCGCTGCACGAGCTGTTCGCCGACCAACTGGCCAGCGCCGACCTGGTGATCCTCAACAAGGCCGACCTGATCAGCCCGGCGGATCTGGCCAAAGTGCGCCTGGAAGTCGCCGAAGAACTGCCGCCAGCGGTGAAAATCATCGAATCCAGCAGCGGTCGCTTGCCGCTGGACGTGTTGATCGGCCTGGGTGCCGGCTCCGAAGAACACATCGACAGCCGCCACAGCCACCACGACCATCACCACGATGGCGACGACCACGACGATCACGATCACGACGCCTTCGATTCGATTTCCATCGAATTGCCACAAGCCGACGAAAGCCTGTTACTCGATGCCCTGACCCAATTGGTGGTCCAGCACGGCATCCTGCGGGTCAAGGGTTTCGCCGCAATCCCGAGCAAGCCGATGCGCTTGCTGATCCAGGGCGTGGGTACGCGTTTCGACAAGCATTTCGATCGTCAGTGGGGCGCAGACGAAGCGCGCAGCACCCGTCTGGTGCTGATCGGCCAGCAACTCGACGCCGCCTTGCTCGAAGCGCAATTGCGCGCCGCGCTCAGCGTTTAATCCATGCACCTGCTCAGGACCCAGCCCGGCGGTTTCGTCTCGGATGACAACATTGCCGACCTTGGCCAAACCCCCGCCGAGCTGGTGATTCTGTGCAGCGGCGACTCCAGCCTGGCGCTGCTCGCCGAAGCGGCGCAGCAGTTGCCCGAGGACTACCCGAGCCTGCGCCTGGCCAACCCGATGCAGGTGCAGAATCACGCCTCGGTCGACTTGTACGTCGACGAAGTGCTGCGCCACGCCAAGGTGATTCTGATCTCGCTGCACGGCGGGATTGCCTATTGGCGCTACGGCATCGAACGCCTGGTGGAGCTGTCGCAACGCGGTGTGCAACTGATTCTGGTGCCGGGCGATGACCGTCCCGACCCGGAACTCAGCGACCTCAGCACCGTACCTGTCGAAGACCGCGAGCGGCTTTGGCATTTTTTGCGTCAGGGCGGCATGGGCAATGCGCTGGATTTGTATCGCTGCCTGGCCAGTCGTTGGCTGGGCCGCGATTACCACTGGTCCGAACCGCAGACCTTGCCGCGTACCGCGATTTACCACCCACACAAAAGCAACGCGACGCTGGGCGATTGGCAAGCCGACTGGCAGCTTGATCAACCGGTGGCGGCGGTGCTGTTTTACCGTTCGCACTTGCAGGCGGCGAACACCGCTTTCATCGATGTTTTCTGCCAGCGCTTGCAGGCGGCGGGACTGAACCCGCTGCCGATAGCGCTGGCCAGTTTGAAAGAGCCCGGCTGCCTGACGGTGATCGAGGACTGGCTGGATGAGGTGCAGGCCTCGGTGATTCTCAACACCACCGGGTTTGCTCAATCGAGCCCCGAAGCCCCGCACCTGCGGCCCTTCCGGCGCAATATCCCGGTGATCCAGGCGATCTGCGCCCAGGACAACGAACCCGGTTGGCGTGCCAGCGAGCAAGGGCTCGGCCCGCGGGATCTGGCGATGCACATCGCTTTGCCGGAGCTCGATGGGCGGATCATCAGCCGCCCGATCAGCTTCAAGGACCTGGCCTGGCGCAGTGAGCGCAGTCAGTCCGACGTAGTCTGCTATCGACCGCAGCCCGAGCGCATGGATTTTGTTGCCGAACTGGCGCGGCGCTGGGTCGAGTTGGCGCGGGTGGCCAATACTGAAAAACGCATTGCGCTGATCCTCGCCAATTACCCGACCCGCGACGGGCGGATTGGCAACGGCGTTGGCCTCGACACGCCGGCTGCGGCGCTGAATATCCTGCGGGCGCTGCACGCCGAGGGCTATCCATTGCCGGCCGATTTGCCGGAAAGCGGCACCGCATTGATTCAGCAATTGCTCGGCGGGGTCAGCAATGACCTGGAGAGCATTGACCTGCGCCCGTGCCAGCAAAGCCTGGCACTGGCCGACTATTACTCGATGTTCAACGCCTTGCCCGAAGCCAACCGTGCAGCGGTGCTGGAACGTTGGGGATCGCCTGAACACGACCCGATGTTCCGCAGCGGACGAATGATGGTCGCGGGGCTGCGGTTTGGCCTGACCTTTGTCGGCATTCAGCCGGCGCGCGGTTATCAGGTCGATCCGAGCGCGGTCTATCACGACCCGGACCTGGTGCCGCCCCACGGTTACCTGGCGTTCTACTTCTGGTTGCGCCAGGCCTACGGCGCCCACGCGGTGATTCATGTCGGCAAGCACGGTAACCTTGAATGGTTGCCGGGCAAGGGCGTTGGCCTGTCCGAAAGCTGCTGGCCGGACGCGTTGCTCGGGCCGCTGCCGAACATTTACCCGTTTATCGTCAATGATCCGGGCGAGGGTGCGCAGGCCAAACGGCGGACGCAGGCGGTGATCATCGACCACCTGATGCCGCCACTGACCCGCGCCGAAACCTACGGCCCGTTGCGCAATCTGGAACTGTTGGCCGACGAGTATTACGAAGCCCAATTGCTCGACCCACGCCGTGCACGGGAGTTGCAGCGCGACATCCTCAATCTGGTGCGTGAAACCCACATCGACCGCGAGTTGCAACTGGACGAGAAGCTCGACAGCGACGCCGATGCCGCGATCTGGTTGCCGCGTCTGGACACCTATTTGTGCGACCTGAAAGAGTCGCAGATCCGCGACGGCCTGCACGTGTTCGGCGAATCGCCAAGCGGGCGTTTGCGCATCGACACCCTGCTGGCGTTGCTGCGCATTCCGCGCGGTGACGGTCGAGGGGCGCAATCGAGTTTGCTCCGGGCGTTGGCCAAGGCTTTCACGCTCGGGTTCGATCCGCTGGATTGTGTGTTGTCCGATCCTTGGTCCGGTCCGAAACCGGCTGAATTGCTGACGCTCAGCGCTGAGGCCTGGCGTACGGCGGGCGATACCCGTGAACGCCTGGAATTGTTCGCCGCTCAACTGATCTCGCAGACTGTGAATGCCGAAGTCGAGCTACTGACCCCGTCTCAAGCCAAACCCGGTCCCTGTGGGAGCGAGCCTGCTCGCGAAGCGGTTAATCATTCAACATTGATATCGATTGACCCGGCGCTTTCGCGAGCGGGCTCGCTCCCACAGGAGGCAGGTTGGTCTGACGTGAAAGCGATCATCGACAACCTGTGTGAGGTGGTCGCACCGCGTCTGGACGCCTGCGGCCCGGCAGAAATGCGCGGTCTGCTCGATGCCCTCAGCGGTCGCTTTGTTCCGGCAGGTCCCAGCGGCGCCCCGAGTCGCGGGCGTCTCGATGTGCTGCCCACCGGGCGCAATTTCTACTCGGTGGACGTGCGCAACCTGCCGACCACTACCGCCTGGCGCATTGGTTTCCAGTCGGCGAACCTGATTCTTGAGCGGCACCTACAGGACCACGGCGATCATTTGCGCCAGTTGGGTTTGTCGGTCTGGGGCACGGCGACCATGCGCACCGGCGGCGACGATATTGCCCAGGCCATGGCGCTGATGGGCGTGCGTCCGGTCTGGGCGACGGGCAGTCAGCGGGTCGACGACTTCGAGATTCTGCCATTGAGCCTGCTCGACCGGCCGCGAGTGGACGTGACGTTGCGCGTTTCCGGGTTCTTCCGCGATGCCTTCGCCAACCTGATTCGGTTGTTCGATGCCGCCGTGCAAGCGGTTGCCGCGCTGGATGAACCGGACGACATGAACCCGTTGGCGGCCAAGGTTCGCAGCGAACGCGAAGCACTGATCCAGTCCGGTCTGGACGAAGAGGCCGCCGCACGACAGGCCGGCTGGCGGATTTTCGGCGCCAAGCCCGGCGCGTATGGCGCGGGTGTGCAGGGCGCTATCGATGGCCGTTTGTGGCAGAGCCGCGAGGATCTGGCCGAGGTCTACCTGAACTGGGGCGGCTACGCTTACGGCGGTTCCGATGAGGGCACGGCGGCTCGCGAACAGTTCGCCCAGCGCTTGAGCCAGGTTCAGGCGGTGCTGCAAAACCAGGACAATCGCGAGCACGACTTGCTCGATTCCAACGACTATTACCAGTTCCAGGGCGGCATGCTCGCCGCTGTCGAAAGCCTCAGTGGCGAAGCGGCGGCGAGCTACCATGGCGACCACAGTCAGCCGGATTTGCCGAAGATCCGTACGCTCAAGGAAGAGCTGAACCGGGTGATCCGTTCCCGGGCGGCCAACCCGAAGTGGATCGACGGGATCAAGCGGCACGGCTACAAAGGTGCTTTTGAACTGGCGGCCACCGTCGATAACCTGTTCGCCTTCGACGCCACCACACAGCTGATCGACGATCACCAGTACGCCTTGCTGGCCGACGCCTATTTGCTTGACCCGTCGACCCGCGAGTTCGTCCAGCAGCATAATCCCCACGCCTTGCGCGACATGACCGAACGCCTGCTCGAAGCCCAGCAGCGCGGGATGTGGCAGGAGCCGGGCGAGTATCGGGAGGCGTTGGAGAATTTGTTGTTGGATATAGAAGAAGACAGCTAGATCAGCAGCGACTCAAGTCTAATGTGGGAGCGAGCAAGCTCGCTCCCACAGGTTGTGCTTTTTAACTGACAGACATTGGTGTTCATCCCTAGTAATGACCGACCATGATCGAGACCAGACAATGACCGACACCCCGCATTTCCCGCTGTCCGCCGTGGTCGGCGCCGATGCCCTGAAACTGGCGCTGTGCCTGACGGCCATCGACCCGAAAATCGGCGGCGTGCTGATCGAAGGGCCGCGGGGCATGGCCAAGTCGACGTTGGCCCGTGGCCTGGCGGACCTGCTCGCCAGCGGGCAGTTCGTCACCTTGCCGTTGGGCGCGACTGAAGAGCGACTGGTCGGCACCCTCGACCTGGACGCCGCGCTGGGCGAAGGCCGTGCGCAGTTTTCCCCCGGTGTGTTGGCCAAGGCTGACGGCGGCGTGCTGTACGTCGATGAAGTGAATCTGCTACCCGATCATCTGGTGGACCTGTTGCTCGACGTCGCTGCCAGCGGCACCAACCTGATCGAACGCGACGGCATTTCCCATCGGCATTCGGCGCGCTTTGTGCTGATTGGCACCATGAACCCGGAAGAGGGCGAGCTGCGTCCGCAACTGCTCGACCGTTTCGGTCTGAACGTCGCCCTCAGCGGTCACACGGCGCCGCTTGAGCGCGGTCAGATCATCCGTCGCCGGCTGGACTTCGACAGCGACCCCCACGTTTTTTGCGCCGAGTGGGAAAGTCAGCAGCAGGCATTGCGTGAACGCTGCCAAGGTGCACGTGCAGCACTGGCGAGCATTCCTCTGGATGATCAGGCACTGGCGCAGATCACCGAGCGTTGTTTTGCCGCCGGGGTCGACGGCTTGCGTGCCGACCTGGTCTGGCTGCGTGCCGCCCGCGCCCATGCGGCGTGGCGTGGGGCCGGGGCGATCGGCGAGGAAGACATCGATGCAGTGGCCGAGTTTGCCCTGCGCCATCGTCGTCGCGACACGCCGCCGTCCGCGCCGCGCCAGAACTCCACGCCAGACGCGTCCGCCGCCCAACAACTGAACCCCGGCGAAGGCCAGGGCCAGTGGGGTGAAATGCCGGCTCAGGCATTACCCACCGGCGCCCGCCGTGAAGTGCCGAGCTGGCCAAAAAAGCCCTAGGCATTCGCCCTCGATCTGACGCGGGGGCGAATGCCAAACCCCGTGCAGGACACCTGAAAAACGGCAGGCAAGGTCAGCGTCAAGCCAGCCAAAACGGCTCGGTCAATTGGCCCGGCACGCTGCTCAACGGCCGTCCGCGTCAGCGCGAAGATCTGCTGTTCCATCTGCGCAGTCGTTCACCCCACGAGCTGTGGCTGGTGATTGTCGATGCCTCGGCCTCGACCCGGCGGCATCAGGCGCTGAGTGACGCCAAAGGCCTGCTGGCGCAACTGTTCGACGACGCCTATCGCCAACGTGCGCGGCTGGCGCTATTGACCGCCAGTGGCGCTGCACCGAAGTGGCAGGTGCAAGGCCTGAAAGCCTCGGCCAGCCTGCGCGACTGGCTTGACGCACTCGGTGCGGGCGGAGGCACGCCGCTGTTCGCCGCGCTGGATGAGGCGACGCAGTGGCTGGCGTTGCGGCAAAAGCGTTTCCCGGCAGAGCAACAACGCGTGTTGCTGTTGACCGATGGCCGCCTCAAAGACCCGCCAGTGCGGGTGGCACTCAATTGCCCGGCGTTGCTGGTGGACATCGAGCGCGGGCCGATTCGTTTGGGCCGGGCGAAAACCCTGGCACACGAGTTGAACGCAGATTATCGACATATCGACATGCTTTAATCTGCCGAATTGCCAACAGCACCTATGCTGTGGGTTCAGCTCATCACAGGAGTGGATCATGCGTGTTCTAGCCGCTAACAGTCAGGACGATTTCCGCGTCAAAGCCTATGCCGGTACCAACGGTGTGTTACTGGCCATGGACCTGGCTGAACCGCGACGCAAAGGCCTGCTCGGTTTTGCCATCGAAAAACAGCAGGGCAGCGGGCCCTGGGAGTTTTTGTTCAACAGCCTGACTTTCCCAGGCAAGGCGCACACCTTTCCCCAGTACAACGCGACGCCCAGCGACAGCGCGCCGTTGCAGAAATTTCGCTGGGCCGATTACATCGTCAAACCCGGGGTAACGATCAACTACCGGGTTCACCTGGCTTATGGCACGCCGGATGCGCCGCAATTGGGCGAGGCCTTGGCAGTGACGGTTACCACCGACAATGGTTTGCCGGCAGGCCAGCATGTCATTTTCAATCGTGCAGTGGCGGCCAGCCAGGCCTTCTCCCGGGAATTCCCCGAGCTCGATGCACAGCTGAGCGCCAACAAGAACCTGTCCCTCGACGACTGGCCCGCCGCACCACGGCAATGGCTGGAGAACGGCTTGCTGGAGCAGATCACCGGTTTCATCGAGCGCGCCGTGGATGGCCAGTGGGCGCTGGACATTGCGATTTACGAGTATCAACTGCCAACCATTATCGATGCGGTCAACGCAGCGTTTGGGCGGGGTGCCAAGGTTCGGGTGCTGTATCACGCCAAGCCCGGTGATGCCGACACCACCATGAATGAAGAGAGCCTGGCGAAGCTTCCTGACGAGAGCAAGCGGGGGCGGGTGACCCACGCGATCTTCCACGACAAATTCATCGTGCTGAGCAAGATCGATGGTGGTGAATATCGGCCGCAATCGGTGCTGTGCGGCAGTACCAATTTCACCGACAACGGCGTCTACCGCCAGGCCAACGTGGTGCATGTGCTGGACAATACCGCTGTGGGTGTCCGTTATTTGCAAGTGTTCGAGCAGATCTGGGCTGCGCCGACCGACGTGGGCGCTACGCGTACCTGGTTGACCAAGAACAACCCGATGGACCCGTCACAGCCGTTGTTTGTCGGTTTCTCACCACGTACCGGCCAGGCCGATCTGCAGCAATTCGTCGAGATCATCAATGCGGCGAAGAAGGACGTTCTGTTTGTCACCGCGTTCGCGCTGCCGGACGAAATCCTCAACGCCTTGCTCGGTCAGCCCCACGACGATGTGCTGCGCTATGGCCTGCAAAACACCGCCAGCCGCATCACCGGTTACCACGCCGACCGCACGGCCGATTTCGCCGCCACCGCGTTGCTCAACACCGGTATCGAAGGCTGGCTCAAGGAAAGCATGAAAGGCCAGAAGGGCGATCTGTTGGTGCACCTCAAAGCCATCGTCGTCGACTTCACCACCGACGCGCCGGTGATCATCAGCGGCAGTCACAACCTGAGCATCAATGCCAGTGAAGGCAACGACGAAAACTTCCTGATCATTCGCGGCGACACCGATCTGGCCGACCGATACGGCCTGGAATTGCTGCGCTTCTACGAGCATTACCGCTTCCGCTATGCCGCCAGGCAAGAGGACCTCAAGCAGGTTCCGCCCCTGGCGGTGGATGACAGCTGGACCAACGCCTATTACCTGGACGGCGACCTGCGAATGCTCTCGCGGTTGCGTTTTTCCGGGCGGTAAATGATCGCCGATTCTGCCTGGCCGTGAAGGTCATGCCGCCGGTCTGCTTTCACAGGGGCTGTGCGGCACCTGATCTACCGTTGCCTGTTGAGGAGTGCGCTCCTCATCCACGCGGTTTTTCAGGGAGATCTACCATGGCACATGTACGGCGTGATGTATGGAATCTGGGATCTGGCTGGAGTGATGCGTTGTTGTGGTACGCACGCGGTGTCGGAGTCCTGCAGCAAAGGCCAATCACTGATCGCACCAGTTGGCGGTTTCTGGCGGCGATTCACGGTATCGACGTTCAGCTTTGGCAAGATGCCGGTTACTTGCGGCCGGGTGAAAAATTGCCGCCGCAAGAAGATCAGGATCTCTACTGGAATCAATGCCAACACCAATCCTGGTATTTCCTGCCCTGGCACCGTGGCTACCTGGCTTCATTCGAACAGATTGTCCGGGCGGCGATTGTCGGCCTGGGCGGGCCGACTGACTGGTCGCTGCCTTACTGGAACTACAACGACAACCAGCAGACGTTGAAACTGCCTGCCTGTTTCGCCGCTACCACGCTCCCCAATAGCGAGCAGAATCCACTGTATGTGCAACGCCGGTTCGGCTCCAGAGGCGACGGCGTGATTGTCCTCGACCCCGCGCGGATCGACCTTCGTCCAGCCCTCAAGGAACACCATTTTGCCGGCTCTTCCTCGGGTGGTACGCCAGGTTTTGGCGGCCCTGAGTCGGTGTTCGAGCACGATGGCGAAGTGAGCGGTCTGCTTGAGCAGCAACCGCACAACTACGTACACGTTGCAGTGGGTGGCCGTTCGAACCGCAGCCCCTATCCCAATGGCCTGATGATCAACCCGGATACCGCGGCCCTTGACCCGATTTTCTGGCTGCACCATGCCAATATCGACCGGCTCTGGGATGTCTGGCGCAAGCGCGACTCGCACGACCAGAACCCGGTGTCGGCGGCATGGGTTTCCGGCCCGCCGACCGGTGGCCGAGGTTTCGCCGTGCCGACGACCAGTGGTGATCGCTGGTCGTTCCGCGTCGGGGATATGCTGGATACGCGGGCGCCTAAACTCGATTATGTGTATGAGGACACTTCCGATCCTTTGCACGGTACTCGTGCGTTCGAGCAGCGGCTTGAAACACTCGGCGCAGCACCTCCGGTCCCCGCAGCTGTGGGCGCGAAGGAGAAGACATTGAGCAAACCTGTCACTGCCGAATTACTCGGCGCCAACGACCAGGCCATTGACCTGAACAGTGCGACTGTCGAAACCCCGGTGCGCCTGGACAAGGCAACGTCGGCCAAGGTTTTCGGTAATTTGAAGACCCGGGCGTTCAGCGCGACGGCGGCGCCAGCCGATCTCGACCGGGTGTTCCTGAACCTGGAGAACATTCGCGGCAATAACGATGCGGCTACGTATGACGTGTACATCAGTCTGCCGGTCGAAGGTCAATCGTCCGCCGCTCCAGATGTGCGTGCAGGCTCGATTTCGCTGTTCGGGGTGAGCAACGCCAGCCGCACGGATAGCCAGCACGGTGGCAAGGGCTTGTGCCATGTACTGGAAATCACCGATATCTTCGACAAACTCAGCGCCAGTGGTGCACCGGATTTGACGAAGTTGACGGTCCGGTTCGTTGCAGCCACGCAGATACTGCCTGGCGACAACGTCAGCGTGGGCAGAGTGAGCGTCTATCGGCAAGGGAGCTGAGCATGGCGCAGTACCTGGTGCTCGCGTTGACCCGAGGCCCCCGGCCATGGCTGATCCTGATCAGCCTGGCCGGGTGGGGGCTGTTGCTGGGAGCGGCGCAGATGTTGTCGATCCCGGCGTTCTGCGGGACGTTTCCGGCACTGGATCATGCTGTCAGCAGGCAAGGGGTTGAACAGGTGTTGCTGTTCAATCCCCCTCGCCAGTTGTTGTCTTCGTGGTGGTTGATGTTGCTGGCGATGATGCCGTTGTTACTGGTGCATCCGCTCGACTACGTGTGGCGACGCAGCCTGTTGCGCAAGCGCTGGCAGGCTGTGGCGTTGTTCGTCATCGGTTTTTCGGCCATCTGGACCCTGGCCGGCGTGGTGCTGATGGCGCTGACAGTGGGCGCGCGGGTGATACTCGGGTTTTCCCCGATGGACACATTGATCGTCGCGCTGGGAGTGTGCCTGGTCTGGCAGGCTTCGCCGTTCAAGCAAGCGTGTTTGAATCACTGTCATAACCAGCCAAGGATTTCGGCGTTCGGCCTCGACTTTTTCAAGGATTGTCTGAGATACGGCATGGTCAGCGCGGGCTGGTGCGTCGGGTCGTGCTGGGCGCTGATGTTGTTGCCGATGCTGGCAGAACAGGGGCATGTGCCGTTGATGCTGGTGAGCATGGGCTGGATGCTCCGGGAACGGTTCAAGCGGCCTCGCCCCGTTCGTTGGCACTGGCCCCGCCTGTTTCGTTGACCCACACCTCGCAGGAGCTGCATAAGCCATCCGGCTATTTGCTCATCGCAGCCCGGTACTGGCGCGTGCGTTTGGCGATGTACAGCTGGTCGAGGATCAACGCCCAGAGCGCCGGCACCGCAGGTTTTGGCTGGCGACCGCGGCTCAGGCGCTGGATCTGAAAACGCACGACAGCCATGTTGGCCAGTGCCGCCAGGGGCTTGCGCTTCCAGGTGATCGGCGGCAATTGTGGGTGGCTGTCATGCCCCTCGCGCCACAGCTTGACCAGCAACGGCTCACCAGCCCGAAGCAGGGTGAACTCAGGCATGACGAACTGGTATCGAGCCTGGAGCGCAAGGTCGGGCAGATCGAAGAGATGCAACAGCATCTGGCGCAGAGCAAGGCGAAGTTGCTGGGCATGATCGAAACCATCAAGGCCCGGCCTGAGGGGATGGCGTGTTCGGAGAATACCGAGCGCGTGCTGGCGTTGTTCAAGCACGCCTGAGCTTCAATGGTTTTGTACATCGCCCGGATGGTTTTTTTGTTGATTGTCCAGAATCACCCGTCCCCACGGACGGTAGCGCAAGTCGAACACGGCTGTTGGATGGCAGCCATTGGAGGTGGCGTCCGGGGTGGCCGGCTCGGCACGGAACGGCTGGCCTTCGGCGCTGACCTGACGGAACGCTTCATGCACGATACCGACCGAGCAGGGCAGTGCACTGGCGTAACTGTTGCGCACCACCGACGGCAGGCGTCCAGTACCGGCGCCGTCCTGCCACCAGACCTCAATCCCGCTGCTGGCCAACTTTCCCAGCCAGTCTGCATTGACCTGCGGCGCCAGTTTGCCGGCACTGAACGCGCTGATGTGCAGCGGTGCGTCGAGTTGGTGGGCGAAGTCCTGGAGCTGCCGTTGCAAGTGCTCGCGGCTGTCGGCAGCCGTGAAGTGCGCATCATCCAGCTCCAGCGGCAAGTACCAGCCGCTGACGGGCAGTTTCCAGTCCTTGCGCAGTTTTTGCTGCTGGGCCAGTGACTGTCCCAGTTGCGCTTGCCAGTAGGACGCCAGCCCGGCGCTGTCGAGCGGGTCGATACGCTGGTAGTACGCCGGGTCCATGGACAGCCCGAGCACCAGCTTCAAGCCCTGCGCCTGAGCCTGGCGCAGACTGTTGGCGAGCCAGCCGTTGGCTTCGCCAAAGGTTGAATCACCGTACGCCGTCCACTGCACGATGACCGTGGTCGCGCCTTGTTTGGCGCTGTCCTGCCAGACCTGTCGCCATTGCGCCTGGCTCAGGCTGGCGTCGACGTTCAACGGTTGATAGAAAATCCGCTCATCAGCGCAGACCTGTTGGCTACCCAGCGTCAGCAAGCAGCAAAGAAGCATCAGTCGACTCATCAGAAGTTCAACTCCACACCCAACAGCACGCCATTGCCACCTTCATACAAATTGCCGCCCAGCGATTGTTGATACTCGGTGCGCACGGTCAGGTGCGCGCGATAGGCGTTATAGGTGTCGTCGTTAAACCACCATTGCCAACGCAGGCCGAGACCGGTGCGCAGGTCCTGGCGCCAGTCGTTGCCCGGGTCCTGGCTGGCGAACTCGAGGAAGCCATACGGCATGATGGTTTGCGCGCTGTTGAACGGCAGTTTCCAGGTGTGCCCTTGCTGGAAGCGCGACAGCCATTGATGGTCACCAGCCTTGGTCCACCACGCCGCATCGAGGTAGAGAAAACGCTCCTCCCAGTCGCTTTCATCAACCCGCCAGTCGTTGCGGAAGCGACCTTGATCGAGGAACGAGGCGGTGGTGCGCAGCAAATAGTCGGTGCTGGTGTGGCCGTCTTTGCGGTGGTCGTTGAGCTGGTCCCAGAGCTGATTCGGGTTGAGAAATTCACCCAGATTCAGGCCTTGCTTGTGCTGATCGTCGAAGGTGTTCTGTTTGTAGATCTCGGCGTAGAAGTTGATGTTCGCCGTACCCCAGGGTTTGTAGCGCAGGCCCAGGCCCGTGCCGACGGATTGTGCGTAACTGGAGCGACCAGCGCCGCCCAGCAATGCCCGGCCATACACCGATAGCGTGCTGCCGGCGCGGCTGGGTTCATCACCCAGGGCGTGGTCCCACATGGCGACCTGCACATTTTGCGAGGCAGCGTGGCGAGCAGTGCCTTGGGTGTTGTCGGGGCGCAGGATGTCGTTGGTCGAAACCCCGGCCGGCGACCAGGTGCTGGCGAGGGTCAGGCTGTCACGTCTGGACAGGGTTTCGTGAGCGCGACGTTGGCGATAACGGCGGGCCTCGAGACTGCCGCTGTCGTCGTCAGCGGCCACCGGGTTTTGCTCCAGATCGATGACCCGGCGCAGTTCCTGGCGCGCCGAGGCGCTGTCTTCGACTTCGTCATAGCGCCAGGCCAGGGTCTCGCCGAGGCTATAGTCTTCGGGGAAATGGTGGGTGGCGGTTTGCAGGAAGGGAATCGCGCGAGCCCGTTCTTGGCGGGACTCGGCACCGGCCAGGCGCATGCCGTAGTCGGCGCTGTAGCGCGGGTTTTTCGGGTCGCGGCGTACCGCTTCGGCCAGCCACTCCGTACTTTGCGGCAGATCCCCAGCCTTTTGTGCTGTCACCGAGGCGGCATAGAAATGCCCGGCGTCAGGGGATTGCCGTAATGCCTGGCGCTGACGCTCAAGGGCCAGCGCGTCATTGCCCCGGGCTTGGGCGATTGCCGCGCCGAGGGCCCATTCGTTGCTGCCGCGGGTGCGGCTTTGCTGCCAATAGCGTTCGGCGGTGTCGGTGGCGCCGATGTTCAATGCGCTGCGGCTGGCGGTGAGGCGGGCGTTCTCGGTGAGCTGGCTGTCCGGCACGCTACGCCAGATACGCAAGGCGCCTGCCGAGTCGCCGGAGGCTTCGAGGGCATAGGCCAGCGGTAAGCGACTGCCGCGATCCCCGAAATTTTCCGCGGTCTGGTAATAGACCACGGCTTCGCCTGGCCGGTCTGGCATAGCGCAGCGACCCAGCGCGCGGAGTTCGCCGGGATCGGCAGGCTGCACGCCGATCGCCTGGCGTACCGCGTCGCACTGGCCGTTCTCGGCCAGTTGTCCGAGCAATTGGCCGCGCGTCGCCGCGTCGACCCGATTCAACAGCAAGGCCATGCGTTTTTGCTGAGCAGGGGTTGTCGTCGACGACGAGCCATAGAGCCCGGCCAGACGTTGCAACATGGCCGCCGGCAAGCGCCCGCCATGGCGGTCGAAGGTATCTTCCAGCAATGACTGCGCATGCTCACGCTGGCCATTGTTGAGCGCCAGGTAGGTGGCTTGATTGAGTGAGTCGAGATTGCCGGTCTGCTGGTAATGCCGTTCCCACAGGGTGGCTGCTTCGGCGCTACGGCCCAGCGCCTGCAGCAGTTCGGCGCGGCGTTTCACCACGTCGGCGGTTTGCGCTTGGCTGGCGAGCCAGGCCATGACTTTGTCGCTCTGGCCTTGTTGCTGCCAGACATCGAGCAAGCGTTCGCGGCGTTTGCTGTCCCAGGGTTCGGGCAAACGCTGGTTTTGCAGCAGTTCGGTGGCTTGCAGGCGTTGCGCGAGAACCAGCCAGGTCTGCGGGTCATCGCTGGGTGAGCAACCACGCAATTGGTCGAGGGCGGCTTGCGGGTCGCGACGCGATAGCCATTGCGCGGTTTCCAGGCACGGGCGCTGTAACTCGCTACTCAGGCGTTGCACGGCCTGCGTGTCGCCGGTTTGCCGCGCCAGTTCCCAGAGTCGTTGGCGCTGGGCCGGATCGGCAAGGTCGTCGGCCGGCAGTGATTGCATCCAGCGTTGAGCCTGTTGGATGTGGCCCATGGCAATCGCCCGGTCGATCATCGCCAACCGCACCTTGTGTGCCGCTTCCGGGGTCGGCGCCTGTTGCAGCAGATCCTGCAAAGGCGTTTCTTCGAGGCGTTGCACATAGGCGTTGGCCAATCGATGCCAACCTTCGGCGTCGAGTTGTTTACGCGCCGCCAATGGCGCGAGTTGCTCGATGGTGCCGTTCCAGTCATGCAGTTGTTCGGACCAGTTGGCGCGGGCCAGACGCAGGATGTTGTCGTCCCCCTTTGGCGACAATTGTGCCAGCCAGTCGTGGGCTTTGAGTGCGCCACCAAACTTGGCCAAGCTCAAGCTGTAGGCCTGCCACAGGCGCACGCGTTGGTTGAGAGGGCTGGTGTCCAGCCATTTTTCAACCTGTTCGGAGGTGGGTGGGTCCTGTTCGATCCAGGTCAGTCGCAGGTTGAGCAGGGCCTCGCTGTTGTCCGGGTTGTCCGGCAATGCTTGCACGGCTTCGTTGTAACGCCGTTGCTTGGCCAGGGCCTCGACCAGCAATGCCCGGGCCTCGTCGTTTTTCGGGACGATGGTCAGCAAGTGCTGCATCAGTCGTTCGACTTCAGCCCAGTTGCCTTTTTTCGCTTCGCGGTAGCTGCGGTCCATATACGGGAAACTGCGGAACTGCTCGAAATCGCTCAGCGGTGCCGCGTCTACCCAACTGGCAGCGCTCACGCCAAGCAACAGGCTAGCGAGCATCAGTTGATGACAAATACCCGGCCTCATGCGACCTCCCGGGCGATGCGGAAAGCTGCTTGTTGTTCAGCGGATTGCTCGGCCAGCGCCTGTTGCAGAATCTCTGGGGTGATCATGCCGCGCTCGATCAGGTGATCGCCCAGCGACATGCGCTCGGCGTCGAAGTCGATCAGCGCCTGATTGAACAGTGTTGTCGGGACCATGCCACGCACTTGCAGCAGGTTGCCGAGCAATACCTGGTGATGGCCGACGCGTTCCAGCAGGGCCTCATCGTCCTGATGACGCTCAAGCACCTGCAGCATGTGACGGACTTCCTCGTTTTGCAGGGGGCTTGGGTACCAGTAGCGGATACCCAGCGTGACTCGGCCCTGCGGTGCCAGACGGCAGCGAACCGGGCGTTTCAATTGACGGCTGATGGCCCCCAGCGAAACCTGACTGACCGGGCCTTCGGAGGCCAGCACCAGGGTGGTGCCTTCCAAGGCAACCGGCAACACGCCGTAGTGGGTGGCGACTTTGCGCGGTACGCGGTCGATCAGCTGTTTGTCGAGCTTGAACGGATTGAGTGGCGCCCACTCCAGGTCCAGTTGCTCGGCCAGGGTTTCGACCAGTTGGGTACTGTTGATGTGCTCGCGCAGCAGCAGTTCATGACCGAGGCGACGACGCACCGGGTTGGTGATCGCAGCTTCCAGCTGTTCCTCGCTCAGCAGGCCTTTTTCTACCAGTCGATGGCCCAGCGGAGTGCGTTGGGCCTTGGCCAGCGCCGGGAACTCGTGGGTAGTCTTGTCCCAGGCCACGCGGCGCGAGTCGCCCATTTCCATGACCTGGCGCAGGGCGCGCAGGTTGGCGAAGAAATTCACGAAGTTGCTCCACATCATTCGTGGCGCCGACAGCAGGCCCTGACCCAGACCATAGAAACGGGTGACGAACCAGGCGCGCTGGAACAGACGGTTGAGCAGCATCAAACCGTTCAGCCAGAGCAGTATTGAAAGCAGGATGCTGTCCGAGAGAATCGAGGGGAAGCGCCAGGCGTTCGGTGAAATGAGGGTGACCAGCCACATTGCCAGCAGCACCAGAAACAGCAGGTTGACCATAAAACTCAGCAGGTAGGCGATCAGGCCCCGGCGGTCGCGCCAGAGAAAATAGTTCAGCGAGCCCTTGCTGCTCCAGCCGAGGTTTTTGGTGCCCTGGAACACGATGCCGACAATCCAGCGCGATTTCTGCCGGATCGCGTGCTGCAAATCACGCGGAAAGTGTTCGCGTACGCAAATGACCTGGGAGAACGCGCGGTTCATACCCAATACCCACTTCTGTTCCAGCGCCAGTTTCGGGTCGATGACCGAGTAGCGGGCGAAGATGCACTTCATGCCTTTTTGCTTGAGGCGGAAACCGATGTCGTAGTCTTCGGTCAGGCTCTGCACGTCGAAGGCGATGCCATCGCCGTCCTCCAGCAGGGCGCTGATCGCCTTGCGGCTGAAACAGGTGCCCACACCCGCGCTCGGCACCTGGCCGGTCAGCGCCTCGCGCACGATCACGTCCTTGCCGTGGTTCTCGGCGAACTCATCGACATAGTGCCCGGCGGTGAAGCCGTGCCACTCCGGCGCGTAAGGGTAGACCGGAATCTGGATCAGGTCCTTGCTCGGCAGCAGGTAGTTGAAGAGGCGCAACTCCATCGGTGAAATCACGTCTTCGGCGTCGTGCAGGATGAACCCGGCGAACTCGATTTTCGCTTCGCTTTCAAAGCGCAAGATCGCGTCGATGATGTTGTTCAGGCAGTCGGCCTTGCTGGTCGGGCCGGGGCGGGCGCAGACCACTTTGTGTACGTTGGGATAGTGCCGGCACACCGCATCGACGTCAGCCTGGGTCTCGGCGTCGTTGGGGTAGGTGCCGACGAAGATCTGGTAGTTCTCATAGTCGAGGGTCGAGGCCGCGAGCCGGGCCATTTCACCGACCACGCCAACTTCGTTCCACGCCGGCACCATGATCGCCAAGGGCTTCTCGGGGATCTCGTAGAGCCGCTGTTCATCGGCACGCTTGAACTTTTCGTAGATCCGCCAGCGCCGGATCAACTTGCGGCTCCAGTACATCAGGTCGATGAACAGGTCATCCAGACCCAGCACGAACATCAACAAGGCCAGGGTGATCGCAAGGTATTTCAGGCCAAACAGTACGTATGCAAGGAAATCGACAAACGCCAGGCTCATAACGTGCTACTCGCCGAGTGCGCGCTCAACCAGGTGCATAGACGTTTGGCGATACGTTCACTGGCGTGCCCATCACCGTAAGGGCTGTGGATGCGGCTCATGCGTTTGTAGGTGGCCTCGTCATCGAGTAGCCGGCTGGTTTCCTTGATGATCTTCGCGGTGTCGGTGCCCACCAGCAACACGGTGCCACCTTCGAGCACTGATGGCCGCTCGGTCACTTCGCGCAACACCAGCAACGGTTTACCAATGGAGGGCGCCTCCTCCTGGATGCCACCGGAGTCGGTCAGGATGATGTGTGCACGGCCCATCAGCCAGACGAAATGCTGATAGTTCTGAGGTGCGATCAGATAGATGTTCGGCTTGTCCGAAAGCATGTCATACACGGCGTTTTGCACCCGCGGATTCAGATGCACCGGGTAGACGAACTGGACATCGGGATAGCGCAGGGCCAGGTCAGCCAGGGCCTGGCAGATATTGCGAAAGCCTTCGCCGAAGTTTTCCCGACGATGGCCGGTGATCAGCACTATGCGTCGATTGTCATCGAGCATCGCCAGCGGAGAGCCGGCGGCGGGGTGCCAGTGGATTTCCTGCTGATGGGTACGCATCCACAACAGTGCATCGATCACGGTGTTACCGGTGATCTCGATGCTTTCCAGCGGCACACCTTCGCGCAGCAGGTTGTCCTGGGCGTTACGGGTCGGTGAAAAGTGCAGGTCGGCAATCACCCCGGTCAGACGTCGGTTGGCTTCTTCCGGCCATGGTGCGCGCAGGTTGCCGGTGCGCAGACCAGCCTCGATGTGGCCGATCGGCAAGTGACGATAAAAGGCGGCGAGGGCGGCGATGAAGCTGGTGGTGGTATCGCCGTGTACCAGCACGATGTCCGGATGCAGGCGTTCATAGCTTTTATCCAGGTTGATCAGCAGTTGCTGAGACAAGCCGCTGAGAGACTGGCCCTGGGTCATCACTTGCAAGTTTTCATCGACTGTCAATTCGAAGGAGTCGAGCACTTGTTTGAGCATTTCCAGGTGCTGGCCGGTGGAACAGATGTTCAGCTCGACACCAGGCCACTGACGCAGAACCCGGGCCAACGGCGCCATCTTGATGGCCTCCGGCCGAGTACCGAAAACCATCATGACTTTGAACGACATTGCCCCTCCCGAACCGATACGTTGCTCGAACCTCGCGGCTTGAGCAAACGCTTCTCAATCGGTCCATTAAAGGAAAGCAGTGGATCGGGGGGTTGTCCAATACGCCTTTGAGCTTCTCAGCGAGAGATGCTGACGGCGGCTCGACGATCGATCAGTCGATGTGCCCGTGGGACGGTACGCAAGGTGCCAAGGGTTTGCCGCAACCATTGCAGATTATGGCGAGGCTTGCGCACGACAGATTTGCATCGGGCCTTGCCGATGAGGCTGGCAAAGACAGCGACCAGGGCTTCTGCGCTTTCAAAACCCTTGAGTTTTTTCAGCAGTTTGCCGTTGAGATAGAAGAGCACGGTGGGGGTACCGCTGACCTTGGGGTGGCGCGGGGAATCGGCGGTATTCAACATGTAAAACTCGGCGCGATCTTTATAGGCCTCGGCCGCCGCCAGAAATATCGGCCCCGCGAACCCACAGGCGTAACAGTGCGGATGACCGAAATACAGGACGACCGGGCGGTAGGTCTTCAATGCACGGCGGTATTGCGGTGCCAGGGAAATGGGAGAGGTTTTCGGATTCACGGACTACTCCTTCTGACAGTAAGCATCGAGTGCAGGTACGTGTACAAAATTAAAGGAGGGTGTGAGTACGAACAGTCCGTCAGGAGAGCTGACGGATCGCTGTCAATCCACTGCGTTGTTCAGCGTCGTTCGAGCACTACATCGTCGAAGGACGATTTGGTGCCCGTTTCTCCATCATTTGCTTGCAGTACGACGATCATCTTGTTGGTGTCGGCAGGTGCTTCGAAGAGAAACTCTTTGATAGTCCAGGATTTGTTACCCTCTAAATTGAGAGTCACCCGTGTCCCGGACGGCAGGAGGCTCAACTCGGCTTGGCATGCCGCGAGTCGGTCCGTTTTCATCTTCACGGAAAAGCGGAAGCTGCCTCCTGTGCCCGTGGCTACGTTTTGGAGGATATACGCGTTAACCTTCAATAAATCACAGCAACCTTCTTCATAACTTACCCCGCTACCATCAACTGGAAAGGGGTGCCAGTCTTTCCCTTGATTCGAAAAATCACCATTGCGAATGAGATTGACGCTTGCCGTTTCTTTGGACATTTCAGAACTCCTGTTTATGTGCATTTGGAAACTTCAAATCTCGGCGCGATCTTTATAGGCCTCAGCGGCTCTAGGTTAATGTGGTGGGTGACGAGTCATCTACTGTCAAAGTTGACAGTAGGCAGCGATGACTTGGGGTGTTTAACAGTAAGCGCTTGAATGCCGAACTTGAGAATCTACTCAACCACGGGGGGCATCCCCTGTGGTCCCGATACGCACCCGCCGTGCGGGGCCGGGGTTGGAGTCCGGAGGTGGTTATGCGATCGAGTTGCTTGAAGCTCTGTTCTACAACCGAGGGGGAATAGAGGTTTGTTCAAGGTCGTAGAGCAAGACGCTCGACGGCGTGGTGAGTCATTCCGGTTTTCGTGACACCTATCGGCTCGCTCGCCCTCAATTGGGGCCCCACTACCCGTGCCTGTAGCCAACGGTAGCGCTTGTGCGCTGCGTCGTTTGGTAACGCCTGTTTTGTGTTTTTTCGCATCCCTTTGATTCAATTCATATTTCATTTCCTGGGGGATTTGTCTGCCGGGCTATGGCACACTTTCTGCTGTCTATTCCGTTGTTACATACCACGTTCCGGTATAGCGGAATAAACATCATCCTGGAGTGCCCGTCATGCAGCGTCGACTTTCCTTGTTTACAGCGTGTGTTTTTCTCTTTGCGGCCACAGCCTCTGCCGTGGGCATTGCCCAGGCGGCGGACAGCAAGCTCGACAATGTGTTGAAGCGCGGGCATTTGATCGTGGGCACGGGCAGCACCAACGCGCCGTGGCACTTCCAGGGCGCGGACGGCAAATTGCAGGGTTTTGATATCGACATCGGGCGGATGGTCGCCAAGGGCTTGTTCAATGACCCGAGCAAGGTCGAATTCGTGGTGCAGTCGTCGGATGCACGGATTCCCAATCTGCTGACCGACAAGGTCGACATGAGCTGCCAGTTCATTACCGTCACCGCCAGCCGTGCGCAGCAAGTGGCGTTCACCCTGCCGTACTATCGCGAAGGCGTTGGCCTGCTGTTGCCGGCCAACAGCAAATACAAGGAAATCGAAGACCTGAAGGCGGCCGGCGACAGCGTCACCGTGGCGGTGCTGCAAAACGTCTATGCCGAAGAATTGGTGCACCAGGCGCTGCCCAAGGCCAAGGTTGACCAATACGACAGCGTCGACCTGATGTACCAGGCAGTGAACTCCGGCCGTGCCGACACCGCTGCCACCGACCAGTCTTCGGTCAAATACCTGATGGTGCAGAACCCTGGCCGCTATCGCAGCCCGACCTACGCCTGGAGCCCGCAAACCTACGCCTGCGCGGTCAAGCGCGGCGATCAGGACTGGCTGAACTTCGTCAATACCGTCTTGCATGAAGCCATGACCGGCGTTGAGTTCCCGACTTACGCGGCGTCGTTCAAACAGTGGTTTGGTGTCGATCTGCCTTCCCCGGCAATTGGCTTCCCCGTCGAATTCAAATGATCCCGTGAGAGTGGGGCGCTTCTGACGCGCCCCGCTCAAGGTACTGCTGACCATGAACTATCAGTTGAACTTTGCCGCCGTCTGGCGCGATTTCGACACCTTGCTGGCGGGGCTCGGTCTGGGTCTTGAACTGGCGTTGGTGTCGATCGCCATCGGTTGCGTGATCGGCCTGCTGATGGCGTTTGCTTTGCTCTCAAAGCACCGCGCATTGCGGGTGCTGGCGTCGGTGTACGTGACGGTGATCCGTAACACGCCGATTCTGGTGTTGATTCTGCTGATCTACTTTGCGCTGCCGAGCCTGGGTATCCGGCTGGACAAGCTGCCGTCGTTCATCATCACCCTGTCGTTGTATGCCGGGGCGTACCTGACCGAAGTGTTCCGTGGCGGGTTGTTGAGCATCCCCAAAGGCCTGCGTGAAGCCGGGCTGGCGATTGGTCTGGGGGAGTGGCAGGTCAAGGCGTACGTCACCGTGCCAGTGATGTTGCGCAACGTGCTGCCCGCACTTTCGAACAACTTCATTTCGCTGTTCAAGGACACCTCGCTGGCGGCGGCGATTGCCGTGCCGGAGCTGACCTATTACGCGCGCAAGATCAACGTCGAGAGCTACCGGGTCATTGAAACCTGGCTGGTGACGACAGCGCTCTATGTTGCGGCCTGTTATCTCATCGCGATGCTGCTGCGTTACCTCGAGCAGCGTCTGGCGATTCGCCGTTAGGAGTGCACCCATGTACGAGTCCCCAAGTTGGTTGCATGAGTTATGGGTCGCCCGCGAAACCCTGTGGTCGGGCTTTTTGACCAGTGTGCAGTGCTCTGTCCTGGCGATCATGCTGGGCACCCTGATCGGCATTGTTGCCGGGCTGGTGCTGACCTACGGCAAGTTCTGGATGCGCGCGCCGTTTCGCTTTTACGTTGACCTGATCCGTGGCACGCCGGTGTTTGTGCTGGTGCTGGCCTGCTTCTACATGGCGCCCGCACTGGGCTGGCAGATCGATGCGTTCCAGGCGGGAGTGCTGGGGTTGACGCTGTTCTGCGGTTCGCACGTTGCCGAGATCGTTCGCGGTGCGTTGCAAGCATTGCCACGTGGGCAGATGGAAGCGAGCAAGGCCATCGGCCTGACGTTTTATCAGGCCCTCGCTTACGTGCTGCTGCCTCAGGCGTTGCGGCAGATTTTGCCGACCTGGGTCAACTCGTCGACCGAAATCGTCAAGGCCTCGACCTTGCTCTCGGTGATCGGTGTAGCCGAGTTGCTGCTGAGTACCCAGCAGATCATCGCCCGGACCTTCATGACCCTGGAGTTTTACCTGTTTGCCGGTTTTCTCTTTTTCATCATCAACTACGCCATCGAATTACTCGGCCGGCATATTGAAAAGCGGGTGGCCTTGCCATGACTCAAGCTCAAGTTTCGACACAGAACGCTAGCCAGGCCCTGCTGGAGATTCGCGATCTGCATAAGCAATACGGTCCGCTCGAAGTGCTCAAGGGCGTCGACCTGACCATGCAGCGTGGCAACGTGGTCACGCTGATCGGCTCCAGCGGCTCGGGCAAGACCACGCTGCTGCGCTGTGTGAACATGCTCGAAGAGTTCCAGGGCGGGCGGATCCTGCTCGATGGCGAGTCCATCGGTTACCACGAGGTCAACGGCAAGCGCGTGCGCCACTCGGAAAAAGTCATTGCCCAGCATCGGGCCATGACCGGCATGGCGTTCCAGCAGTTCAACCTGTTTCCGCACCTCACGGCGTTGCAGAACGTCACCCTTGGCCTGCTGAAAGTCAAAAAGCTGCACAAGGACGAAGCGGTGGTGCTGGCGGAAAAATGGCTGGAGCGTGTCGGCCTGCTGGAGCGCCGCGATCACTATCCGGGTCAGTTGTCGGGTGGTCAGCAACAGCGCGTAGCGATTGCCCGGGCGATTGCGATGAACCCGAGCCTGATGCTGTTCGACGAAGTGACGTCGGCACTCGACCCGGAACTGGTCGGCGAAGTATTGAACGTGATCAAGGGCCTGGCCGAGGATGGCATGACCATGCTGCTGGTGACCCACGAGATGCGTTTTGCCTTTGAAGTCTCGGACAAGATCGTCTTCATGAATCAGGGGCGAATCGAAGAGCAGGGGCCACCCAAGGAACTGTTCGAACGCCCTCAATCTCCGCGTTTGGCGGAGTTTCTCAAGAACACGCGTTTTTAATATTCAATATCGAATCAGGAGAAACACCCATGAGCATTACTCGTTACGGCACTGGTAGCACCGCCGGTGGCGGCCAGCCCCGTCCTTTCGCCCGCGCGGTCGAAGCGGATGGCTGGCTGCATGTGTCTGGCCAGGTGCCGGCGGTGGACGGCGAAATCATTGCTGGCGGGATCGTCGAGCAGACTCACCAGACCATGCGCAACCTGATCGCGATCCTCGAAGAAGCCGGCTATGGCCTGGAAGACGTGGTGCGCACGGGCGTATGGCTGGAAGATCCGCGGGATTTCTGGAGCTTCAACAAAGTCTTCTCCGAATACTTCAGCCCCGAGCACGCACCGGCCCGGGCCTGTGTGCAGGCGAACATGATGGTCGACTGCAAGGTCGAGATTGATTGCATCGCGTACAAGAAGAAAGCCTGAGATTTGCTGTGACTGCATCGCGAGCAGGCTCGCTCCCACATTTGGAATGCGTTCCCCTGTGGGAGCGAGCTTGCGCGCGATGGCGGTCTAACGGTCGGCGCAGGACTCTGGTTAAACTCACCGGCGAATTTGAATGAGAACCCACTGACATGACCGAAGACACCATCAAGCGCCGGGCTCGCGGTCTGGACCGGGCGTTCGATATCCTCGATTTCCTCAAGGAAGTCGGCCAGCCACTGCGCCCGAACGATATCGCCAGCGGTATCGGCAGTCCGAAATCCACGGTCTACGAACTGGTCGCGTCGCTGCTTGAACGACGAATTCTCGAGCCGGTGGGCAAGGAAGGACACGTCTACCTTGGCCGGCAACTGTACTTTCTGGGGCAAGCGCATCTGCGCCATTTCGACCTGAGCCGCGAGGCCGATCACGCCTTGCAGGAGATCGTCAGCCAGACCCGCGAAACCGCGCAGATGTGCCTGCTCAACGGGCGCAAGTACACGGTAGCGTTGATGAAGGAGGGCGAGCGGCATTTCCGCATTTCCTCGGACATCGGCGAGAACGCGCCGATCCCGTGGACCGCTTCCGGGCGCTTGTTGCTGGCGCACTTGAGCGACCAGCAAATCGTCGACCTGATCGATGAAGATGACTTCATCCTGCCTGATGGTGAACGCCTGCCGCTGGAGCGTTTTCTGGCGGAAATCCGTCAGGCCGCTATCGATGGATTCTTCTCCTTCGACAGCGTCGCCGACACCTTTACCCATTGCTTTGCCGCCCCGGTGAAAGACCCGAGTGGCGTCGCCATTGCGACCCTGTGCATCGTCGCCCCGAGGGCCGATGCCAAGAACAATTACAACGACTATCGCCGGGTGCTGATCGACAGCGCGAACAATCTGGCCCGTCGCATCAACGAATAACAGTGGCCGTTCGCGGCCGCGTGTGAGGAGTTAGAACATGCCTTCTGCCTTGAACATCGCTGCCGTGGAAAAGGGCAACGGCCAGCCCGGTGCCAACCTGGTGCGTGACGTCAGCCTGCCGGCGCTGGTGCTGCACCGCGAAGCGTTGGAACACAACATTCGCTGGATGCAGGCGTTCGTCAGCAACAGCGGTGCCGAGCTGGCGCCGCACGGCAAAACCAGCATGACTCCGTCATTGTTTCGCCGCCAACTGGAGGCGGGCGCCTGGGGCATCACCCTGGCCACTGCGGTGCAGACTCGCGCCGCCTACGCCCATGGCGTGCGCCGGGTGTTGATGGCCAATCAGTTGGTGGGGGCGCCGAACATGGCGCTGATCGCCGAGTTGCTGGCAGATCCGTCTTTCGACTTTCACTGCATGGTCGATCACCCGGACAACGTCGCCGACCTTGGGGCCTTTTTTGCCGCGCGCGGTCTGCGCCTGAACGTGATGATCGAGTACGGCGTGGTCGGTGGCCGTTGCGGCTGCCGCAGCGAAGCCGAAGTGCTGGCGCTGGCCCAAGCGATCAAGGCACAGCCAGGGTTGGCGTTGACCGGCATTGAAGGCTACGAAGGGGTGATTCACGGCGACCAGGCAGTCAGTGGCATTCGTGAGTTTGCTGCGTCCCTGGTACGCCTCGCGGTGCAGTTGCAAGACAGCGGCGCTTTCGCCATCGACACGCCCATCATCACCGCGTCGGGGTCGGCCTGGTATGACCTGATCGCCGAGTCCTTCGAAGCCCAGAACGCCGCCGGGCGTTTCCTCAGCGTGTTGCGTCCGGGCAGTTACGTGGCTCACGACCATGGCATCTACAAGGAAGCGCAATGCTGCGTGCTCGATCGTCGTAGCGACTTGCACGAAGGCCTGCGTCCGGCGCTGGAAGTCTGGGCCCATGTGCAGTCGTTGCCGGAGCCGGGGTTTGCGGTGATCGCCCTGGGCAAGCGCGATGTGGCCTATGACGCGGGGCTGCCGGTGCCATTGCTGCGATATCGGGCGGGTGTGCTGCCGGCGGTAGGCGATGATGTCAGTGCCTGCACAGTGACGGCGGTGATGGATCAGCATGCGTTCATGACGGTCGCGCCCGGGGTTCAGTTGCGTGTGGGCGACATCATCTCGTTCGGTACGTCTCACCCGTGCCTGACCTTTGATAAGTGGCGCACCGGTTGCCTGGTGGATGAGCAGTTGAACGTCATCGAAAGCATGGAAACCTGTTTTTAAGGTTTGAGACCGAGGCGCGGCCATCGCGAGCAGGCTCGCTCCCACACTGATCTTGTGAGCACTGGAGATCCAATGTGGGAGCGAGCCTGCTCGCGATGACGGCCTGCCAGACAACACCGAAACCCCAGAGACCCCACAACCATGAACACCCTCAGCCCTCTCGGCCCCGACACCCTGCGCATTGCGCTGATCGGCGAGTGCATGATCGAGTTGCAGCAGCGCGCCGACGGCAGTCTGCAGCAGAGTTTTGGCGGCGACACCCTGAACACCGCGGTCTACCTGTCTCGTGAAATGGGCGATGGGGCCACGGTGGATTACGTCACCGCGCTGGGCGACGACAGCTTCAGCGATGCCATGTGCCAGAGCTGGTCCGAAGAAGGCATCGGCCTGGGCATGGTCCAGCGGTTGCCGGGACGTTTGCCCGGTTTGTATTGCATCCAGACCGATGCGGCGGGTGAACGTCGTTTCCTCTACTGGCGCAACGAAGCGGCCGTGCGCGATTGCTTCACCACACCGGCGGCTGCACCGACTCTTGCGGCGCTGGCGGATTACGACGTGCTGTATTTCAGTGGCATCACCCTGGCGGTGTTGGGTGAAGCCGGGCGTAAAAAGCTCATCGAGACACTGATCGAAGCCCGTCAGCGGGATGCGCGGATCGTCTTTGACAACAACTATCGGCCGCGTTTGTGGAGCAGCGTCGAACAGGCTCGGACGGCGTACCGCGAAGTCTTGCCCTATGTCGATCTGGCACTGCTGACAGTGGATGATGAACAGGCGTTGTTCGGCTTTTCCGATGAGGCGGCGGTGTTCGCGGCCTACGAGCAGATCGGCATACCGGAAGTGGTGCTCAAACGCGGTGCCGAGCCGTGTCTGATTCGCTGTGATGGTGAGTCGTTCGAGGTTCCGGCGCTGCGTGTCGAACGGGTGGTGGACACCACGGCGGCGGGAGATTCGTTCAGCGCGGCGTATCTGGCCAGTCGGCTCCGTGGCGCAAGCCCGGCAGAGGCCGCCGAAGCCGGGCATCGGTTGGCGAGCCGGGTGATCCAGGTGCCGGGGGCACTGATCCCCAAGGATTGAGGCTCAATGGCCGCTTGTTGCGCAATCGGATCGCGAGCAAACGGAACACCGCCCGACTGCTCCCACAGGTTTTGTAGTGTGACTGCAATCAATGTGGGAGCGAGCCTGCTCGCGATGAGGCCCTCAAGCCAATCCGTCAATCGCGGTAAAACACCTGCACCAGGTGATAACCAAACTTGCTCTTGATCGGCCCATGCACGACACGCAGCGGTTTCTTGAAAATCACCGCATCGATGGCGCCGACCATCTGCCCAGGCCGGACTTCGCCCAGATCACCCCCGCGTTTGCCGGATGGGCAAGTGGAATACTTCTTGGCCAGCACATCAAAGGCTTCACCTTTGGCGATGCGTTGTTTGAGCTGTTCGGCTTCTTCGGCCGTTTTCACCAGAATATGGCGGGCTTGAGCTTTCATTGGGGCAGTTACCTTGGAGCGGTGGTGGCGGCGGGGCGCGATTATGCCTCAAATCATCCTGTTCGGCGGATCATGTGGCGAATCTTGCCGGCCAGTTGTTCAAGGGTGAAGGGCTTGGCCAGCAGGTCCATGCCCTCCTCGAGAAAGCCCTGGCGTTCGGCGGCTTTTTCCGCGTAACCGGTCATGAACAATACGTTGAGCCCAGGTCGATGCTGACGGGCAATTTCCGCCAGTTGCCGGCCATTCATGCCGGGCAGGCCGACATCGGTTACCAGCAGATCGATGCGCAGGTCTGACTCCAGCAGCGGCAGGGCGTTTTTGGCATCTTGCGCCTCATGGGCGATGTAGCCCAGTTCGTTCAGCACATTGAGCACCAGCATACGCACCGCAGGGTCGTCTTCGACCAGCACCACTGACTCACCCGCCGTCGCATAGGGGCTGCCCAGGCTGACTGCCGCCAGCGAGCTGTGCTGAGGCGCGTTGTGCAGGCGCGGCAAATACAGGCGCACCGACGTGCCTTGTCCCGGCTCACTGCTGAGGGTCACATGGCCGCCGGATTGCTGGGCGAAGCCATAAATCATCGACAACCCCAGCCCGGTGCCCTGGCCGATAGGCTTGGTGGTGAAGAACGGATCGAAGGCCTTGGCCAATACGCGCGGAGTCATGCCGGTACCGTTGTCGCGTACGCCGAGCATCACATAGTCACCGGCCTTGACCGGCTCAAGGGTGCTGATGTCGTTGCCATCGAGGTAGCTATTGGCGGTTTCAATCACCAGCTCGCCGCCCTCAGGCATCGCATCGCGGGCGTTGATCACCAGGTTGAGCAGGGCGTTTTCCAGTTGGTTGGCATCGGTGTTGACCGGCCAGACTTCCGGTGCCAGCTGAAACTTCAGTTCGAT
This sequence comes from Pseudomonas sp. 05N36, assembly GCF_056397385.1. Taxonomy (NCBI): domain Bacteria; kingdom Pseudomonadati; phylum Pseudomonadota; class Gammaproteobacteria; order Pseudomonadales; family Pseudomonadaceae; genus Pseudomonas; species Pseudomonas sp. 05N36. Next base: position 60,104 of record NZ_JBFTNH010000023.1, on the reverse strand, counting down.
ATGCTCGCCCTTGGTGCGGCGCAACAGCTCTTCGAGCGAGCGCACCAGTGTGTTGGGCTCAAGCGGTCGACGGTCCAGCGATTGCCGGCGGGAGAATGCCAGCAGCCGGTGAGTCAGGGCTGCTGCCCGATTGGCTGACGACACGGCCGCATCGGCAAAGCGGCCGATCTCATCGCTACGCCCATCGGCAATGTAGCGCTGCATCAGGTCCAGGCTGCCAATAATCCCGGTCAGCATGTTGTTGAAGTCGTGGGCGATACCGCCAGTGAGTTGGCCGACGGCTTCCATTTTTTGGGCATGGCGCAACGCATCTTCGGCGCGTTCGCGCTCGAACATTTCGTTTTGCAGGCGATGGTTGGCTTCAGCCAGTGCCTTGGTGCGTGTGTCGACCCGTTCTTCCAGCGTCTCGTTGAGGTTGCGCAAGGCTTCCTCGGTCTGTTTGCGCTCGGTTTCGTCGATCACGAAAATGTAGAACCCATTGACCGAGCCGTCAGAACCAAAGCGTGGCAGGTACTTCATCAGCGCATAACGCGGTCGGCCATCGCGGTGTGGTGAATAGGCCTCGAAACTGCAGGCTTTGCCCGCCAGTGCGGCGCTGATGTGCTCGACGCGGGTGGCATAGAGTTCGTCGCCGAGAATTTCGCGAATGGTTTTACCGTACAGCTCCTGCGGGGTCATGCCGTACCAGTCCAGGTACGCACTGTTGTTCAGGCGAAAGCGCTGTTCATGATCGACATAACCGATCAGCACCGGCATGGCGTTGATGATCAGCTGCAGTTCGGTCTGGCTCTGCCGTAACGCCTGTTCGGTGTGCTTGCGCTCGGTCAGGTCCAGAGCGGCACCGAGAAAACGCAGGGGGCGACCGTGGTGATCCTTGTAGCAACGGCCTCGGGCAAAGACCCAGCGCACTGCGCCGCTGGCTTGCAGCAGTCGGTATTCCTCGGCGTATTCGCTGCCCTGGCTGATGCAGTGCTTGATGCTGCGGGCAACCATGCCCCGGTCTTCCGGGTGCACGCCGTTGAGGTATTCGGTGATGGGCAGTTGGTTGGCCAGTGCCGGGTCAACACTGTGCAACTGGGCGAAGTGGGCGTCGGCAATAAAGTGATCTTCGCCGATATCCCAGTCCCAGGTGCCTACCGCGTCGGTGGCGGCGAGGGCCAGTTGCAGGCGTTCTTCGGTTTCGTGCTGGGCCTTGAGGCTGGCCTCCGAGCGTTGTTTGAGCTCCAGGGCGATGCGTCGGCGCTCATTGGTTTCAATGGCAGTGACCAGGATCCCGGCGACCTGCCCGCGTTCGTCACGAATCGGGCTGTAGGTCAGGTCCAGCCAGAAGTCCGATTCACCGCCATCGCGTTGCAGGCTGAAACGCTGCTCGCTGTAGGAACGTACTTGGCCCTTTAGGACAGCGCTATAAATGGGGTCGGTGAAGTCTTTAAGTTCTGGCCATGTCTGGTGCGTGGGTTGTCCGAAAGCCTGCGGATGTTTGTTGCCGGCCAACAACGCAAAGCCGTCGTTGTAGATCTGCGACAGCTCCGGTCCCCATAACAACAGCATGGGCATGGGCGAGTGAATCACGATGTCCACGGCGGTGCGCAGGCTCTGCGGCCAGTGGCTGGCAGAGCCCAGCGGGCTTTGTGCCCAGTCGAGTCGGGCAATCAAGGCCTGGGCGTCGCCGCCGGTAGGGGATTCGTTCATCAAGGGTTCCTGCATCATGTCCGTGCTACATATCGGTACTGGGGCATCTACTATGCTTCGAAGGAGTAGACGCTCGGACGCGTGAAAAGTGGCGTGCCTTGGCAATTTTCGTTCAATGGAAGGCTCAATGGATATTTTTTTGCCATGGACATTCACTCGCTGCTAAGAATGCTGGCCAGCCAGGACGGCTCCGATCTTTACCTGTCGACTGGCGCACCGCCTACCGGGCGCTTCAAGGGTGCGCTCCGAACACTGGCCCATGAAGTGTTCAAGCCCGGCGAGATTGCCCGGATTGCCGAGACCCTTATGGACGTCGAGCAGTGCGCAGAGTTCGACCGCGAGCTGGAAATGAACCTGGCGGTTTCTCTGGTTGGCGTCGGGCGCTTTCGCGTCAACGTCTTCAAGCAGCGCAATGACGTGTCGATCGTGGCGCGCAACATCAAACTCGATATCCCGCGCTTTGAAGACCTCAAGCTGCCGGCCGTGCTGCTTGAGACGGTGATGCTCAAGCAGGGGCTGATGTTGTTCGTCGGCGCCACGGATTCGGGCAAGTCGACCTCGCTGGCAGCGTTGATCGATTACCGCAATCGCCACAGCAGCGGGCACATCATCACCATCGAAGACCCGGTGGAGTATATCCATCGCCATCAACAGTCGATCATCAACCAGCGTGAGGTAGGCGTCGATACGCGCAGCTTCCACGCCGCCTTGAAGAACACCCTGCGCCAGGCGCCGGATGTGGTGCTGATCGGCGAAATTCGCGACCGCGAAACCATGGAGCATGCATTGGCATTCGCCGACACCGGGCACCTGGTGCTCTCCACCTTGCACGCTCACAACGCCAATCAGGCACTGGACCGGATCATCAACTTTTTCCCGGAGGAACGCCGTGGGCAGTTGCTCAATGATCTGGGTAACAACCTCAAGGCCTTCGTTTCCCAACGTCTGGTACGCACCCGCGATGGGCAGCGCCGGGCGGCGGTGGAGGTGATGCTGGGTACGCCAACCATTGGCGATCTGATACGGCGCAATGAGCTTCACCAGCTCAAGGAGATCATGGAAAAGTCGGCAGAGTCGGGAATGAAGACGTTTGATACGGCGTTGTTCGATTTGGTTGTCGAGGGTGCGATCGATGAAAAGGAGGCATTGAAAAACGCCGATTCGGTGAATAACTTGCGCTTGCGTCTGAAGTTGCACGCGGACAGTGTGCCGAATGCCGCCGCCCCATCCACCGAAACCGGTGAATGGGGGCTGATGGATTGACCCATCCTGCGTAGGCGTTAGCTCTGCAATTCCGGTCGATCCCGAAATTGCTCCAGCGCTTCGGGGTTGGCCAGTGCATCGGTGTTTTTCACAGGCCTGCCGTGCACGACATTTCTGACGGCCAGCTCGACCACCTTGCCGCTGATGGTTCGCGGTATATCCGTCACCGCGACGATCTTCGCCGGCACATGCCGAGGCGTGGTATTGGCGCGGATGACCTGGCGAATATCCTGCTCAAGTTTTTCGTCCAGCGTTACGCCGTCACGCAGGCGCACGAACAACACCACGCGCACGTCATCCTGCCATTGCTGGCCGATGGCGACCGAGTCCAGTACCTGATGGATTTTTTCCACCTGACGGTAGATTTCCGCGGTGCCGATGCGTACGCCGCCGGGGTTGAGTACTGCGTCAGAGCGCCCGTGGATCAGCCAGCTGCCATTGGGCCGTTGTTCGGCGTAGTCGCCCTGAGCCCAGACGCCCGGAAACTGGCTGAAATAGGAGGCGCGGAGTTTTTCCTGCTGCGGGTCGTTCCACAGGCCGATCGGCATCGCCGGGAAGTGCCGGGTGCAGACCAGCTCGCCTTTTTCACCGATCACCGGCTGACCGGCCTCATTCCAGACTTCAACCGCCATGCCCAGTCCCTTGCACTGCATCTCGCCACGGCGGACCGGCAGGACCGGATTACCGGCCAGAAAGCAGGAAATGATGTCGGTACCGCCGGACATCGACGACAGGCACAGATCGCTTTTGATCTCGCGATAAACGTACTCGTAGCTTTGCGGCGACAGTGCCGAACCGGTCGAGAGCAGGGCTTTCAGGCTGCCCAGGTCGTGGCTCAGGCGCGGCTGGATTTCATTGCTTTCCAGTGTCGCGAGGTATTTTGGGCTGGTGCCGAAGACGCTGATGGCTTCGCTGTCGATCAGGTCGATCAAGCGTTGCGGGCCGGGGTGGAAAGGCGAACCGTCATACAGCACCACGCTGCTGCCGACCGCCAATGCCGAGACCAGCCAGTTCCACATCATCCAGCCACAGGTGGTGTAGTAGAACAGTCGGTCGTCAGACCCGAGGTCGACGTGCAAACCGTGTTCCTTGACGTGTTGCAGCAATACGCCGCCGACGCTGTGGATGATGCATTTCGGCACGCCGGTGGTGCCGCTGGAGTAGAGAATGTTCAGCGGATGCGCGAAGGGCACCGCGACGAACCAGGGCTCGCCGCCCGGACGATAAAAGCTGTCCCACAACGCAACGTTGGCTTGGGTTTTGTAATCGTCAACGCGGGCCTGTGGCCGGGCATAAGGCACGATAATCAGTTGCTGCAGCGATGGCAGGTGTTCGAGGATTTCGTTGACCTTGGTCGTCTGGTCGATCTCTTTGCCGGCGTAGCGATAACCGGCGCAGGTGATCAGCACTTTCGGTTCGATCTGGCCAAAGCGGTCGACCACTCCGTGCGTGCCGAAATCCGGTGACGAACATGACCAGATCGCGCCCAGGCTGGTGGTCGCGAGCATGCCCACCAGGGTCTGCCAGGTGTTCGGCATGCACGCCGCCACCCGGTCGCCCAAGCCGACACCTGCGGCTGTCAGGCTTTTTTGCAGGCCGGCGACGTGTTCGGCCAGCTCACGGTAACTCAAGCTTTCGCGCTGGCCATTCTCGGCGATGGCAATTACGGCAGTTGCGTCATCGCGACGACGCAGCAGGTGTTCGGCGAAGTTCAGCGTGGCGCCGGGAAACCACTCGGCGCTGGGCATCTGCGGGCCTTCACGCAGCACCGTGCTCGGTGGCTGGTGAAACTTGATCTCGAAAAAGTCGACGATGGCCTGCCAGAAATCTTCGCGCTGATCGATGCTCCACTGGTGCAGGGCGGGGTAGTCCGCGAGTGCCAGGTTGTACCGCTGATTGCTGAAGCGGCGGAAGGCATCCATGCGGGTCTTGCCGATGCGTTCGGCGCTGGGTTGCCAAAGAACTTCTGACATGATTGGCCTCTTTTTTTCTTAATACCCGCTCACTGGCTCTTGTGGCGAGGGAGCTTGCTCCCGCTGGGCCGCGAAGCGAGCCCAAACTGGCTGGCGCGTTCTTCCAATGGCAACGCGCTCATCATTTTACGACAGCTGCGCCCGAATGCGGACCGGCCGACGCGAGCAAGCTCCTTCGCCACAGCCGCTGATTAGCCTTTTTACTGTGCCAGCCACCCACCATCAATATTCCACGCCGCGCCACGCACCTGGCTGCCGGCTTCACTGCACAGGAACAGCACCAGTTCGCCCAGGTGTGACGGGGTCACGAATTCCAGCGAAGGTTGCTTCTCGGCCAGCAAATCATGTTGCGCCTGCTGTGGGTCGACCCCGGCGGCGGCGCGGTCATCAATCTGCTTCTGCACCAGCGGGGTCAGTACCCAGCCTGGGCAAATGGCGTTGCAGGTGACGTTGCTGGTGGCGGTTTCCAGGCCGACCACTTTGGTCAGGCCGATCACCCCGTGCTTCGCAGCGACATAGGCGGCCTTGCCCACCGAGCCGACCTGGCCGTGTACCGAGGCGATGTTGACGATCCGTCCCCAACCCTTGGCGCGCATGCCTGGCAGGCTGAGGCGAGTGCTGTGGAAGACCGACGACAGGTTGATCGCAATGATCGAATCCCAACGCTCCACGGGGAAGTCTTCCACCGCAGACACGTGCTGGATGCCCGCGTTGTTCACCAGGATATCGACACCACCGAACTCGCGTTCGGCATAGGCGATCATCTCGGCAATTTGCGCGGGGTCGCTGACATCGGCCGGGTGATGGCCGACCTTGCCGCCGAACTGTTGCACCTGCGCGATGACGCTGGAAGCATCGCCGAAACCATTGAGGATCAGGTTGGCGCCGGCCTTGGCCAGGCTCAGTGCGATGCCCAGACCGATGCCGCTGGTGGAGCCGGTGACCAATGCGGTTTTGCCCGAAAGAGTTGTCATGAATGCCTCACACAATGCCGGTGGCGTAGAAAGTACCGATGACTACGAAGACCGCCAGGGTCTTGATCAGCGTAATACAGAAAATGTCTTTATAAGCTTCGCGGTGGGTCAGGCCTGTCACGGCTAACAGGGTAATCACCGCGCCGTTGTGCGGTAGGGTGTCCATGCCGCCACTGGCCATGGCCGCGACCCGGTGCAGCACTTCCAGCGGAATGTTCGCCGCATGGGCCGCCGCGATGAAGTCATTGGCCATCGCCGCGAGGGCGATGCTCATGCCGCCCGAGGCCGAACCGGTGATGCCCGCCAGCAGGGTCACGGTGATCGCTTCATTGACCAGTGGGTTAGGGATGCTTTTGAGCCAGTCGGCCAGCACCAGGAAGCCGGGCAACGAGGCGATGACCGCGCCAAAACCGTATTCCGATGCGGTGTTCATGGCCGCCAGCAAGGCGCCGCTGACCGCGCTTCTGCTGCCCTCGGCGAGCTTGCCGCGGATCGCCTGGAATCCGAACACCAGCACCATGATGATGCCGACCAGCAACGCGGCCTGGACCGCCCAGATCGCGGTGAGCTTGGCGATTTCGGTGGTCACCGGCGCGGCCATGCCCGGCAGGCTCAGGCTGTGGGTCTTGCCGTACCACAGCGGAATCCAGTGGGTGAACAGCAGGTTCATGATGCCCACCAGCAGCAATGGCGAAAGCGCGATCCACGGATTGGGCAGCTTCACGTCTTCGGCGGTTTCCGGCTCGTTACGCAGCGTTGTGCCGTAGCCTTCACCGTTGCGCTGGGCTTTATTGCGCTGACGCTGGAGGAACAGCATGCCGGCGCAAAAGACGAAAATCGTGCCAATCAAACCCAGCCACGGCGCAGCCCAGGCGGTGGTGTTGAAGAAGGTGCTGGGGATGATGTTCTGGATTTGCGGGGTGCCGGGCAGGGCGTCCATGGTGAAGGAGAACGCGCCGAGGGCGATGGTCGCCGGGATCAGCCGTTTCGGGATATTGCTCTGACGGAACATCTCTGCGGCAAACGGATACACCGCGAATACCACGACGAACAGCGACACGCCGCCGTAGGTGAGCAGGGCGCAGACCAGCACGATCACCAGCATCGCCTGGCGGGTGCCGAGCAGACGAATCGCTGCGGCGACGATCGAGCGTGAGAAGCCCGACAACTCGATCAGCTTGCCGAACACCGCGCCGAGCAGGAACACCGGGAAGTACAGTTTGACGAACCCGACCATTTTCTCCATGAACACGCCGGTGAAGGCGGGCGCAACGGCAGAAGGGTCAGTGAGCAGGACCGCGCCAAGGGCGGCAATCGGAGCGAAGAGAATGACGCTGTAGCCACGGTAAGCAGCCAGCATCAGCAGCGCGAGGGCTGCCAAGGCAATGATCACACTCATGGTGTGTCTCCTGGATTGTTATTTTTTTTTGGGGTGGATCTTTTGTAGGAGAGGGCGTTAGCGAGTTTCGTGCCATTCAAGTAACTTGTTGAAATATATGGATATTCCTTGTTATTTCGCTGATAGGGAAATAATTTGTCTCAGATTGGAGACTTATGGTGGCCTGGATGGCCTTATCGCGAGCAGGCTCGCTCCCACATTTGTTCAGGGGTGACCCGCAAATGTGGGTCTAATGCAATCCAGTGTGGGAGCGAGCCTGCTCGCGATGGCCGTAATGCGGTTTCAAGTAATGTCTATAAATAGAGACCGATATCTCTTTATAGAGACTCGGCAATCCCCAATGCGACCATCTTCTTGTATAGCGTCGAACGCCCAAGCCCCAGCCGTGCCGCCGCTTCGATCACCTTGCCGCCACAGTGCGCAAGCGTGCTTTCAATCAACTGCCGATCGAAGCGTTCGCGTGCAGCACTGAAAGTCTCATTGGCGGGCGTTTCAATGGCCGATGGCGCGGAGCGCTGTACCGGCACAAAACTGCCAATCGCCGCGCGGATTTCCGCAGCATTGAGGATCAGGTCATCGCTGAGCAGCGCGGCCCGTTCCAGCACGTTGCGCAGTTCGCGAATGTTTCCCGGCCAGGCGTGTTGGCTGAGCAATTCCAGCGCCTGGCTGTCGAGTTCATGCTGACTGCGCAGTTCTTCCAGGATTGCTTCGCTCAGGGCCGGCAGGTCATCGAGGCGCTCGCGCAGCGGCGGCACCTGGATGGGCAACACGTTGAGGCGGTAATACAGGTCGGCACGAAATTCGCCGCGTTTGATCGCCGCTTCGAGGTCGGTGGAGGTCGCGGCGATCACCCGCACATCGCTCTGGATCACTTCGTTGGAGCCGACCGGTTCGAATTCTTTTTCCTGCAATACCCGCAGCAGTTTGCTTTGCAACGGCAGCGGCATGTCGCCGATCTCGTCGAGAAACAAGGTCCCGCCCTGAGCGATCTGCAGCTTGCCGGAGCGACCCTTGCGGTCTGCGCCGGTGAAGGCGCCGGGCGCGGTGCCGAAAAACTCGGCTTCGAGCAGCGCTTCGGGGATCGCCGCGCTGTTGATGCTGACGAAGGCTTTGTGCGCCCGTGGCGAAGCACCGTGAATCGCCTGGGCCAGCAGCTCTTTGCCAGTGCCGGTTTCACCCAGCAACAAGACCGGGGACTCGGTGCTGGCGCTACGTCGGGCGCGGCGTTTGACCTCCAGGCTGGCGGCGCTGGTGCCGATGAAGTGGGCGAAGGTGTACTTGGCTTGCCGGGCCCGCAGCAGCGAACGTGTGGACGCAAGCTCTTCCTGCATGCTCTGGTAACGCTTGAGCATCGGCGACAGGCTGCGCAATTCATCGAACAGCGCGAACCCGATGGCACCAATCACCGCGCCGGCGTCATCGTGAATCGGCAGGCGCATCACCACCAGCGGCTCTTTGGGCGTGTCCTGCATGTCCAGCAGGATCGGTCGGCCGGTACGCACCACCTCACGCAACAGGCTGCCGGGAATCACACTTTCACATGCCTTGCCGATCGCCCCTTCGGCAGACGCCAAGCCAAAGCGCTTGGCATACCGTTCGTTCATCCAGACGATATTCGCGTCGCGATCGACGATCACCGTGCCTTCGCTGGACTGCTCGATGATCTCGAACAGCGAGCGGATCGCCAGCATGCGCACACGTTGGTAGTCCTTGAGACTTTCGGTGGTGTTCATGGCTTCATTTCCAGAATGTGCATGGTCTGTGCTGGCCCCTTCGCGAGCAGGCTCGCTCCCACATAAGTCACTGTGGGAGCGAGCCTGCTCGCGATGGACGCGACGCGGTCCAACGACATATGCGCAATCATGCCCAGCCCGGATGCGCCGCGGCCAACAGCTCTTTGGTATAGGGATGCTGCGGTGCGGCGAACACGTCATGGCTGGCGCCACGCTCCACGACTTTGCCGTCCTTGATCACGATCATGTCATGGGCCAGGGCGCGAATCACCGCCAGGTCATGGCTGATGAACAGGTAGGTCAAACCGTATTTTTCCTGAAGCTGGCGGAGCAGGGCGACCACCTGTTTTTGCACCGTGCGATCAAGCGCCGAGGTCGGTTCGTCGAGCAGGATCAATGCCGGTTTCAGCACCAGGGCGCGGGCGATGGCGATCCGTTGGCGCTGGCCACCGGAGAATTCGTGCGGGTAGCGGTGACGGCTTTGCGGGTCAAGGCCGACTTCTTTCAACACCTGAATGACCTGGGCTTCGCGCTCGGCAGCACTCGACTGGCTGTGGACTTCCAGCCCTTCGCTGATGATCTGAGCCACCGACATTCGCGGGCTGAGGCTGCCGAACGGGTCCTGGAACACCACCTGCATCTGCTTGCGCCAGGGCCGCAGCTGTTTCTGGTTCAGGCTGTCGAGCGCCTCGCCCTGAAAGCGGATGCTGCCGTCGGAGTCGAGCAGGCGCAGGATCGCCTGGCCGAGGGTGGACTTGCCGGAACCGGATTCGCCGACGATGCCCAGCGTCTTGCCGCGTTGAATGCTCAGGCTGATGCCGTCGACCGCATGCAACCAGGTTTTGCGCCGGAATAATCCGCCAACCAGCGGAAAGCGCACGTTGAGATCGTTGACCTCCAGCACGGCTTCGCGCTCGTCACGAGGCAAGGCTTCGCCTTCCGGCTCGGCGTTCAACAGCAGGCGACTGTAGGGATGTTGCGGTTGGTTGAACAACGTCTCGCAAGCGGCTTGCTCGACGATCTCGCCGCCGCGCATCACGCAGACACGCTGGGCGATACTGCGTACCAGATTGAGGTCGTGGCTGATCAACAGCAGCGACATGCCCAAGCGTTGTTGCAGTGATTTGAGCAGCAGCAGGATCTTGCGCTGCACCGTCACATCGAGCGCGGTGGTTGGCTCATCGGCGATCAGCAACTCGGGTTCGCAGGCCAGCGCCATGGCGATCATCACCCGTTGCCGCTGGCCACCGGAGAGCTGGTGCGGATAGGCTTTCAGGCGCTCTGCGGGTTTCTGGATGCCCACCAGTTCGAGCAGCTCAAGGGTGCGCTTTTGCGCTGCCTTGCCACCGAGTCCCTTGTGCACCAGCAGGGTTTCGCCAATCTGTTTTTCGACGCTGTGCAACGGATTGAGAGAGGTCATCGGCTCCTGGAAAATCATCGCGATGCGATTGCCGCGCAAGGCTCGCAACGTCCCGACGTCCGCGCCGACCAGCTCCTGGCCACGATAGCGAATACTGCCGCGGGTTTCGGTGCCGCCATCGGGTACCAGTTGCAGGATCGAATGGGCGGTCACCGATTTGCCCGAACCGGATTCGCCGACCAGCGCCAGGCATTCGCCGGGGCGGATGTCCAGGCACAGGTTGCGCACCGCAGCCTGGCCATTGAAGGCCACGCTGAGGTCACGGATTTCGATCAGGTTGTCACTCATATTCAATGTCCGTTTCAAGATCGCGGCTCAAGATCGCGGCTCAAGAGCGCGGATCAAATGCATCACGCAATGCTTCACCGATAAACACCAGTAAGGAAAGAATCAGCGCCAGGGTGAAAAACGCCGTCAGCCCGAGCCACGGTGCTTGCAGATTCTGCTTGCCCTGACCGATCAACTCGCCCAGCGAGGCGCTGCCGGCGGGCATGCCGAAGCCAAGGAAGTCGAGGGCGGTGAGGGTCGAGATCGCCCCGGTGAGAATGAACGGCAGGTAACTCAAGGTCGCGTTCATCGCATTGGGCAGAATATGCCGCACGATCACTTTACGGTCGGTCAGGCCCAGTGCGCGCGCTGCTTTGACGTACTCCAGGTTGCGCCCGCGCAGGAACTCGGCGCGCACCACGTCCACCAGTGCCAACCAGGAAAACAGCGCCATGATCCCCAGCAGCCACCAGAAATTCGGCTCGACGAAACCCGACAGGATGATCAACAGGTAAAGCACCGGCAACCCCGACCAGACTTCCTGCAATCGCTGGCCGAGCAGGTCGACCCAGCCGCCGTAGTAGCCCTGCAAGGCGCCGGCGGCGATGCCGATCAGCGCGCTGATGAAGGTCAACGCCAGCGCAAACAAAATCGACACCCGGGCGCCGAAAATCACCCGCGCCAACACATCGCGCGCCTGATCATCGGTGCCCAGCCAGTTGACCTTCGACGGCGGACTCGGCGCCGGCTGATTGAGGTCGTAGTTTGGCGTGTCGTCGCTGAACGGGATCGGTGGGAACAGCATCCAGCCGCCGTCCTTATGGATCAGTTTCTGCACGTACTCACTGCGGTAATCGGCCTGGAATGGCAGTTGTCCGCCGAACTCTTGCTCGGTGTAGCGCTTGAACGCCGGGTAGTACAACGAACCCTGATAACTGAGTACCAGTGGCTTGTCGTTGGCGATCAGTTCGCCGCCGAGGGTCAGGACGAACAGACCGATGAACAGCCACAGCGACCACCAGCCACGGCGGTTTTTCTTGAAGCGCTCCAGGCGTCGGCGCGCCAGGGGCGAGAGATTGAGCATCAGGCATTCCTCGCGGCGAAGTCGATGCGCGGGTCGACCAGGGTGTAGCAAAGGTCGCCGATGATTTTTATCAAAAGACCGAACAGGGTGAAGATGAACAGCGAACCGAACACCACCGGGTAGTCCCGGGACACCGCCGCTTCATAACTCATCCGCCCCAGTCCATCGAGAGAAAAGATCACTTCGATCAACAGGGAACCGGCGAAAAACACGCTGATCAACGCTTGGGGAATGCCCGAAACCACCAGCAGCATTGCGTTGCGAAACACATGGCCGTACAGCACCCGGCGCTCACTCAGGCCTTTGGCGCGGGCGGTGACCACGTACTGACGGGTGATCTCGTTGAGGAACGAGTTTTTGGTCAGGATGGTCAAGGTGGCGAAACCGCCGACCACCAGCGCCGTCACCGGCAGTACCAGGTGCCAGAAGTAGTCGGCCACTTTCCCCAGTGTCGACAGCTGATCGAAATTTTCCGAGACCAATCCACGGACCGGAAACCAGTTCAACGATGTACCACCGGCAAACACCACGATCAGAAACATCGCAAACAGGAATGCCGGCATCGCGTACCCGATGATGATTGCGGTGCTGCTCCAGATATCGAAATGGCTACCGTGATGCACGGCTTTGCGAATGCCCAGCGGAATCGATACCAGGTAGGTGATCAGTGTCGCCCAAAGCCCGAGGGAGATGGTCACCGGCATCTTTTCAAGGATCAGGTCGGTGACCGTGGCACCGCGAAAGAAGCTCTTGCCGAAGTCCAGCCGGGCATAGCTGGTGATCATCAGCCACAGGCGTTCCGGTGCCGGTTTGTCGAAGCCGTACTGTTTTTCGATGTCCTTGATCAGTTGCGGATCAAGCCCGCGGCTGGCCCGCGAGCCATGGCTGATGGCGTCACCGGAAGACCCGATGCTTGCGCCGCCGATGCCTTGCAGGTGCGCGATGGCCTGCTCGACCGGGCCACCCGGTGCGGCCTGCACGATCACGAAGTTGACCAGCAGAATGATCACCAGCGTCGGAATGATCAGCAGCAAGCGTCGAAATACATAAGCCAGCATCAATGAGGCCCTCCGGGTTTGCCACGGCTGATGCGTTCGACGGCCATCTGTTCGTTGGTCAGCGGCGTCGGGCTCATTTCCCACCAGCTCTCGATGGCTTCGTCATTGCTCGCTTGTATCGCCGGAATGCCGAAACGGTTCCACCACACGGTCGAGGAGCCAGGCGGGTAATAGTTGGGAATCCAGTAGTAGTTCCATTGCAGCACCCGGTCCAGTGCGTGGGCATAACGCAGCATGTCGGCCTGGGTGGTAGCTTTGACCAGGCCGGTAATCAGCGTATCGACGGCCGGATTTTTCAGCACCATGTAATTATTGGAGCCGGGGTCGGTGGCGGCGGCCGAGCCGAAGTAGTTGTACAGCTCGCTCCCAGGCGAGGTGGTCACCGGATAGCCGGTGACGATCATGTCGTAGTCACGACTCATCAAGCGGTTTACGTACTGCGACGAGTCGATCCGGCGGATGTCCAGGTTGATCCCGATCTGCGCCAGGTTGCGCTTGTACGGCAGTAGCAGACGGTCCATGCCGTTCTGGCTGATCAGGAAAGTAAACGCCAGTGGCTCGCCCTCGGCGTTGACCAGTCGATCGCCATCGGGTTTCCAGCCGGCTTGTTCGAGCAGCGCCAGTGCCTGCAACTGCTTGCCACGGATCAGGCCGCTGCCGTCGGTCTTCGGTGCTTCGAAAACCTGGCTAAAGACCTCGTCCGGAACCTGCCCGCGCAAGGGTTCGAGAATCGCCAGTTCGCCGGCATCGGGTAGTTGCCTGGCTGCCAACAGGCTATTGGAAAAGTAACTCTGCTGGCGAATGTACATATCGCGCATCATCTGCCGATTACTCCACTCGAAATCCCAGAGCATTGCCAGGGCCTGACGGACGCGGCGGTCCTGGAACATCGGCTTTTGCAGATTGAACACAAAACCCTGGGAAGGTTGTGGTGCCTCTTTGGCCAGATGAGCTTTTTGCAGGCGGCCGTCGTTCAACGCCGGGCCTTCGTAACCGATGGAATACGCGGTGGCCGAGAACTCGCGGTTGTAGTCATAGGCGCCACCGCGCAAGACCTGACGAGCGACGTCGGTGTCGCCGAAGTACTCGATGCTGAAATGGTCGAAGTTGTACAGGCCACGGCTGACAGGCAAGTCCTTGCCCCACCAGTCGGCGTTGCGTTCGAAGGTAATGCTGCGCCCCGAATCAACCTTGCCGACGCGGTACGGGCCGCTGCCCAGCGGTGCTTCATAACCGCCGCCGTTGGCGAAGTCGCGGGTCTTCCACCAGTGCTCGGGAAACACCGGCAAGGTCGCGATGTCCAGCGGCAGGGTGCGGTTCTCGTTGTTCTTGAAGTCAAAACGAATGGTGCGCGGCGACTCGACTTCGACGCCTTTGACGTCGGCGAATTGGGTGCGATAGCGCAGGCTGCCTTGGGTCATCAGCAGGTCGTAGGTGTAGCGCACGTCTTCGGCGGTGATGGGTGTGCCATCGGCGAAGCGAGCCTTGGGGTTCAGGTAGAAACGCAGCCACAGGCCATCGTCGGCGCGCTCGATCTTCTCGGCGACCAGCCCATACACGGTGTAGGGCTCATCCAGCGAACGCTGGGCCAGCGGCGAGTAAATCATCCCGTCGACCTGGGTCACGCCAATGCCCTTGTCGATGTACGGCAGCACGTGGTCGAAGTGGCCGATTTCAATCGCCGAGCGGCGCATGCTGCCGCCCTTGGGGGCTTGCAGGTTGGTGTAGGCAAAGTGACTGAAACCGGCAGGGTATTTGGCCGGTTCGCCATATACGGTCAAGGCGTGTTGTGGCGCAGCGTTCACGCCTGCAGTGCTCAGTAGCAAAGCCAGGGCCGTGAAGATCAATGAGGGGAAAGCCAGTCGCATTGTCAGCCTTAAGAGCCGGATGATCGATAAGCACAATTTGTACGCTAGCGGCGCGTGACTCGCCAGCCATAATCATTCGATACAAACGCAACGGCCCACCAGAAGGCGGGCCGTTGTTTGAGCAAATCGCGGAATGATCAGTCCTGGCGGCTGGTCACTTCCAGCAGGTGGTAACCGAACTGGGTCTTGACCGGGCCTTGCACGGTATTGACCGGTGCGCTGAAGACCACGGTGTCGAATTCCTTGACCATCTGGCCAGGACCGAACGAACCGAGGTTGCCGCCGTCACGGCTCGACGGGCAAGTGGAGTTGGCTTTGGCGATTTCGGCGAAATCAGCGCCGCCTTCGATTTGGGCTTTCAGTTCGTTGCACTTGGCTTCGCTGGCAACCAGGATGTGACGGGCAGTGGCTTTGGCCATTGGAAAAATCTCCATTCAATGTTCAGGTAAGGTGCTGAGCCTACCGGATTCAGTGACCTATTTCTCGTCAAAGTTCGGTCAATCGATTGCCGGTTTTCACCTCATCTTGCCGTTGTTCGAAAAAGACCTGTTTAAAGGCCAACGCTTTTCAAGCGTTCGGCATGCAGCAGATACAACTCGATGGGGTCGATACCCTTGCGTACCAGACCAGCCGTTTGATTGATCGCATCCAGATGGTCCATCGGGTAATCGGAGCGCAGGACGGTGCCCAGGTGCGAGCTGTAGCGGCCGACCATCCCGTCATTTTGCTCAGTCTCGCGGGTGAAAAACCTGGAAAACCCTCGACAAAAAGCGTGCAGTGGATCGAGCGCATGCAGCCCTGCATCCAGCAGGTTGCCCTGCAATGTGCCACTCCAGGAGTAATAACGAACGCCGTTGACCTGTTCTTCGCCGTTGCCACCCCAGGCCTTCGGCAGGCCTTGAGGGTATTTGGCATTGAAGGCCGCGACGCCTTCAGTCGTTAAAGCGTTGAGGGCGGCGACGGCGTTCTGCGGGATTTTCGGGTTGCCACTGATAAACGACAGGAACTCGACGAACAATGTCGAGACTGCCACCGCGACGTGTTCTGGCAGGTGCCCGGGGGTCAATGCCTTGCGCAAGCAGTCGGCGAGCTCGGAGCCATGGTTTGGCCCACTGACCGAGGTCACGGAAGCGACGTTCTGGGGCGTTATCGCTGCGGCATAACGAGCGGTCAGTGCGCCTTGGCTATGGCCGATCAGATTGACTTTGCTCGCGCCGGTGCCGGCCAGCACCCGGTCGATTTGCGCCAGCAGTTGCTGGCCACGAACCTCATTGCAGTGAGCGGCCGATAGGTGGGGTATGAACACTTGCGCGCCAGTGTTCCTCAGTGCCTGTTTCACGCCATGGAAGAGTTCCAGTTTGCCGATGCTTTCGAAACCGAAGAGGCCGTGGACCAGCAGGATAGGGTGCTGCGTGATTGCATTCCGTTGCATGTGCGTACCTGTATTCCGTAAGTTCGAGTGGGGTTCACGTCCTCACTCTAAAGCAGGGTGGCAGGCGAGCGGTGTGGGAAAAAACCGCTAGAAACGGTTGAAAGCGGAATAGAAATAGCGGGAAAGATCAGATTATTGCGAGGAATTGCTCGGAACATTTTGAGATCTTTTCGTCAGTGATTGCCTGGCGTTGCCGTTCCAGAGGTGCAACTGGAACGGCAGTTCCGGGCAATTGATCGCTGAGTACTTGTCTGCCGGTTGCTCAGATGCCCGTTTCAGGCCCGCGCAGCTTTAGGCTGGCGTTGCGCAACAACTGTTCGGTCGCCTCCCACCCCAGGCAGCCGTCAGTCACCGAAACGCCGTAGCGTAGCGACTGGCTCAACGGCTGGCAGCCTTCGAACAGATGGCTTTCAAGCATCATGCCGATCAGCGAGCGATTGCCGCTCAGGCGTTGTTCAAGCACTTCGTTGAACACGGCCGGCTGGCGTAATGGGTCTTTGCCACTGTTGGCATGACTGCAATCGACCATGATCCGCGAGGCAATCTTCAGCTTCTGCAAGTCGGCCTGTATGTGCGCGACGCTCTGGACGTCATAATTTGGCCCGCGATGCCCGCCGCGCAGCACCAGATGCGTATCCGGGTTGCCCTGAGTCTGAATGATTGCCGGGTGCCCCTGGCTGTCGACACCGAAATGCCGGTGGGGATGCGCTGCCGAGCGCATGGCATCGGTGGCGACGCCGACACCGCCATCGGTGCCGTTCTTGAAACCGACCGGCATGCCCAGGCCGCTGGCCATCTCACGGTGAATCTGTGATTCGGTGGTGCGCGCGCCGATGGCGACCCAACTCAACAGGTCGTCGAAGTAGCTGGCGGCCATGGGTTGCAGTAGTTCAGTGGCAATCGGCAAACCGAGGCGAAGCATTTCGCGCATCAATTCGCGAGAGAGGGTCAAGCCGCCGACCATGTCGTCGCTGCCATCCAGGTGCGGGTCGTAGGCCAGGCCTTTCCAGCCCACCGTGGTGCGAGGTTTTTCGATGTAGGCGCGCATCACCACGAGCATTTCATCGCTGACGTCGGCCGCAAGTCGGGCGAGCTTGCCAGCGTATTCGAGGGCGGAGTGCGGATCGTGAATCGAACAAGGGCCGACGACGACCAGCAGACGGGAGTCTTCACCGTTGAGAATCGCGCGGACCGCTTCACGGTGGGCAGCGACCTGTTGGGTCAGCGTGTGGGTGAGCGGCAATTGGTGCTTGAGTTGCAGCGAGCTGGGCAAACGCTGGGTCAGCGCTTCATTGGCCGGGCTCAAGGTGGACAGCGGCAGAGCAGAGATGGACGAGTTCATATTCAGGCTTCCTGGGCTGGCGGCGGGTTCGGTCCCGCGCGCTCGGCCCTACTGGGGTGTTCGACAATTGGCCGGGTTGGCTTCGAGTGTGTGCATGCCACCTGTGGGTGACCGATCGGAGGCGGCAGGCTGTCCCGAGCGGAGGCTGGTAAATCGCCAGGCGGAAAAACTGTCGTAACGGTAATAAGTGGCGTAGTTCATGTCGTGATTCCTTGAAGTCAGTGATGTCGCTAAAAATGTTTGGGGCTGAAAAAACAAAAACCCCGGTCGGGAAGCCGACCGGGGGTTGAGAATTCTCTGGTAGGCGACCCCTTGAGTAGTGGGCGCCGTGTGGGTATCAGGCGCGCCAGTGGCTAAACCAATACCCAAAATAAAAGTTTACCGGTGCGCAGACGCCATTCACCCGTGCAGCAGCAACCGAGCGCGGGGCGCTGGCGATGCGAAGCTGTGAAGGGGTATGCGGCATGGTCTGTCTCCGATGAATGCGCCGAGCTTACTAGAGGCGGGCGTGCAGATTCAATCAGTAAATGCTATCGGCTCGCAGGTCAATTTCTATGGCTTAAGCACGGCGAAGCTTTGTGCCACACTTCGTGATTGCTCGCGGACATTCATCAAGGACAACACAGATGACGACACTGACCATCGCCGCCGCGCAATCGATCTCGGTTGCCGGGGACGTTCACGCGAATATCGCTCGGCATCAACATTTCATTCAGGTCGCCGCCGAGCAGGGCGTGCAACTGTTGGTGTTCCCCGAGTTGTCACTTACGGGGTATGAGCGTGGATTGGCGGCGCAATTGGCGATCACGCCGGATGCAGCGGTTTTGCAGCCACTGCGGGATCTGGCTCGAGAGCTGGGTATCACCACCGTCGTCGGAATGCCGATTCGTCTATCGGCCAATTCGCCGGTACTGATTGGCGCGCTGGTACTGGCTGCCGATGGTTCGCTGGGGGTCTACAGCAAGCAACATCTGCATTCGGGCGAGGAGGTGGCGTTTGCGCCGGGTTCGGGCGGTTCGCTGCTGACGATGGGTAACGATACGATCGCGTTGGCGGTGTGCGCGGACTTTTCGCATGCCAGTCATGCCGCTGCGGCCGCCGACAAGGGGGCAAACCTCTACGCCGCCGGCGTGCTGATTACCGAAGGTGGCTATGCTCCGGACACTGCATTGCTGCAGGGTTATGCCAGCGAGCACTCGATGGTGGTGCTGATGGCCAATCATGGCGGTGCGACGGGCGGCTGGGAGTCGGCAGGGCGTAGCGCGATCTGGGCGTCGGACGGTTCGCTGATCACAGCTGCCCCGGGAACCGGGGATTTACTGGTGATTGCCCGCCGAAATACCGGTGAGTGGAGCGGCGAGGTCGTGCCCGTGGCCAGTGTATGAGGAGGGCAGATGGCTTTTGAACTGCGGCCGGCCTCGTCGGAACATTTGTCGTTTGCGCGAGCGTTGACCTGCCAAGCCATGCTTGGCTACTACATCCGGCATGACCTGCCGTGGATCGACGAGGCTTTCGATGTGGCTTGGGCAGGCCGGGAAAACTGGCTTATTTGCCAAAATTCAATAGTCCTGGGCTTTACCAGCCTGAGCCGCGATTCAAAGGCCCTGTACATTCGCGAGTTGCATGTGATCGAGACATTTCGCAATCAGGGCGCGGGTGCCTGGACGATCGAACAGGTGTATTCGAACGCCTGTGCGGAGCGACGTCCGGCGCTGCGTCTGACTGTGTTCAAGGACAATCCCGCCCAAGCGCTTTATCAGCGCATGGGCCTGGAGATTGTCGGGCAGGACGATTGTTTCCTGAGGATGGAGCGCAAATGTTCCCGCTGAAACCTCTGTAAAGCCTGTAGCTCAAGCCATTCAAGACGAATTGAAACTTTTATATAGCGCTTGCTGCTAGGTCTGCCGGATGCTTTTTGCTAAGGTGTTCGGCAACCAATAAGACCATTATCGCGAGGTGTCTGCTTGATTAGGGTGCTAGTAGTCGATGACCATGATCTCGTTCGTACAGGTATTACACGAATGTTGGCTGACATCGATGGTCTGCAAGTAGTCGGCCAGGCTGAGTCGGGGGAGGAATCCCTGCTTAAAGCGCGTGAGTTGAAACCGGATGTGGTGCTGATGGACGTCAAGATGCCCGGGATCGGCGGTCTTGAAGCCACGCGCAAGTTGTTGCGCAGCCACCCGGACATCAAAGTCGTCGCCGTAACCGTGTGCGAGGAAGATCCGTTTCCTACCCGACTGTTACAGGCAGGTGCCGCAGGCTATCTGACCAAGGGCGCAGGGCTTAATGAAATGGTGCAGGCGATTCGCCAGGTATTTGCCGGACAGCGTTATATCAGTCCGCAAATTGCCCAGCAGTTGGCGATAAAATCGTTCCAGCCGAGCAATGATTCGCCTTTTGACGCGCTGTCCGAGCGGGAGATCCAGATCGCCCTGATGATTGTCGGCTGCCAGAAGGTCCAGATCATTTCCGACAAACTATGCCTGTCGCCAAAAACCGTGAACACCTACCGTTACCGCATTTTCGAGAAGCTTTCGATCAGCAGCGATGTTGAGTTGACGCTGTTGGCGGTTCGTCACGGCATGGTCGATGCCAGCCTCTGACAATGACCGACCCGTTTGATCCAAGCGCCTTTCTTTCGACCGTCAGTGGGCGCCCCGGTGTGTATCGCATGTTCGACAGCGATGCGCGCCTGCTGTACGTGGGCAAAGCCAAGAACCTGAAGAAACGTCTGGCGAGTTATTTCCGCAAGACCGGCCTGGCACCCAAAACGGCTGCATTGGTTGGCCGGATTGCCCAAATTGAAACCACCATCACCGCCAACGAAACCGAAGCGCTGCTGCTTGAGCAGACGCTGATCAAGGAGTGGCGGCCGCCTTACAACATCCTCCTGCGAGACGATAAGTCCTATCCGTATGTATTTCTTTCGGATGGCGACTTTCCACGCCTGAGCATCCATCGCGGTGCAAAAAAGCTGAAGGGCAAGTACTTCGGCCCTTACCCGAGTGCCGGTGCGATTCGTGAAAGCCTGAGCCTGCTGCAAAAGACCTTTTTTGTTCGTCAGTGCGAAGACAGCTACTACAAGAACCGCACGCGACCCTGCCTGCAGTACCAGATCAAACGGTGCAAGGCGCCCTGCGTCGGCCTGGTCGAACCGCAGGTGTACGCCGAGGATGTGCGTCACTCGGTGATGTTCCTCGAAGGTCGCAGCAATGCGCTGACAGACGAGCTGTCCGCAGGTATGGAGCAGGCGGCGAGCACCCTCGATTTCGAGCGGGCGGCCGAGCTGCGGGATCAGATTTCCCTGCTGCGCCGGGTGCAGGATCAACAGAGCATGGAAGGCGGAACGGGGGATGTCGATGTTATCGCGGCGTTCATCAACCCGGGCGGTGCCTGTGTGCATTTGATCAGTGTGCGCGGCGGACGGGTACTGGGCAGCAAGAACTTTTTCCCGCAGGTGGGTATTGAAGAGGATGTTGCCGAGGTGATGGCGGCGTTTCTTGGCCAGTACTTCATCAGCAGTCCCGAACGCGACTTGCCGAGCGAGTTGATCGTCAATGTGGTCCACGAAGACTTTCCGACCCTGATCACGGCCATTGAAGAGCTGCGCGGTCGCGAGTTGACCATCAGCCATCGGGTCCGTGGTACGCGAGCTCGCTGGCAGCAGTTGGCCGTGACCAATGCCGAGCAGGCGCTCGGGGCGCGTCTGGCCAATCGTCAGCATGTTGCCGCACGGTTTGAAGCCTTGGCGCAAGTGCTTGACCTGGATGAGCCGCCGCAACGGCTGGAATGCTATGACATCAGTCACTCGAGCGGCGAAGCGACAGTGGCGTCTTGCGTGGTGTTTGGCCCGGAAGGACCGCTGAAGTCCGACTACCGCCGCTACAATATCGAGGGTGTCACGCCGGGCGATGACTACGCGGCGATGCATCAGGCGCTGACTCGACGCTTCAGCAAGCTGAAGGACGGCGAGGGCAAGTTGCCGGACATCCTGCTGGTGGACGGCGGCAAGGGGCAGTTGTCCATGGCGCGTGATGTGCTCAACGAGTTGGCCGTGCCTGACCTGATTCTTCTGGGCGTGGCCAAGGGCGCGACGCGCAAGGCCGGGTTTGAAACGCTGTATCTCAATGACGCCGCCCATGAGTTCACCTTGCGCGGGGATTCTCCGGCGCTGCACTTGATCCAGCAGATCCGCGATGAAGCCCACCGTTTTGCAATTACCGGTCACCGCGCACGACGTGGCAAAACCCGCCGCACTTCAACGCTCGAAGGTGTTGCCGGGGTAGGGCCGACGCGGCGACGTGACCTGTTGAAACATTTTGGTGGATTGCAGGAGCTGTCTCGTGCAAGCATCGAAGAGATCGCCAAAGCACCGGGGATCAGTAAAAAGCTCGCTGAGCTGATTTATGCAAACCTGCACAGCGAGTAGAATGCCCAACTCACCTCGTAGCCAGTTGTGCCGATGAATATCCCTAATCTGATCACCGTTCTACGCGTTCTGCTCATCCCGATCTTCATTTTGCTGTTTTACCTGCCGTACCAATGGAGTTACCTGGCGTCCGCCTCGGTCTTCGCGTTTGCTGCGGCTACGGACTGGCTGGACGGTTATTTGGCCCGCCGCCTGGAACAAAGCACACCGTTCGGGGCATTTCTCGATCCGGTAGCCGACAAGCTGATGGTCGCAGTGGCGCTGGTGCTGCTGGTACAGGAGCACGGTAACGTGTGGCTGACATTGCCGGCAGCGGTCATCATCGGTCGTGAAATCGTCGTTTCCGCTCTCCGAGAGTGGATGGCCGAACTGGGCGCGCGTGCGCATGTTGCCGTCTCGAACCTGGGCAAATGGAAAACCGCTGCGCAGATGCTGGCGCTGGTGATCCTGCTGGCCAATCCGTCGGACTTCAGCTTTTGGGTTCTGGTGGGTTATACCTTGCTGATGGTCTCCGCAGGCCTGACGTTGTGGTCCATGGTGCAGTATCTGCGTGCTGCCTGGCCGCATCTGAAAACCGATGTAGAAAAAAAATAAAACTTTTTTGAATCAAGGGGTTGACGAGACTTCCAAATTCTATAAAATGCGCCACACCAAGACGCGGGAATAGCTCAGTTGGTAGAGCACGACCTTGCCAAGGTCGGGGTCGCGAGTTCGAGTCTCGTTTCCCGCTCCAAATACAGAAAAACGCCACTCAATGAGTGGCGTTTTTTTTTGCGCGTTATTTTGTTGTCAGCATTGAAAGAAGAGGCTTTTGCCTCTTTTTACGTTTCAACAGGTTCCACTCGAAACCACTACCAGCGACGTTTTTTTAGTACATCGTCGGCGCTTGGCAGATCACTTTTTCTTGGTGCCCGCCTCACTGGAAACCGTACAGGTCACCTCCACCCATCCATACATGTCGGGGACTGTACGATGGCCCTTGCGCTGCCTCGACCAGAAGGATTGCCTGATCGGTGACGCGTTACCTGCGTCTGGTCGAAATGCCGGCAGCCAAGATCCTGTAAGCATGTGCCGTGCTCGACATCCAGATTTACGCAAGGTTGTAGCAATGGCCTTGTCTGGATTACTTGATTGACGTCAACCGTATGTGTCGGCCCGCTCTGTATTCTGCGCTGAAACCGACTGTTGGTAGCGCAAGGCTTATCGCTTATGACTGAATTGACACTGACTCACCTCGACTCACTGGGACGTGCACGAATGGTCGATGTTACGGATAAAGGCGTGACGTCTCGAGAAGCAGTGGCTGAGGCATGGGTTCATATGCTTGCCGAGACCCGACAACTGATTGCCAGTGGGGCTCACCCTAAAGGTGATGTATTTGCGGTAGCGCGGATCGCTGGCATTCAGGCGGCCAAACGCACGAGCGAGTTGATTCCGCTCTGTCATCCGCTGCTTTTGAGCAGTGTTAACGTTGAGTTGAGTTTTGAAGGAGACCAACGCGTACGCATTGTTTCTCGGTGCAAGTTGTCCGGACAGACCGGTGTCGAGATGGAGGCACTGACCGCCGCGAGTGTGGCGGCCTTGACCCTGTATGACATGTGCAAGGCCGTGGACCGGGGCATGAGTATCGAATCGGTGCGGCTGTTGGAGAAACGGGGTGGTAAAAGCGGTTGGTATCAGGCGTTGGAACAATGAAACTGAATGTTTTGTATTTCTCGCGGTACCGCGAAACGCTGGGCCGTGACGATGAAACGATTGAAGGTGATTTCACTTCTGTCGATCAGTTGCGTCTGCACCTGATACATYGTTCCGGTGTCTGGCGGGTGCTGGCCGAACAGAACCTCATGTGTTCCCGCAACCAGGACATGTGTGGGCTCGATGAGCCGTTGATAGACGGTGATGAAGTGGGTTTTTTCCCGACCGTAACGGGAGGGTGAGTCGATGATTCGAGTTCAGACAGGCAGCTTCGACCCCGGTACCGAAATCAACACGCTGCATGCTTTGAGCCTTGATGTCGGCGCGGTGGTGAGCTGTGTAGGGTATGTGCGTGACTCCAACGTCGGACGGGAAGTCGCCGGCCTGTTTCTTGAGCATTACCCCGGGATGACCGAAAAGGTGCTTGGCAAGATCGCCGACGAAGCTCGACAGCGCTGGCCGTTACTTGGATGGGTGTTGATCCATCGAATCGGAGCGTTGCAACCGGGAGAGCCTATTGTGTTTGTCGGCATCAGCAGCAGTCATCGTCAGGCGGCTTTCGAGGCCTGCGCGTTCGTGATGGATTACCTGAAAACCCGCGCGCCATTCTGGAAGAAAGAACAGACGGCGAGAGTTCCCATTGGGTCGAAGCTCGCAACAGTGATCGCGAGGCGGCGCAACGATGGGATTGACGTTTCCCTCGCTGTGAGTGAATCGTGTTCATTTGTATTGAGAGCGAGAATCCCATGCTCTATCCGCTGTTTCTGACGTTGCATCTGTTTGCCGCGCTGATTTTTATCGGCACGGTGTTCTTCGAAGTCCTGTTCCTTGAAAGTATCCGCAAGCAGCTGCCCGTCAAGGTCATGTTGCTGGTCGAACAGGGGGTCGGCCGACGTGCCCGCACCTTGATTCCATGGGTTCTGCTGGTATTGTTCGGCGCCGGACTGGGGATGGTCTGGCTGCGTTATTTGCCGGCCCTTGCAACGCCGATGACCTCATCGTTCGGCACATTGCTGATGTTGAAGATCGTGATGGCCGTCAGCGTACTGCTGCATTTCCTGGTCGCCATGTGTTTGTTCAAAAGTGGCCGGATGAGTGCCCGATACCTGCATTTCATCCATGGCAGCCTGTTCTGCCACATGATCGTCATCGTACTGTTGGCCAAGTGGATGTTTTACCTGACGTGGTGACTGTACGTAACGGGTGTCTGTTGCGCGACAAGCACCTTGCTCGCGCTTGATACAAATCAAGGAGCATTGATCGCCAAACCCCGACACTGGCGGTCCGCAGTCAGTCTCTGAGACCCGTCATGCTCAATTTATTCCGCAACTCCGGCGAGCTGAACGTTCGTTGCGATCAAGGCGTGCTCGATCCCAACGGCCATGTCGACACTGAAAAGTTCCATGACGGTATCGGCTCTCTGGACTTGCTTCGTGCCTTGCGTGTCAGCCGACAGAAGTGCCGTCCGCTGTCGCTGAATGTGCAACTGCCTTCTAACCTGAAGCCTTCCTTGTGTTCCCCTCGCGATATTTCATGCGAGCACAGTGGTGTCGAACACTATCTTCAGCATCTGCAACATGAGATCGACCTCGTCGGTTGTCACCTGGGGACCGGACAGCGGGTCGAGCAGTTTCATCTGGGGGGCGGAACACCTGCCATCACCCACCTGAGACGGCTGATGAATCACCTTCGTGGTCGATTCAACTTTCTTGGACATGAGTGCGCTGACTACAGCGTAGAAGTGGACCTTCACCATACCGATTGGTCGACCATGGGCGTGCTACGTGATCTGGGATTCAACCATGTCAGCATCGGAGTTCCAGACATCGGTGCCGACAGTGCGATGTCGGTGGCCTGCTACCAGAACCCGGCACCGATCCATTCGCTTATCGATGCCGCTCGTACCTTCGGTTATCGATCCATCAATGTCGATCTGGGTTATGGCCATGACTGGCAGACGCCAGAAAGTTTTGCGTTGAAACTGGCAACCATCATCGAACTGGAGCCGGACCGGCTGCTGGTGTTTGATTATGCCCGGCCACCTCAACGCTATCGGCCAAAGGCCGCAGGCGAAATCAGGGCGTTTTGCAGTGAGGAAGATAAAGGCGCCATGCGCCAGATCTGTTTTGAACAATTGATCGGTGCCGGTTATCACTACATTGGGCTGGGGCAGTTTGTCCGGCCCGATGACGATTTGGCGATTGCTCAGGAGCGCGGCCGATTACGTCGCAATAGTGAGGGGTTTACCCGTCACGGATATTGCGACCATATCGGGTTCGGTTTGGGCGCTATCAGTCAGATCGACAATTTGTATGCGCAAAACACCGACAAGCTGGAGCTGTATCAGCAGCAACTGGACATGGATCAATTGCCGACGAGCCGTGGCTGGCGCTGTGAGGCAGGGAGTCAGGTCAGGCACATGGTCGTGGAGCGCCTGGCATGTGATCTGGAGCTGGATATCCAGGCAATCGAGACGCGCTATGGACTTATTTTTCGTCAGTACTTTTCCGCCGTCTGTCCTGTGCTGGAGCGATTGACCCGTGAGGGGTTGATTGAGTTGTCTGATCGTTTCATCAGTATTCTTCCGGCCGGTCGGCCGCACGTGGATGCCATCTGCAACCTGTTTGAAAAGGATTCGGGCAGGGCGGGGCGTGAACCCCATTGCGAGTGGATTGATCATGACAACTTCGTTTGATTTCAATCGCGCCCTGGTCGAAAAGTATGACCGCCCGGGGCCGCGCTATACCTCTTACCCGACTGCGCCGCAGTTTCATCAGGCGTTCGCCGTCGATGACTATCAGCGTGCCGCCTCGGACAGCAACCAGGCGGCAACGCCAAAATCGCTGTCGGTGTACATCCACATCCCGTTCTGCGAGAGCCTTTGTTATTACTGCGCCTGCAATAAAATCATTACCCGCAAAACCCACCGCGCCGTCGAGTACCTGACGTACCTCAAGCGCGAAATCGCGATGCAAGCTGCCTTGTTCGACCGCACCCGCAAACTCACACAACTGCACCTGGGTGGTGGCACGCCGACCTATTTGACCAGCGAGCAACTGGCTGACCTTATGGACTGCCTGCATCAGGCATTCGACATGGATGACAGCGATGACCATGAGTTTTCCATTGAAGTCGACCCTCGCACCATCAGCACTGAACAGATCCAGTCGCTGCGCGGGTTGGGGTTCAATCGCCTGAGCTTCGGCGTGCAGGACTTCGATCCCGACGTGCAGGCCGCGGTCAATCGTCAGCAAAGTGAAGGGCAAATTTACGCACTGGTCGCTGCTGCGCGTCAGGCGAAATTCAAGTCGATCAGCGTCGATCTTATCTACGGCCTGCCTTTGCAAACCATGAACAGTTTTGACGTCACCCTCGGCAAGATCATCGCGTTGCGCCCGGACCGGATTGCAGCCTACAGCTACGCCCATTTGCCGGAGTTGGTGCGCGCGCAACGGCTGATTCGTCCGGCCGATATGCCGCCACCTGAGCGCAAGCTGGAGTTGCTTGAACTGACTGTCCGTCGTCTGACCGAGGCCGGTTATGTCTATATCGGCATGGACCATTTCGCCTTGCCGGACGATGAGTTGGCGTTGGCCCGGGCGAATGGCACGTTGCAGCGTAATTTCCAGGGTTATTCCACCCACGCCGACTGCGATTTGATCGGTCTCGGGGTGTCTTCGATCGGCAAGGTCGGCGATAGCTACAGCCAGAGCGTCAAGGAGCTTTCGCAGTATTACGCGCGACTCGATCAAGGCTTGTTACCGGTCCATCGAGGTTACCGCTTGAGCGCCGACGATCAGCTTCGCCGTGAAGTGATCAGCGATCTGATGTGTCATGGCCGGATCGACTTCGGCAAGTTTGAAACGCGTCATGCCATCTGCTTTACCGAATATTTTGCCGATGCGCTGATGCAACTGGACGAGCATGTTCGCGATGGATTGCTGCAGATTCACGAAGATGCGTTGGTGTTGTTGCCCCACGGGCATTTGATGATGCGCAGCGTGGCGATGGCGTTTGACGCCTATCTGGACGGTGATCAAAAAGGCCGGTTTTCACGCACCGTTTGAAGTCCCCGGCTCCGGGGACGCGTCAGCGGTGGCCAACGTGATTGTTTTTCAACTGTCCCAAGGTGCTCGGGGTGTCTACGGTCAGGACTGGAAAGTCGACTACTCGCTTGATCGCGATCAAGTTTGTCGGCCATGTCACTTGCCAGGTTGTCGCAGGCGCCCGTAGCGTGTTGCTTGAATCCGCTTTTGGAACAGACAGCCCATGGACCGTATCCCGTCTTGCGAACACAAGGTCGACCCCTTCTATCAACCGCTGAATAATGAGGAGGTACTGTTCGAGCAAGCCTGGCGTCACGGCATGCCGGTGCTGATCAAAGGCCCGACCGGGTGCGGCAAGACCCGTTTCGTCCAGCACATGGCCCATCGATTGAAACTGCCACTCTACACCGTGGCTTGCCACGACGACCTGAGTGCTGCCGACCTCATCGGCCGGCATCTGATCGGCGCCCAGGGCACATGGTGGCAGGATGGGCCGTTGACCCGCGCGGTGCGAGAAGGAGGTATCTGCTACCTCGACGAAGTGGTCGAGGCCCGTCAGGACACCGTGGTGGTACTGCATCCACTGGCCGATGATCGTCGGGAATTGTTTCTGGAACGCATCGGCGAAGTGTTGAAGGCGCCGCCCTCATTCATGCTGGTGGTGTCGTACAACCCCGGTTATCAGAACCTGCTCAAAGGCATGAAACCCAGCACCCGGCAACGCTTCGTGGCGATGCGTTTCGGCTATCCGCCGGTGGCTGACGAAGAGCGCATTGTCGCCAGGGAAGCGCAGGTGGACTGCGCCCTGGCGGCGCAAGTGGTCAGGCTGGGGCAGGCGCTGCGCCGGCTCGATCAGCATGATCTGGAAGAGGTCGCCTCGACGCGGCTGCTGATTTTCACGGCGCGAATGATCCGCTCCGGCATGAGTCCGCGTGAGGCGTGCATGGCCTGCCTGGCCGAGCCGTTGAGCGATGATCCGCTGACGGTTGCGGCGCTGATGGACGTGGTTGATGTCCACTTCGGCTGAGTCCAGGGGCGTTGCGCATGGTCACCTGCCGGGCGACTTGGCGATGTGGTTTTTCATTCTGGCCGAGCTGTCGGTGTTTGCGATTTTGATCCTGGCGTTTGCCGTGACCCAGGCGCTCAAGCCGCAGCTGTTCGGCGAAAGCCGCCTGTTGCTCAACACCTCTACCGGCCTGGCGATGACCCTGAGCCTGCTCACCGCCGGGCTGTTCGCCGCGCTGGCTCAGGAGCAAGTCAGGCGCTCTCGGTCCCGCCAAGGCGCCGTGCTTTTGCTGGCAGCGTTGCTTGCCGGTAGCGTCTACGTGGTGTTGAAACTTACCGAATACCAGCACTTGCTGGCCTCGGGGCTGGGCATGGAGCACAACACTTTTTTCACCCTTTACTGGATCCTCACCGGTTTTCATTTCCTCCATGTATTGCTCGGCATGGTCATTCTTGGATGGCTGGCCGAGCGGTGTCGTCGTGGCTTGTACAGCGAAGACAACCGCAGCGGGTTTGAATCCGGCGTGCTGTATTGGCACATGGTCGACCTGATCTGGGTCGTGCTGTTTCCGCTGGTCTACGTGCTGAATTGACGGGAGGTTTTATGTCCGCTTCCAGGTTACTGCTGGTCTGCTGGGCCGCGCTGGCCACGTTAAGCGTGTGCACGGTGGTGCTGGCACAGGTGGGGGTGACCTGGCAGCTGTCCATTGCCATCTTGGGGGTAGCGGTCGGCAAGGCCTGCCTGATCACCGATGGTTTCATGGAGCTGCGCCGCGCGCCCAGACTATGGCGCCGATTGATGTTGAGCTGGGCGCTGGTATTGGCGGCACTTGTGGGGCTGAGTCTGTTGTCAGTCCTCTCTGGATAATACCCGACCAAAACCATCTGGTTTTCTTGATCGCCATCAAGCCGGTTTCAACCCTGCGCTTCCTAGAATGGACGGGTCAAGCAAAGAGGAAGCGACCATGTCAGAGACCTTCACCAAAGGCATGGCCAGGAATATCTACTTCGGGGGAAGCGTCTTCTTCTTCCTGATATTCCTGGCCTTGACCTATCACTCGGAACAGACCTTTCCCGCCCGTAGCAATGAAGCGCAGCTAAGCGAATCAGTGGTGCGCGGCAAGTTGGTCTGGGAGCAAAACAACTGCGTCGGCTGCCACACATTGCTGGGTGAGGGCGCCTACTTTGCGCCTGAACTGGGCAACGTGTTCCAGCGTCGTGGCGGGGAGGCGGGCTTCAAACCTTTTCTGCATGCCTGGATGAAAATGCAGCCGCTGGGCGTACCGGGTCGGCGAGCGATGCCGCAGTTCAACTTGAGTGACCAGGAGGTGGATGACATCGCCGAGTTCCTCAAGTGGAGCTCGAAAATCAACACCAATGGCTGGCCGCCAAACAAGGAGGGCTGAGAGATGAGCGTGACTAATCCACATCTGAAATTTGCCTCGCAAGCCGTGGCCAAACCGTACTTCGTGTTTGCACTGATACTGTTTCTCGGTCAGGTGGTGTTCGGTTTGATCATGGGCCTGCAATACGTGGTGGGGGACTTTCTGTTCCCGACCATTCCCTTCAACGTGTCGCGGATGGTGCACACCAACCTGCTGATCATATGGTTGCTGTTCGGCTTCATGGGCGCTGCTTACTACCTGATTCCGGAAGAGGCCGACCGTGAACTGCACAGTCCGAAGCTGGCACTCATCCTGTTCTGGGTATTCGCCGCCACCGGTGTATTGACGATCCTGGGTTATCTGCTGGTGCCTTATGCGGGCCTGGCCAAGTTGACCCACAATGAGCTGCTACCGACCATGGGCCGCGTTTATCTGGAGCAGCCGACCATCACCAAGATGGGGATTGTGCTGGTGTGCCTGGGCTTTCTCTACAACATCGGCATGACTCTGCTTAAAGGTCGCAAGACCACGGTGAGCGTGGTCATGATGACCGGGCTGATCCTGCTTGCAGTGTTCTTCCTGTTCTCCTTCTATAACCCCGGAAACCTGGTCCGCGACAAGTTCTACTGGTGGTGGGTGGTGCATCTTTGGGTGGAAGGTGTATGGGAGTTGATCATGGGCTCGATGCTGGCTTTCGTGCTGATCAAGATCACCGGGGTAGACCGGGAAGTGGTGGAGAAATGGCTCTATGTAATCATCGCCATGGCGTTGATTACCGGGATCATCGGCACCGGTCACCACTACTTCTGGATCGGTGGGCCAGAGGTCTGGTTATGGGTCGGTTCAATCTTCTCCGCACTGGAGCCGCTGCCCTTCCTGGCGATGGTGATATTCGCCTTCAGTATGGTGAAGAACCGGCGTCGGCAACACCCGAACCGCGCCGCGACGCTATGGGCCAAGGGCACCACGGTGACCGCCTTTTTCGGCGCTGGTGTCTGGGGTTTTCTGCATACCCTGGCACCGGTCAACTACTACACCCATGGCACGCAGTTGACGAACGCTCACGCCCACCTGTCGTTCTACGGGGCTTACGCGATGATCGTGATGACGTTGATCAGCTACGCCATGCCACGCTTGCGCGGGTTGGGTGAGGCCGGTGACGAGCGCTCGCAGACTCTGGAGATCTGGGGATTCTGGTTGATGACCCTGTCGATGGTGATGATCACGCTGCTGCTCACTGCTGCCGGTGTTGTACAGATCTACCTGCAACGCTGGCACGCCGACGGAATTGCCTTGCCGTTCATGGCCACGGTCGAACATTTGCAGGTGTTGTTCTGGGCGCGTCTGGGGGCTGGGGTTGGTTTCCTCGCCGGGCTGCTCTGCTATTTGTTCAGCTTCAAGCAGCGGGGGCGCGCCGCCTTGCGCGCCCCGGCGGCGGTGGTGCCTTCATGAGCCGGATCAACGGCTAGAAAAGGTCGGCCCGGCTGATACAGCGGGCCGTTTTTTTGGTGTCCAAGAAGGGCAAACAGCATGGCCTTTACCGTCGAACTGGAAGAGTGGGTAGGCAGTGCATGGCACCGCTTCATCACCCGGCGCGCCAGCCCGGATTTCCCCGAAGCACGGGTTGAGCTGATCAACCAGCAACGCCCGCTGGCGCTGTTGTTCCGCGCCACGGGTGGTGCGAATGGCATCGGGCTTGAAGCGGCCAGCGACCGCGATCTGCTACTGCGGCGCAGCGTGTTGCAGCAGATCGCTGGTACCTGCAAGCAAGTGCCCTTGGCGTGGTGTGACGAGAATACCCTGCGGCTGCCGTCGAGCCTCGCGGTGTTCCCTGAAGTCGCACTGAATGAGGAACTCTATCGTTGGCTCGCGTTGCTGGCAGCGCAGGCCGGTCAGATGCGGCATTGGGGGCGGGACAACCAGCGCTGGACGCAATTGCTGTTGCGGCGCTATCCAGCGCTACGCGCGCGCTACCAGCGATTGGTCGAGGCCCACCTGCAATTGCGCCCGGATCCGGCATCGTTGAACAGCAATGAAGCCGCACTGGAACGGGCGTTACGCCAGGCGCTACGCGAGCCGGGCAGTGTCGAGCATTTTCCCCGCAGCGAACGGGCGGCGTGGCCACTGCCGCTGTGGTTGTACCCACCGCAACATCTCGCCAGCCCGCAGGCTGCCGATCTGGGCGATGAATCCGAAGAGTCTTTGACGACGTCTCCCGGCGAGCAGAAAGGCGGGCGCAAACGCGCCAAACGCATTGACGACAGCAGCCGTGACGGCGGGCTATTGGTGGTCCGCCTGGAGAACCTGTTCAGTTGGACCGAACACGTGGACCTGGATCGCTGGTCAGACGACAGCGAAGACCAGGACGCCGCCAGGGTCGCTGATGATCTGGACGAATTGACCCTGTCGCGCACCTGGCTGCGCAAGGGTGGCGGGCTGAAGCTGCACCTGGATTTGCCACCGGCCGATGTCGACGATATTCCCTTGGGCGAGGGCATCAAGTTGCCGGAGTGGGACTATCGAAAACAGCAGATGCAGGGCGCCTTCGTCAATCTGCAAATGATGGTACCCCGTGACTGTGAAGCGCAGCCGCTGCCGCCACGGTTGAAGGTTTCGGCGCAGCGCCTGCGACGCCAATTCGAGCACTTGCGCAATGACCGTCAGTGGTTACGCCAGCAACTTCAGGGCTCGGAACTGGACATGCAGGCCTGGCTGGATTTTCACGTTGAACGCGAGCATGGCCAGTGTGCCGAGCGCGGTCTGTTCATGGAGCAACGCCAGACACGCCGCGACCTGGCGTGCCTGTTGCTGGCCGATGTGTCGATGTCCACCGACGCACACCTGAACGATGAGCATCGTGTGATTGATGTCATCCGCGACACGCTGTTGCTGTTTGGCGAAACCCTGTCGGGGCTGGGGGATGATTTCGCCCTGTACGGGTTTTCCTCACTGCGTCGTCAGCAAGTGCGCATGCAGGAACTCAAGTCCTTCACCCAGCGTTATGACGACAACACCCGCGGTCGTATTCAAGGGCTCAAGCCGGGGTATTACACGCGCATGGGTGCTGCGATTCGCCAGGCCACGCGCCTGCTGGGCAGCAGCAAACGGCGCAGTAAACTGTTGCTGTTGCTGACAGATGGCAAACCGAATGATCTGGATTTGTACGAGGGCCGCTACGGTGTTGAAGACACCCGCGAGGCGGTGCTGGAGGCACGGCGTCAAGGACTGACGCCGTTCTGTATCACCATTGATCGTGAGGCCGGGGATTACCTGCCGTACATGTTTGGCGCCAATGGCTACACCGTGATCCGCCAGCCTGAGCAATTACCGCTGCGCTTGCCGCAGTTGTATCGCCAACTGACTCAGCCTTGAGCCCCGGTCTGACTCAAGCGGCATCAACTGATGCCGCGCGGCAACCCGAAAAACATCGCTATGCAAAAGATTGTCAGGCCGATACAGAACCACCTGAACCGGCGCAGTCGACGTTCCTGAGCACGTTCGGCCATCGCCGGCAGGGGCATGCCGCATTGGAGGCATTCGGATTGTTTTGGCGGGTTAGGGTGTTGGCAATACAGGCAGACGGGCAAGGTGCTCACTCAAACTGCTCCAGGCGCAGACGATCAAGAATGGCGATCTGGCGGCCGTCCTGAGTGATGATGTTTTCATCGATCAGGCGCCGGATGATCCGCGAAAAGGTTTCCGGCTGGATCGACAGATGCCCGGCAATCAATTGCTTGGCCATCGGCAGCTCGAAATGGCTGTTGACGGTTTGCTGGCGCACCAGTTGCGTCAGCAGGTAACGCACGACCCGGTGGGTGGCGTTTTTCAGGGACAAGGTTTCGATTTCATTGACCCGTTGATGCAAGCGAACGCAGAGCTTGCCGAGCAACGCAAAGGTCAACCGGCTGTTGCTCTGGAGCAGGCGCATGTAGGTGCTGTTGGACAGCCGGTAGAGCTGGGTGGGGCAGACCGCCTCGGCCGAGGCTACATAATTGGGTGTGTCCATCAACATCATCGCCTCGGCGAAGGTTTGTCGATCACCGATGACTTCAAACACTTTCTCCTGCCCATCGGGTGTCAACCGGTAGATTTTCACCGCCCCGGCAATTATGAAATAGAACGAATCTGCCGGCTCACCCTGACGGAACAACGGCTCGCCTTTGTCGATGCTCAGCAAGTGGCTGGTACTCATCAACTCATCCAGCTGTTCTTCATTCAACGGCTCGAACAAGTGATGACTGCGCAGAATCTGGTGATGGACGCGATGAAGCACCATGGAAATTCATCCTGAAGATAGAGGAAGGAGCGGTTGTCCCGTCAGACGAGGCCCAGGGAGAGGCTGCTGGCCAAGGCCAGGACTGAGGTCAACACCACAAACCAGGCCAGTGGCTGGATGATTTTTTTCATGACGACTCCGGGCAATCGAGAGGGATCCAGGATTTCTATGAGGTTGCCCATGCAGAGCAAGACGCGGGCCAGGCTCGGAGGCTCTTGTTTACCTGGGTTCTCAGGTGTGAGGGTAAAAAAGACTATGCCGTCTAGGGTTTAAATAACCCTTAAATGGTCATTTGTACCCTGGAGCCGATCACCTTTGTGGCGAGGGGGCTTGCCCCCGTTCGGCTGCGCAGCAGTCGTAAAACCGGCTGATGCGTTCTATCTGACGCGCCACGGATGCCGGTTCTGGGAGCGCTTCGCACTCCAACGGGGGCAAGCCCCCTCGCCACAGGAACCACCATTCTCCCGGTCCAAACAGGTTCGAATGAGCATCGGGGCACGCCCCTTGCACACTTGATCTGCGACAAAGGCAATGGATCGGTAATACCCGATGATGGCCCCAGGATTTACCTCGGCGCCTGCGGGTTGGTGCCAGGTCCGCAACAAGGCAGAGGAGTGGCTTTATGCAAGTGCTTGAACGCCGTAAAGCGTTGGCGATCCCACCGCTGTTACGGCTGGCCTTTCGGCCATTTTTCCTCGCGGGCTGCCTGTTGGCGGTGCTGGTCATACCGCTTTGGCTGGCCGCCTTCAGTGGTGGGATTTCCGGCTGGCAGCCGGCAGGCGGTTGGCTGGGCTGGCATCGGCATGAGCTGTTGTTCGGGTTTGCGCTGGCGATTATCGCGGGCTTTCTGCTGACGGCCGTGCAGACCTGGACCGGTCGCCCCGGCCTCAGCGGCAAACCTTTGGCTGCGCTGGCGCTGCTGTGGTTATTGGCGCGAGTGGCCTGGCTGGCCAACGCACCGTGGCCGTTGCTCGCGGTGCTGGAGCTGGCGTTCCCGTTGGCGGTGGCGGTCCTCATGGGCTTCACCTTGTGGAAGGTGCGGCAGAAACGTAACTACCCGATTGTGCTGGTTTTGCTGTTGTTGGCCGTGGCCGATGGGTTGTCCCTGTATGGCTTGGTCGAGGGGCATGAAGGCTGGCAGCGCCAGGGCGTGCTGACCGGCATCTGGCTGGTGGCGGCTATGATGGGGTTGATCGGCGGGCGGGTGATTCCGTTCTTCACCCAGCGTGGCCTTGGTCGGGTGGAAGGTGTTGCTGCCTGGCCCTGGCTGGATCGACTGCTGTTGGTCGGTTCGCCGTTGGTGGCGTTGTTGTATGCCGCAGGACCTGCGCTCGTTCCCAATGTCTGGGTAGGTCTGCTGTTCGCGGTGCTGGCGGCAGGGCATCTGGTGCGTCTGGTGCGCTGGCATGACCGGGCACTCTGGCGCGTGCCGTTGTTGTGGTCGTTGCACCTGGCCTATGGCTGGCTGGCGGTGGCGTGTCTCGGGATGGCGTTCTGGCATTTTGGTGTGCCGGTCAACCCGAGCCTGGCGGTGCACTGTCTGACCATTGGGGCCATGGGCGGCCTGGTGCTGGCGATGATCGCGCGGGTCAGCCTCGGGCACACCGGCCGTGCACTGGAGCCGCCGTCGGGCATGACCCTGGCGTTCATCGTGCTCAACCTGGCGTGTCTGAGCCGAGTGGTGTTGATCCTGTTTTTCCCATTGCCGGCGTTGTGGCTGGCCGGTCTGTGCTGGACGCTGGCGTTTGCGTTGTACGCCTGGCGTTATGGGCCGATGCTGCTGCGCACCCGAGTTGACGGTCATCCGGGATGAGCCAGCAAACTGAAGGAGGCGGACGCTGATGTATCCCTATCTGTTGGTCACACACCTGTTGGCGGCAATTGCCTTTATCGGCACGCTGTTTTTCGAGGTGGTGATCTGGCATCACGCCCGCCAGCATTTGATGGCGGCCGCGCAATTGACCGCGGACCAGACGATTGCAGTGCGTTCGCGCAAGGTGCTGCACGGCGTGGTGTTGCTGTTATATGGCGCCGGCATCGGTCTGGCATGGCAGTACCGGGGCGCATTGAGTCAGCCGCTGGCCAGCAGTTTTGGTACGTTGCTGAGCCTGAAAATCCTGTTGGCCCTGAGCATCATTGGTCATTACTTGCTGCTGGCCTATTGGCTGACCCACGCGCGCCTGACCGCGATCCGCGCAAGCTGGATTCGCCGCAGCATCCTCGGGCACATGCTGTTGATCGTGATCCTGGCCAAGGCCATGTTCTATTGGCATGGTTGATCGCAAGACGTCCTTCATAAACAAAACCCGCGTCAACCGGTGGGATGGCGCGGGTTGGGTGTGGCCGGCAAGCGATCAATGGCGGGGGTTCAGGGCGTTAATGAACAACACGTTGTTTTCCAGGTGGATGTGCTGCATCAAGTCGTCTTTGAACTCCAGCAGTCCGCGATAGAGCGCACGCCAGGTGTTGCAGGCATCGGCGGGCGGGATTATGTGATTGGTCAGGGCGAGCATCTTTTCCAGCGCTTCGCCATGTTGATCATGTTCGAAGCGCAGCACCTGGATCGGCGGAGCCGCTTGAGCACCGATGCCCTTTTGCAGCATCGGGAAGAGCACTTGTTCTTCCTTGAGCATGTGGCCTTCGAGTTCTTGTTGCATGTCGGTCAGGAGATCGGCCAAGCCATTGGGGCAGCTGCTGCGCGCGCCGTGGACGTGCTCGACCCGGCGGGCCAGACGGATCAGTTCCGGCAGTTGCTCGCGGTGGCGGGCGTGATAGCGCGTGAGGAGGTGGGCGATCAACAGTTCCGACGGCTCGTTGCGCCAGTCGTGCTGGGTTTCACCGGCGTCTTGCAGAGTGTGCAGGGCATCGGCAATCAGCATCGGGTCGAGGTTTTTGCCCTGGGCTGCTTCACGCAGGCTTTTATGGCCGCCACAGCAGAAGTCCAGTTTGAAGGTATGAAATATCCGGGTGGCACCGGGTATATCGCAGGCCAGTTGGCCGAGGCTTTGTTCCAGTAGGGTCTGGCTCATCGGGGTTCCTTATTTGGGTTTCAACGGTTCCCCAGGCTCATTGCATCCGGCATGCCATATTTAAACGACTGATTCATATGGATTAATTTTTAGTTGTGGTGATAGATACCCTGACGCTTCAGGGTGAATCCAACCATAGAGGGTAATTACTACCATGCTGCGAGAAAGCCTGGCAGCCGACCTGATTGTCGAGTTGCCCAATGCCGTACGCTTGCAACGACTGGTGCAGACCCTGCGCGAATACTTCAACAGTGGCGCCGTGGGATTACTGCGTCTGGACGACGACAGTCTCAGGCCTGTCGCGACGGTGGGACTGGTGCATGAGGCGTTGGGGCGCCGGTTTGTCATTGCTCAGCATCCTCGGCTGGCAGCGATCATGGCGTCGCGCGAACCGACCTGGTTCGAGCCGGACAGTCGACTGCCGGACCCCTATGACGGCCTGCTCGACAACCATGTCGGCGAACCGTTGCCGGTGCATGACTGCATGGGTGTGAGCCTGTATGTGGAGGGTCGCGTCTGGGGCGCGATCACCCTCGATGCGCTGCATGCCGGAACCTTCGACAGCCGTGCGCGGGAGGAGCTCAAGCGTTGCACGTTGCAGATCGAAGCCGCCGTGCGCGTCACCCGGCTTGAACAGGAAAACCGCAGCTTGCGCTTGTCCCGCAGCGATCTTCAAGACCTGCGGATGCCTGCGGATGAAGGTGAAATCCTCGGGCAGAGTGAGGTGTTGCACCAGTTGCTCAATGAGCTGGATGTACTGGCCGATTCCGATTTGCCGGTGTTGCTGTTGGGCGAAACGGGCGTCGGCAAGGAGCTGTTCGCCCGACGGCTGCACCGTCTTTCGCGTCGCAGCCACAAGCCGCTGGTACAGGTCAACTGTGCCGCCTTGCCGGAGTCTTTGGCAGAGAGTGAGTTGTTCGGCCATGTCAAAGGCGCATTTTCCGGCGCCACCAGCGACCGCGCGGGTCGTTTCGATGCGGCCAACGGCGGCACGCTGTTTCTCGATGAAGTGGGTGAATTGCCGTTAAGCGTTCAAGCGAAGTTGCTGCGAACTTTGCAAAACGGCGAGATCCAGCGACTGGGGGCGGACAAGCCGTTGCATGTCGATGTGCGAATCATCGCCGCGACCAACCGGCATCTGCCAGACAGTATCCGCGACGGCCTGTTTCGTGCGGACCTGTATCACCGGCTCTCGGTATACCCGGTGCCGATTCCGTCCCTGCGTGAGCGCGGTCACGATGTGTTGATGCTGGCCGGGCACTTCCTGGAACTCAATCGGGCGCGGCTCGGCCTGCGTGGTTTGCGCTTGTCGCCTGCGGCCGAGCGGGCCTTGCTGGCGTATACCTGGCCGGGCAATGTGCGCGAGCTGGAGCATGTGATCAGTCGTGCCGCGTTGAAGCAGCTCAGCCGTGGCACCAGTCGCGCGCTGATCATGACGCTGGAGCCGCAAGTCCTCGATCTCGACAGTACGATGAGCGCTGCAGGGGCGAGCGTCGAACCGCCACGGGAAGTGACGTCTGATGTGCCATTCCAGGCCCTGAGCGACGCTGTCGACGATTGTCAGCGGCAAAAAATTCTCCATGCCCTGAGCCTTTCCGGGGAAAACTGGGCCAGCGCCGCGCGGTTGCTGGAAGTCGATCCGAGCAATCTGCACAAACTGGCCCGGCGTCTTCGCCTTAAGTAAGCCCGGGCGGCGCAGCATGTTGATGGCGGTCAAGGTGGCTTGGCGCAGTGGCTCGCACACTGCGCAAAACCTTCCGGAGATCACCGTCATGCCCCTTTCCCTGGCTCAGATGCGCCGTAACTACACCCTTAATGGCCTGCAGGATGAGGCTGCGCTGGACGATCCCCTGGCCATGTTTCGACAGTGGTTGCAACAGGCACGCGATACCGAGTGCGCGCCTGTCGAGGCCAATAGCATGATGTTGGCGACGGTCGACAGTGACGGGCGACCACATTGCCGGGTTCTGCTGCTCAAAGGCTTGAGCGACGACGGCTTTACGTTTTTTGGCAATTACCAGAGCGACAAAGGCCTGCAACTGGCCGCTAACCCGAATGCCGCCATGACGTTTTTCTGGCCGGGGCTGGAGCGTCAGGTTCGTATTGAAGGGCAGGTGTCCAGGCTCGACCCGCAACTCTCTGACGCGTACTTCGATTCCCGCTCCATGGCCAGTAGGCTGGGTGCCTGGGCTTCACCGCAGAGCCGGCCGCTGGTCAGTCGGGCAGCGCTGGAATCGCTGTTGGCCGACACCATCAAGCGTTTCGTTGGCCAGACCGTGCCGCGACCCGGGCATTGGGGCGGCTACTGCCTGCACCCGGAACGCCTGGAGTTCTGGCAGGGGCGTGCCGACCGCTTGCATGACCGTCTCGACTACCGCCTGCGGGACAGGGTGTGGTATCGCAGCCGCCTGGCGCCTTGAGCCTCTATTTGCCCTGTCGAGGTACCTCCTTGGAGGAATAGGCCGGGCCGCGATTGCGGTTCAGGCTTGGCCAAACCCTCATCTACGGGAAGGCTTGGATATGGCCCATTTGGCGCAACGCACGTTTGAACCCCTGAACATTGCCGTGTTGACCATCAGCGATACGCGCACCTTCGAGACCGACACCTCGGGACAGACCCTGACTGATTTGCTGCAAACGGCCGGGCATGTGCTGGTCGATCGTGATCTGGTCAAGGATGATATTTATCAGATCCGCGCAAAGGTATCCCTCTGGATCGCCGACCCCAAGGTGCAGGTTGTACTGATGACCGGCGGCACCGGCTTCACCGCTCGCGACAACACGCCGCAAGCCGTCTTGCCCTTGCTGGACAAACATGTGGAAGGTTTTGGCGAACTGTTCCGTCAGGTCTCCCTGGCGGAAATCGGCATGTCCAGTTTGCAGTCACGGGCATTGGCCGGGATGAGCAACGGCGTGCTGGTGTGTTGCGTTCCGGGATCGCCGGGGGCCTGCCGAACAGCCTGGAACATGATCCTGTTGGAACAACTGGACAGTCGCACCGGCCCGTGCAACTTCGCCCCGCATTTGAAGCCGCAAACGCAGCGGGTCATCGACGCCTGCGAGACACGCTCATGAGCGGTCGGGTGTGCGATCTCGGCAACCTGATACCCGTCGACGAGGCTATTGATCGTTTGCTGGATCAGGCACCGCCACCTCCCATGGCGCATATGATCCCTCTGGATCAAGCCATGGGGCGAGTGCTGGCGACGGACCTTCATTCCCAGGTGAACCTGCCGGCCTGGGACAACAGTGCCATGGACGGTTATGCCCTCAGGGCGGCCGACCTGCCATCTGAGGGTGGTTGTCTGCCGATTGGCGGGCGAATTGCGGCGGGGGATCAGGCCTGCTTACCCTTGATCGCACAGCAGGCGGTGCAGATATTTACCGGTGCGCCATTGCCTGCGGGGGCCGATACGGTGGTGCCACAGGAGCGCTGCCGTATCGAGGGCGAGCGTGTCTGGTTCCCGCCTGTGATTGCGGGTGATCACGTGCGTAAGAAAGGCGAAGAGGTTCGTCGAGGCGATCTGTTACTCAAGGCCGGCAAGCGTCTGCGCGCACAAGAACTGGGGTTGCTGGCCGGCGCAGGTGTAGCGCGGGTCGAGGTCTATCGACCGTTGCAGGTGTGCTTGCTCAGCAGCGGCAATGAACTGCGTGAGCCGGGCGATGCATTGGCGCGGGGGCAGATTTACAACAGCAATCGCTATTGCCTGGCTGCGCTGTTGCGCGGTTGGGGCGTCGAGGTTCACGACTATGGCGTCATGGCTGATGAGTTGGCGGCCAGTCGGCATGCCTTGAGCCTGGCTTCTTCGGAATGCGACATGCTGCTGAGCTCCGGTGGCGTGTCGGTAGGCGAGGAGGACCACCTCAAACAGGCAATCGAGGAACTGGGCAGCGTGGATTTCTGGCGGCTGGCGATTCAACCGGGTAAACCACTGGCTTTTGGTGAAGTCGCCGGTAAACCCTGGATCGGCATGCCGGGCAATCCTTCGGCGGCGCTGATTACCGCGTTGGTGGTGGTGCGTCCGTTCCTGCTCAGGGCCCAGGGCGTGACTGACGTTCTGCCGGTGCCATTAGCCGTCCCGGCCGGATTCGACTGGTTGCAACGCAACAAGCGCCGGCAGTACTTGCGGGCAAGGCTGACGCCTGGTGTTGACGGCCAGTTGAGTGTGGAGCTGCACCCTCAGCAAAGCTCGGCGATGTTGACCGCTGCCTGCTGGGCCGACGGGCTGGCGGTGATCGAGTGCGAGCAGCAAGTGCTCAAGCACGACAACGTGATGTTCCTGTCCTTCGCCGACCTGATGCATTGATGGCAATTGATTGCCGTCAAGGCCGTGCCTGCCGGTCTGGCTAGACTGTGTGGCGAGGGAGCTT
Source organism: Pseudomonas sp. 05N36 (assembly GCF_056397385.1). Classification (NCBI taxonomy): domain Bacteria; kingdom Pseudomonadati; phylum Pseudomonadota; class Gammaproteobacteria; order Pseudomonadales; family Pseudomonadaceae; genus Pseudomonas; species Pseudomonas sp. 05N36. Next base: position 18,360 of record NZ_JBFTNH010000023.1, on the reverse strand, counting down.
GCTCCCGCTGGGTCGCGAAGCGGCCCTGTTATTCAGGCCTGCTGCGCAGTCCAGCGTCGGAACGCCGCCCGGAGCAAGCTCGCTCGCCACAAGCGCATTCCAACCATGACTGATCAGGCCCCGGACTGCGTTTTTTCATGAGGATTACCCATGCAACTGGTCTGCCCGGCAGGGAATCTGCCTGCGCTTAAAGCGGCGGTGCGCCAAGGCGCCGATGCCGTCTATGTCGGCTTTCGCGATGACACCAACGCCCGGCATTTCGCGGGCCTGAACATGGACGACAAGCAGTTCGATGCTGCGGTCGCGCACATCCGTCAGCATCAACGCAAACTCTACGTCGCGGTCAACACTTACCCGCAACCCAAAGGTTGGGAACGCTGGCAGCGGGCAGTTGATCGGGCTGCCGATTTCGGCGTGGATGCGCTGATCGCCGCCGACCCCGGGGTGCTCGACTATGCCAGCCAGCGACATCCGCAACTGGCGTTGCACCTGTCGGTCCAGGGCTCGGCAACCCATGCCGCGGCGCTGGAGTTTTATGCCCAGCGCTACGGCATTCGACGCGCCGTGTTGCCGCGGGTGTTGTCGTTGGCGCAAGTACGCCAGGTTGCCGCCAGCAGCCCGGTGCCCATCGAGGTGTTTGGCTTCGGCAGCTTGTGCATCATGGCCGAAGGGCGTTGCCACCTGTCCTCCTACATTACCGGCGAGTCGCCGAACCTGTGCGGTGTCTGTTCGCCGGCCAAGGCGGTGCGCTGGAGCGAGGACGCTCAAGGCTTGAGCGCACGACTCAGCGAAGTGCTGATCGACCGCTATACCCCTGATGAACCGGCCGGTTACCCGACCTTGTGCAAGGGTCGTTTCCTGGTCGACGGCAAACGCTTTCATGCGCTGGAGGAACCCACCAGCCTCGACACCCTCGACTTGCTCCCGGAGCTGACGGCCATCGGTGTCGAAGCGGTAAAAATCGAGGGCCGTCAACGCAGTCCGGCCTATGTCGAACAAGTCACTCGCGTCTGGCGGGCGGCACTGGATGCCCATCGTGGTTCACCGGGCAGTTTTCGGGTCAAGGAGGAATGGCGTCAGGTGCTGGCCGGCTTGTCCGAAGGCAGCCAGACCACCCTGGGTGCCTATCATCGATCATGGCAATGAGGGACGGAACATGAAGCTCAGTCTTGGGCCGGTCCTGTTCTATTGGGACAAAGCGCAACTCAGTCACTTTTATGCCGAGATGTCGGCCTTGCCCCTGGATGTGATTTACCTGGGGGAAACCGTGTGTTCGAAACGCCGGGCCTTTTCACTGGATCAATGGCTGGGGTTGGGGCGCGAGTTACAGGCCTGCAGCCAGGCGCAGTTGGTGATCTCCAGCCTGACACTGATCGAAGCCGCGTCCGAACTCTCCAGCCTGCGCCGGCTCTGCGACAACGGTCAATTGCTGGTGGAGGCCAACGACATGGGCGCGGTGCAGTTCCTGGCCGAGCGCAAATTGCCGTTCGTGGGTGGTCCGGCGCTCAATTTGTACAACGGGCACGCGCTGACGCAATTGCTGGACTGCGGAATGACCCGTTGGGTGCCGCCAGTAGAATGTTCGGCAGCGTTGATTGGCGATGTGATTGAGCAGGTCCGCGGACTCGGCGGCAAAGTCCCGGAAGTGGAAATCTTCGCCTATGGGCATTTGCCGTTGGCCTATTCCGCACGGTGCTTTACGGCCCGCGCGGAAAACCGGCCCAAGGACGACTGCCAGTTTTGCTGTATCAACTACCCCGATGGTCTCGCGCTGACCAGCCAGGAAGGGCAGCCGTTGTTCACCCTCAATGGTATTCAAACGATGTCGGCGCAGGTGACCAATCTGCTGGCCGATTATTCCGGGCTGGTGGCCTGCGGTGCCGATCTGCTGCGTCTGAGCCCGCGTGCCCAAGGCATGGCCGAGGTAATCGACGCCTATCAACGGGTTCGTCTGGGCGAGACACCGCCGCTGTTCGTCGAAGGCTGCAATGGTTACTGGCATGGCCAGGCCGGCATGTTGCGCGTCGAGGAGGTTGGCCTGTGTTGAACCGAAAAAAGTGGCTGTTGAAAGGGGCCGACCGCTTACTGCCGCTGGTGCGTCGGGTGCCTTTTGCCGTGCAGCGCCTGGCGTTGCAACAGGCACTGAATCGCTGCCTCGCCGAGCCATTGCGCGAGGGGGAGTTCGAAGTATTGCGCGGGCGTTGGCTGTGCCTGCGGATTCCGGATCTGGGTTTGTCCTGGTACCTGACCCTGGGCCGCGAGGGCTTGCAAATTGCCAGGCAGGCCACGGCTCACGTGACCATCAGTGGCAATTGGCGAGAGTTTCTGCTCCTGGCCAGTCGCCAGGAAGATCCGGACACGCTGTTTTTTCGCCGGCGTCTGGTCATCGAAGGTGATACCGAGCTGGGGCTGGCGCTGAAGAACCTGATCGACAGTCTTGATCCCGATGTTTTGCCTGTTTGGTTGTGGCGCAATCTGGAGCGGGCGGGGAAGGGCCTGGCGGCGGGATGACCAACGTAGATTAAGTGTGGGAGCGAGCCTGCTCGCGATGAGGCCGTTACATTCAACATTGATGTCGACTGCCACTCCCTCATCGCGAGCAGGCTCGCTCCCACAATTGGATTTTCGTTGGCCCTCAGACTATCGTTTCCTGTCGGTTTCATGCTGGCGAGTATCACTGGCAATCAACTGCCTGATCCCCTCAAACAACTCATCACTCTGCGCCTGCGTGCAGTCTTCGCCATGGCGTTTGCGCAGCCCATGGTGGCTGAGGATCAGGTGCACATCAGCATGCAGGCCATGTTGCTTGAGGCAGTTTTCGACGCATCGCAGCGGGCAGCCGTCCAGCGCAAAGATCCGGCGCCCCGAGCGCGCCTTGTTGAGCAACGCTGGCACATGCCCTCCGACACCGACGATGCAGGACATTTCAGCCAGGCCGCTGCGATCCAGCCGCACGGCCAGGGTGTTGGCCAGTTGGGCGACGTTGGAGCAGCCTGAGCAGGAGTAAACCAAAGGCAAAGTTGAGGGGGGCATTGACACTCTCCATTGATGGTCTCTTACAGTGTGCAAGGCGCATGACGTTACTCAATTGATTGCGGTCAATTCTGCCTACTGGAACGCCGCCAGCGCCTCTTCTTTGGCGAGGATGCGGATATTGCGTCGTTCCATCGCAATCAGGCCGCACTCGACCAACCGATGCAAAATCCGCGAAAAGGTTTCCGGCTGAATCCCCAGTTTTGACGCCACCAGGCGTTTGGATACTTGCAAGACGATCTGGCCAGTGACGGGATGGCGTTCCTGGAGCAGGAAATTGATGACCCGACGGCTCGCGCTCGCCAGCGTCAACGTGTCTATGTCCCGCAAACGCAGGTGCAAGTGAACGCTCATGCTGGCCAGAATCGCCAGGCAAACCTTCGGCTGGTCCTCCAGGGCGTTGCGGTAATGGTTGCCCTCGATACTGACCAGCACGCTGTCTTTCAGCGCGGTGGCGCTCACTGGATAGAGTCGGGCCTGGCTGAACAGCAAGGCTTCGGCAAACGTCTGGCCGGGCTGGATGATCTCTACGAGGTTTTCCTGACCTTCGCCGGTGAGCCGGTACAACTTGATCTGACCGCTGACCAGCAGGAAAAAACGCTTGGCCGGGTCCCCCTGGTGCATGAGTGTGCAGTGACAACTCAGGTGCTTGAGCATGGCCAGGCTGCAGATTTCCTCGAAGACTTTCTCCGGCAATTGGCTGAACAGGTGATGACGGCGCAACGTTAAAATGATGGAAGGGTGGGTCAGCATGGCGTACCTCCGCTGACGGTCATAGTAGAGGGCGCGGCCTGGATGACCTATGCCTCTGCAGGCCTACCTCCAAAGAGGAATACCCGTCAGCCGGCGTTGCGCAGATGCTCCATGGCCCACACCGCCGCCTCGACCCGCGAACGCAAGCCGAGTTTATGCAGCAGGTTCTTGACGTGAACCTTGACCGTCCCTTCGGTGATGCCGAGCTTGTGCCCGATGACTTTGTTGCTGAAGCCGCTGGCGATGATTTTCAGCACCTGCCGCTCACGTTCGGTCAGTTCCACCACCGCCTGACGCGCAGGAGCACGCAGCGCCTGGGCCATGACTTGGGTCAGCCCCGGGCTGACCACCAACGCGCCGTTCAGTGCATCACGGATGTACTGAATCAACAGTTCGGGCTCCATGTCCTTGAGCAGATAGCCGTCGGCATCCAGGCGCAGTGCATCGCGAATATCGTCTTCAGCATCCGAGACAGTGAACAGCAGCACCTTGCCGGTGTAATGCATCGCACGTAATCGGCGCAGGGTTTCAATGCCATTCATCTGCGGCATGTTGTTATCGAGCAAAACCAGATCCGGTTGCAGCGGCTCAATGAGGCTGAGTGCTTCTTCGCCGTTGCCGGCTTCGCCGACGATCTTGAAATCATCTTCGAGTTCGAGCATCTGGCGGATGCCGTGACGCATCATCGGATGATCGTCTACCAGCAGGATGGTGTGTTGTTGTGACGGGCTCATGTGACGCTACCTTCTGTTTGCTGCCCGAGAAACTCCGGCTGGAATTCCAGTTGGACACGGGTGCCTTGCGGCTCCCTGGAAAATATCTGCAATTGGCCGTGCAAGCTGCGAGCTCGTTCGTCCATGATGTTCAGGCCGTGGTGTTCACGCTGGTCGACGTTGCCGCTGAAGCCGCGCCCGTCGTCTTCGACGATGAGCCTGACGGTTTCGCCGTCCTGGCGCAGTTGTAACCAGGCGTTTTGCGCGTGGGCGTGGCGCAGGCAGTTGGAGAGTGCCTCGCGGGTGATCTGCAAAATGTGGATTTGCTCGCTGGCGGAGAGCTGAAAGGCCAGCGCATCGACGTGCAGGTGCACCTGAAATTCTCCGCGACGGGAGAACTCCTCGGCGGTGTCCTTGAGCTCTTGCACCAGTCCCGCATCGTGAATCTGCAAGCGAAAGGTGGTCAGCAGTTCGCGTAACTGGCGGTAGGCATTGTTCAGTCCCTCGCGCAATTCGGCGGTGACGGTTTCCAGGGTTTCGACTGGTTCGCCACGGCGCATCAGGGTCTGCATGCGGCTGACTTGCAGTTTCATGTAGGACAAGGCCTGGGCCAGTGAATCGTGCAGTTCGCGGGCGATGATCGTGCGCTCTTCGAGCAACAGCAGGCGATGATCCTGTTCCCGTTGGCGTTTGAGTGAAAGCGAGGTGCCAATCAGGTTGGCCAGGGCCTGGATCAACTGGGTTTCCCAGGCTTGCGCCGGATGCCCGTCGACAAAATGCGCCTTGAGCTCCCCCAGTTCGCTGCCCTGGTTGCTGATGCTGAAAGTCTGCGGGTTGGTTTTTTGGTGCTTCTGGCACGTGGCGCAATCGCTGCTGGCGCAAACATCCCGACTGTTTGCCCCATGCAGGGCGATCAATTGCTGGGCGGGTGCCTGCAAGTGTCCTTGTAGACACAGCGACAGACGCAAGCCGGGCAGGCGTTGCTGGAAGCGCCGGATCAACTCATCCAGGCCTTCGGCGTTGGCCAGGCGTGTGGCCAGGTTTCGACTGCTTTGGTACAGCAGCTCCAGGGCTGCATTGGCTTGTTGCAAGTTCAGGGTTTTTTGCTGGACCTGGCTCTCAAGCGTGCGATGCGATTCTTCGATCGTTTCCGCCATGGCGTTGAAACTCGTGGCCAACTGGCCCAGTTCGTCCTGGGACTGATGGTTGACCCGCACCTTGAAATCGCCGCGACGAAAGCGCTGGGTGGCGTCCACCAATTCTTTCAAGGGCGTGACAACGCCGTACTGCAGTTCATATAGCCCAACCAGCAGGACGATCATGGTGCTGAACAAGGCCAGGCCCTGGATCGCCTGTTGCCAGCCTTGCTTTTGTTCGCTTTCGCGCTGCAGCAGGCTGACAAACTGGTTCAGTTGTTCAACGAAAGGCTGGGTCAGAGCCTGAAAAGAGGCCACATCGCCACGTTCGAGTGCCGGGCGTAAATCCTCGTTCCAGTGTTGCTGGATTTGCCCATAGCTGATTTGCAGAGCCGTGGTCGGACCATCTTCCAGTACCGCTTTGAGTGACTGGCTGTTGAGGCGAGTTTGCAGGCTGTCGGTGATGCTGGCGATTTCTTCGCCGGTTGCGCCAGCGGCCAGTTTCCAGCTCAGGTGGTAAGTCTCCATGCGCACCGAGCCTGCGGTGTTGATCGCTGCGGCATCGCCCTGACTGAACCAGGCGATCAATCCGGCGCTCAATGAACTGGCAAGGGCGAGTATGGCGATGAGGATCACCGCCAACCCGGCGCGAGCGGGCAGGGAGCTGCGCAACCAGCGCATCATCAGCACTGATCCTGGGGAAAGACACGGAAACTGAGCATACGGCGTCCCGGAGTGCGGTTTTGCAGCCAGTCCCGGGTGCGCTACCTCTAAAGAGTTGCCGACGTCTCCCTGTCGGCAATGGCGTTACTGGAAAACCTTAAGAAGCTGATAAATAAAGGGTTTCAAGGTTTTCTTGAACTACCTCCTTGGAGGTAGGCCGGGCAAGGATAGCCCCTTGCCCTCATGGGCTTCGTTGATGTGGATCAAGTTTTTGCGGGGTTGGCCTCTCTAGTCTGCCGCCATGGCTAACTGACTGGAGAGCATTGTGATCCAACCGCGTATACGACAAGGCTTGGTGCTGGGCATGAGTACGCTGGCCTTCACCGTCTGTTTCATGGTCTGGATGATGTTTGCGGTGCTCGGGGTGCCGATCAAGGAACTGCTCCAGCTCAACGAAACCCAGTTCGGCCTCTTGGCCGCAACCCCGGTGCTGACCGGCTCGCTGGTGCGTTTACCGCTGGGCCTGCTGACTGACCGCTTTGGTGGTCGCAGCGTGTTCTTCCTGCTGATGCTGTCCTGCGTCGCACCGCTGTACCTGATCAGTCACGCCACCGCCTACTGGCAATTCCTGGTACTGGGCTTGTTCGTCGGCCTGGCCGGTGGCTCGTTTTCAGTGGGCATTGCCTACGTCGCCAAATGGTTCGACAAGGAAAACCAGGGCTTCGCCATGGGCATCTTTGGTGCCGGCAATGCGGGAGCCGCAGTGACCAAGTTTCTCGCCCCGGCACTGATCGCTGTCGGCAGTTGGCAATTGGTGCCAAAGGTCTTCAGCGCGATCCTGTTCATTACTGCGCTGTTGTTCTGGTTCGTCAGCACCGAAAACAAGGACCACCGTAGTGCCGCCGGCGCCAGCTTGCGTGAACAGTTGCGTTCGCTGAAAGATCCGGCGGTGTGGCGCTACTGCCAGTACTACTCGATCGTCTTCGGCGGCTACGTCGCCCTGGCCTTGTGGATGACCAAGTACTACGTGCAGGAATACGGTTTCAGCCTGCAAAGCGCAGCGCTGCTGGCGGCTTGTTTTTCCCTGCCCGGCGGGGTCCTGCGTGCCGTCGGCGGCTGGATGTCGGATCGCTGGGGCGCGCAAAGCGTGACCTGGTGGGTGTTGTGGGTCAGCTGGATCTGTCTGTTCCTGCTCTCGTACCCACAGACCCAACTGCAAGTGCAGACCCTCAACGGTCCGATGGATTTTCACATCGGCCTGAATCCCGCGCTGTTTACCGTGCTGCTATTCGTCATGGGCATCGCCTTCGCGTTCGGCAAAGCCTCGGTTTTCAAATACATCGCCAATGACTACCCGAAAAACATGGGGGCTGTGTCCGGCATCGTTGGCCTGGCAGGCGGCCTGGGCGGTTTCGTGTTGCCGATTCTGTTCGGCGCCCTGGTGGACCTCACCGGGGTGCGCTCTTCCTGCTTCATGTTGATGTACGGCGTGGTCTGGGTCTCCCTCACCTGGATGTACTTCAGCGAAATACGCAAGACCCCGGTGTTCGGTAAAGAACTGCCGGTGACCACTTCCCCGTTTTCCAGCATTGCCCAAGGAGAAGAACATGTCCGTTCTGCAAAAGCCTGACAAAGGCCCGGTGATTCATGACTGGCGCCCCGAGGACCCCGCATTCTGGGGGCGTAGCGGCAAACAGACCGCCACCCGCAACCTGTGGATTTCCATTCCTGCACTGCTGCTGGCCTTTGCGGTGTGGATGGTCTGGAGCACGGTCATTGTGCGTTTGAACGCCATCGGCTTCAGCTTCACCACCGACCAGTTGTTTTGGCTGGCGGCGTTGCCGGGGTTGTCTGGGGCGACCCTGCGCGTCTTCTACTCGTTCATGGTGCCGATTTTCGGTGGCCGGCGCTGGACCGCCCTGAGTACCGCATCGCTGTTGTTGCCCTCGATCTGGATGGGTTTCGCCGTGCAGAACCCGAGCACCTCTTACAGCGTGTTCGTATTGATCGCCTTGCTCTGCGGTTTTGGTGGCGGCAACTTTGCCTCGAGCATGTCCAACATCAGCTTCTTCTATCCCAAGTCTCAGCAGGGTACAGCCCTTGGCCTCAACGCCGGGTTGGGCAACCTGGGCGTTTCGGTGATGCAGTTCTGTGTGCCGCTGGTGATTACCTTCGGTGTGTTCGGCTTTATGGGCGGCTCGTCGCAAGCGTTGCCGGACGGCGGTCAGTTGTGGCTGCAGAACGCCGGGTTCATCTGGGTGCCGTTCATTGTGTTGGTGACGGTGCTGGCCTGGTTCGGCATGAATGATCTGTCCAGTGCACGCGCTTCGTTCAGCGACCAGGCCGTGATCTTCAAACGCAAGCACAACTGGCTGATGTGCTGGTTATACCTGGCGACTTTCGGTTCGTTCATCGGTTTTTCCGCGGCGTTTCCGTTGCTGATCAAAACTTCCTTTCCGGACGTCATTGCCTTGAAATTCGCCTTCCTCGGCCCGTTGGTCGGCGCGCTGGTACGCCCGCTGGGTGGCTGGTTGGCGGACAAGCTCGGTGGCGCGAAAGTGACCTTGTGGAACTTCATGCTGATGATCGTGATGGTCTTCGGCGTATTGCACTTCCTCCCCCAGAACGGTTCGGGCGGCAACTTCTACGGCTTCCTTGGCCTGTTCATGCTGCTGTTCATCACCACCGGTGTCGGCAATGGCTCCACCTTCCGGATGATCCCGGTGATCTTCCGCACCCTGCATGAAAAAGCCTCTGCCGGAAAACCGTCCGCCGTGCGCGAACAAGCGCTCAAGGATGCCGGCAAAGAGTCGGCCGCCGTCCTCGGTTTCAGCTCGGCCATCGGCGCCTTCGGTGCGTTCTTCATTCCCAAATCCTTCGGCACTTCGATGGCCCAGACCGGCGGCCCGGAGATGGCTTTCTACATGTTCGTCGGCTTTTACCTGAGCTGCATTGTGGTGACCTGGTGGTGGTACGCGCGCAAAGGCGCCGCAACCCCCTGCTAAGCCGACCCGAATCCAACCATTGCGTGGGCGGGGCACAGAACTCCGCAGCAAGCCTGAGAGGACACACCGTGAGTCATTTACTGGATCAACTGCGGTTTTTCAATCGCAAGCAAAACGAGTTTTCCGACGGTCACGGCGAGACCCGCAAAGAGTCTCGCGACTGGGAGAACGTCTACCGTTCGCGCTGGCAGTACGACAAGATCGTGCGTTCCACCCACGGGGTGAACTGCACCGGGTCTTGTTCGTGGAAAATCTACGTCAAGAACGGCTTGATCACTTGGGAAACCCAGCAGACCGACTACCCGCGTACCCGCAACGATCTGCCTAACCATGAGCCCCGTGGTTGCCCGCGTGGCGCCAGCTATAGCTGGTACATCTACAGCGCCAACCGGCTCAAGTACCCGAAAATCCGCAAGCCGTTGCTCAAGCTCTGGCGTGATGCGCGGCAGACCCTGGCGCCAGTGGAAGCCTGGGCCAGCATCGTCGAGGACAAGGTCAAGGCCGACTCCTATAAAAGCAAGCGCGGCATGGGGGGCTTCATTCGTTCCAACTGGGAGGAAGTCAACGAGATCATTGCCGCGTCCAACGTCTACACCATCAAACAATATGGCCCCGATCGCATCGTCGGGTTCTCGCCGATCCCGGCCATGTCGATGGTCAGCTATGCGGCCGGTTCGCGTTACCTGTCGCTGATCGGCGGCGCTTGCCTGAGTTTCTACGACTGGTACTGCGACCTGCCACCGGCTTCGCCGATGGTCTGGGGCGAGCAGACCGACGTGCCGGAATCGGCCGACTGGTACAACTCCAACTACATCATCGCCTGGGGCTCCAACGTCCCGCAGACGCGCACCCCGGACGCGCACTTCTTCACCGAAGTCCGTTACAAGGGCACCAAGACGGTCGCCATCACCCCCGACTATTCGGAAGTGGCCAAGCTCACCGACCTGTGGCTGAACCCTAAACAAGGCACTGACGCAGCGCTGGCCCAGGCGTTCAATCATGTGATCTTCAAAGAATTCCACCTGGACAAACCGAGCGCTTATTTCACTGACTACGCCAAGCGCTTCACCGATTTGCCGGTGCTGGTGCTGCTCAAGCAAATGCCCGACAAGGCACCGGGTGCCGGTTACCAGCCGGACCGTTTCTTGCGCGCGAGTGACCTGACCGACAACCTCGGTCAGGAAAACAACCCTGAATGGAAAACCATCGCCCTGGATGTCAACGGTGAACTGGTATCCCCTCAAGGTTCCATCGGCTATCGCTGGGGCGAGAAGGGCAAGTGGAACATCCTCCCTCGTGAAGGCGGCGAAGGCCGTGAGATTGATCTCAAGCTGAGCCTGATTGGCGATGACGTCGCCGAAGTGGCGTTCCCGTATTTTGCCGGCGAATCCCACGAGCACTTCCAGCACGTTGCTGGCGATGCCGTGCAATACCGCCGTGTGCCGGTGCATAACGTGGTGCTGGCAGACGGTAGCGTCGCTAAAGTCGCCACCGTGTTCGACCTGTCGGCAGCCAACCTGGCTATCGACCGCGGTCTCGGTGGCGCTAACGTCGCCAAGGATTACAACGACGCTTCGGTGCCGGGAACCCCAGCCTGGCAGGAGCAGATCACTGGCGTCAGCCGTGAGAAAGCGATCCAGATCGCCCGTGAGTTCGCCGACAACGCCGACAAGACCAAGGGCCGCTCGATGATCATCGTCGGCGCGGCAATGAACCACTGGTACCACATGGACATGAACTACCGCGGGCTGATCAACATGCTCATGCTCTGCGGGTGTGTCGGTCAGACCGGTGGCGGTTGGGCGCACTACGTTGGCCAGGAAAAACTCCGTCCGCAATGCGGCTGGCTGCCCCTGGCGTTCGGCCTGGACTGGAATCGTCCACCCCGTCAAATGAACGGCACCAGCTTCTTCTACGCCCACAGCTCGCAATGGCGTCACGAGAAAATGAGCATGCACGATGTGCTCTCGCCATTGGCCGATAAGTCGCAATTTCCCGAGCATGCGCTGGACTACAACATCCGCGCCGAACGTGCCGGCTGGTTGCCCAGCGCACCGCAACTCAATACCAACCCTCTGCACATTTGCCGCGATGCCGCGGCGGCCGGCATGGACCCGAAAGACTATGTGGTCAAGTCGCTGCAAGACGGTTCGCTGCGTTTCTCCTGCGAGCAGCCGGACAGCCCGGTGAACTTCCCGCGCAACATGTTTATCTGGCGTTCGAACTTGCTGGGCTCCTCGGGCAAGGGCCACGAGTACATGCTCAAGTACCTGCTCGGCACCAAAAACGGAGTGATGAACGAAGACATCGGCCAGGTCGGCGATTGCAAACCCGAAGAAGCCGAATGGGTGGACGAGGGTGCCATCGGCAAGCTTGACCTGGTCACCACGCTGGACTTCCGCATGTCCTCGACTTGCGTCTACTCCGACATCGTCTTGCCGACCGCGACCTGGTACGAAAAAGACGACATGAACACCTCGGACATGCACCCGTTCATTCACCCGTTGTCGGCGGCTATCGACCCTGCGTGGGAATCGCGTTCCGACTGGGAGATCTACAAAGGCATCGCCAAGGCGTTTTCCAGCATGTCGGAAGGGCACCTGGGCGTTGAAAAAGACCTGGTGACCATCCCGCTGATGCACGACAGCGTCGGCGAACTGGCCCAACCCTTTGGCGGCACCGACTGGAAAAGCGCCGGCGTGGCACCGGTACCGGGCAAGAACGCGCCGAACCTGCATGTGGTCGAGCGTGACTACCCGAACATCTACAAACAGTTCTCCTCGCTGGGTCCGTTGCTGGAAAAGCACGGCAACGGCGGCAAGGGCATCAGCTGGAACACCGAAGACGAAGTGAAATTCCTCGGTGAGCTGAACCATCGCGAAGGCGATGCAGGCATCAGTCACGGGCGACCAAAAATCGACACGGCGATCGATGCTGCGGAAGTGATTCTGTCCCTGGCGCCGGAAACCAACGGCCATGTCGCCGTAAAGGCCTGGGCCGCGTTGTCGGAATTCACCGGCATCGATCACAGTCACCTGGCGTTGTCCAAGGCCCATGAGGCGATTCGTTTCCGCGACATTCAGGCGCAGCCGCGCAAGATCATCTCCAGCCCGACCTGGTCGGGGCTCGAAGACGATCACGTCAGCTACAACGCCGGCTACACCAATGTTCACGAGGCGATCCCATGGCGCACCATCACCGGTCGTCAGCAGTTCTATCAGGATCACCCGTGGATGCAGGCGTTCGGCGAGCAACTGATGAGCTATCGGCCGCCGGTCAACACCCGGACCATTGAAGGGGTGAAAGGCAAGCGCAGCAACGGCGAGACCGAGATCGTCCTGAACTGGATCACTCCGCACCAGAAATGGGGCATTCACAGTACCTACAGCGACAATCTGCTGATGCTGACCCTCAGCCGTGGCGGGCCGATTGTCTGGCTCTCGGAAGTCGACGCGAAACGCGCCGGCATCGAGGACAACGACTGGATCGAGTGCTTCAACGCCAACGGCGCACTGACCGCCCGGGCGGTGGTCAGCCAGCGGGTCAAGGAAGGCATGGTGATGATGTACCACGCCCAGGAACGGATCGTGAACGTGCCAGGTTCAGAAACCACCAAGACCCGTGGCGGCCACCACAATTCAGTCACCCGGGTGGTGCTCAAGCCGACCCACATGATCGGCGGCTATGCCCAGCAGGCCTACGGTTTCAACTATTACGGCACGGTCGGCTGCAACCGCGATGAATTCGTCGTGGTGCGCAAGATGGCCAAAGTCGACTGGCTCGATGGTTCAAGTGGCGATGACCTGCCACGTCCCCTGCCGACCGATATCGAGGAGAACTGAGATGAAGATTCGCTCACAAATCGGCATGGTTCTGAACCTSGACAARTGCATCGGYTGCCACACCTGTTCGTTCACCTGCAAAAACGTCTGGACCAGCCGCGAAGGAGTGGAATACGCCTGGTTCAACAACGTCGAATCGAAACCGGGGATTGGCTATCCGAAAGAATGGGAGAACCAGGACAAGTGGAAGGGCGGCTGGATTCGCAACGCCAACGGCACGATCAACCCGCGCATCGGCGGGAAATTCCGGGTGTTGGCGAACATTTTCGCCAACCCTGACCTGCCGAGCCTCGACGACTATTACGAACCGTTTGACTTCGATTACCAGCACCTGCACACCGCGCCGCTGGGCGAGCACCAGCCAACAGCGCGCCCGCGTTCGCTGATCTCCGGCAAGCGCATGGAGAAAATCGAGTGGGGCCCGAACTGGGAGGAGATTCTCGGTACCGAGTTCGCCAAGCGCCGCAAGGACAAGAACTTCGACAAGATTCAGGCGGACATTTACGGCGAATACGAAAACACCTTCATGATGTATCTGCCGCGCCTGTGCGAGCACTGCCTCAACCCGACCTGCGCGGCCTCGTGCCCGAGCGGGGCGATCTACAAGCGCGAAGAGGATGGCATCGTCCTGATCGACCAGGAAAAATGCCGTGGCTGGCGGATGTGCATCAGTGGTTGTCCGTACAAGAAGATCTATTTCAACTGGAAAAGCGGCAAGTCCGAGAAATGCATCTTCTGCTACCCGCGTATCGAAGCCGGGATGCCGACCGTTTGCGCCGAAACCTGTGTCGGCCGTATCCGCTACCTCGGCGTGCTGCTGTATGACGCTGATCGCATCAGCGAAGTGGCGAGCACCGCCAATGAGCAGGATCTGTACGAGAAACAACTGGAGATCTTCCTCGACCCGAATGACCCGGCGGTGATCCGTCAGGCCTTGGCCGATGGTGTGCCGCAGTCGGTGATCGACTCTGCGCAACGTTCGCCGGTCTACAAAATGGCCGTGGACTGGAAGCTGGCACTGCCGCTGCACCCGGAATACCGCACCTTGCCGATGGTCTGGTACGTACCGCCGCTGTCACCGATCCAGAATGCGGCGACCGCCGGCACCGTGGGCATGAACGGGGTGATCCCGGATGTCGACAGCCTGCGTATTCCACTGAAGTACCTGGCGAACCTGCTGACAGCGGGCGATGAAAAACCGGTCAAGCGTGCACTTAAACGCTTGCTGGCGATGCGCGCCTACAAACGCTCCGAGCAAGTCGATGGCGTCCAGGACCTGCAAGTGCTGAAGGATGTCGGCTTGAGCGTGGCCCAGGTCGAAGAGATGTATCGCTACCTGGCGATCGCCAACTATGAAGACCGTTTTGTGGTGCCCAGCGCCCACCGTGAAGACGCCATGAGCGATGCTTTCGCCGAGCGCTCCGGTTGCGGCTTCAGTTTCGGCAGCGGCTGTAGCGGCAGCTCCGACACCAACATGTTCGGTGCCAAGAAAGCTAACCGCCGCGACATCCTGAAAACCGTCCAGTTGTGGGAGGAATGAGCATGCAAATTCTCAAAGTGATTTCGCTGCTGCTCGACTACCCGACCGATGTATTGATTGGCGGTCGCGACGAGCTGGAGCAGGCGATCATTGAGTCCAGGGAAATCAGCCCCAAGCAGCGCGGCGCGTTGTTCGAGTTGCTGGAGCTGATCTGCGCCAATGACCTGATGGACGGACAGGAGCACTACGGTGCGCTGTTCGGCAGGGGGCGTTCGCTGTCGCTGCTGCTGTTCGAGCATGTGCACGGTGAGTCCCGTGACCGTGGTCAGGCGATGGTCGACATGATGGCGCAATACGAAGCCGCCGGTTTTGCCATCGGCGTCAAAGAGCTTCCTGACTATATCCCGCTGTATCTGGAGTTCCTTTCTACTCGCGAAGACATCGAGGCCCGCGAGGGCCTGGCGGATGTTGCGCACCTGCTGGCCTTGCTCGCGGCGCGTCTGGATGAGCGTGAAAGCGCGTACGCCAGTTGCTTCCGCGCGCTGCTGCAAATTGCCGGTTCCGAGCCGCATCAGGCAGTGGCCGACCTGCGGGCGCAGGTGGCTGCCGAACCGCGTGACGACTCGCTCGAAGCCCTCGACAAGATCTGGGAAGAGGAGGCCGTGGACTTTCTCCAGGCCGAACAGCAGGACCGTTGCAGTTCGCTGCCAAGCGCACCGGGCAAGGTCCGGGAAGAAAGCGCAGTGCCGTTGCACTGGGTGGATTTTCAGCATGAAGGGCTGGCCGCCGTGCCGGCCAAGGAGGTAGGCAATGTCTAAATGGAACCTGTTGTTGTTCGGGATCTATCCCTACATCGCCCTGGCTATTTGCCTGATTGGCAGTTGGGCCCGCTTCGATCTGTCGCAGTACACCTGGAAGGCAGGCTCCAGTCAGATGCTCAACCAGCGCGGCATGCGTGTGGCGAGCAACTTTTTCCACATCGGGGTGTTGTTCATACTGGCCGGGCACTTCGTCGGCCTGTTGACCCCGGCGTCGGTTTACCACCATGTGATCAGCACTGAGAACAAGCAACTGCTGGCAATGGTCTCAGGCGGGCTTTTCGGTCTGTTGTGCCTGGTTGGCCTACTGATGCTGGTCAATCGGCGGCTGAGCGATCCACGGGTACGCGCTACTTCCAGCACTTCGGACATTCTGGTGTTGCTGGTGCTACTGGCGCAGTTGCTGCTCGGTCTGCTGACGATTGTGGCGTCCACTGAACACATGGACGGCTCGGTGATGGTGATGCTCGCCGATTGGGCGCAGAACACCGTGCTGTTGCGGCCGATGGAAGCGGCGGCGTCCATCGCGCCGGTCGGCTTGACCTACAAGCTGCATGTGTTTCTCGGTTTGACCCTGTTCGTGCTGTTCCCCTTCACCCGTCTCGTACACATGATCAGTGCACCGGTCTGGTACTTGGGGCGTCGTTATCAAATCGTTCGTCAGAAGTTCTGAGGAGACAATCATGTCAGGTGGATGTGGATGTGGTGGCGGTAACGGGGGCAGCGGTGGCTGCGGTTCTTCCAAGCAAGCGGAGCCCGATGTTGTGGATGTCGCGCCGACCGGGGCGGTGCAGTTTGACGCACTCCCGGTTGCGCCGGCGGCCCATGACGCCCCGGCGCAGTTGATCGCCAGCAGTGAGCAGGAGTGGCCGATCATCAGTGTCAACGCGGTGTCGATCACCCCGGAAGCGATGGCTCAGGAGCTGCAATATCACCCGGCGGAAAGCCGTGAGGAGGCGGTCTACCTGGCCGCCAGGGCGCTGGTGATCCGCGAGTTGTTGCAGCAACGCATTGCCGAACTCGGCGTGTCGCTGGAAATCGGCTCCGGTGAGAACGAAGAAGAAGCGGCCACGCGCTTGTTGCTTGAGCGTGAGGTGCAGGTGCCTCAGTGCGATGAGGAAACCAGCCTTCGTTACTACGAAAACAATCGCGGGCGCTTTCATAGCGCGCCGTTGCTGGCGGTGCGGCACATCCTGCTCGAATGTGCGCCGGACGATGCCGAGGCCCGCGCGCTTGCGCATGTTCAAGCTGAAATTCTGTTGCAGCGGCTGGAGAATTTTCCCRGCAGTTTCGCTGAGATGGCCGTGAAATATTCGGCCTGCCCGTCGAAGGCCCAGAGCGGTTCTTTGGGGCAGATCAGCAAGGGTCAGACCGTACCTGAACTGGAGCGTCAGCTGTTCACCCTGGCGCCGGGGCTGGCGAGTAAACCGCTGGAAAGCCGTTACGGTTGGCATGTGGTCAGTGTCGACCAGCGGATCGAAGGCATGCCGTTGCCCTATGAAGTGGTGTCGACGGCGATCCGCACGCAGTTGCAGCAAGGTGTCTGGCAAAAAGCCCTGGTGCAATACCTGCAAACCCTGATCGGTGCGGCGGATATTCGCGGCATTCACTTGCAGGGCGCCGACTCACCGCTAGTGCAGTGAGCCTTGGGGTAAACGGGGAGATGTGATGAACGCTGTCATGCAGGATGGTTTTGGACGGCAGATCGACTATCTGCGGATGTCGGTGACGGACCGTTGTGATTTTCGCTGTGTGTATTGCATGGCGAAAAACATGACGTTTCTGCCGCGTCAGCAGGTCCTGACGCTGGAGGAGCTGCAGCGTCTGGCGGCGCTGTTCGTCGGCCAAGGTGTTCGCAAAATCCGCCTCACCGGCGGCGAACCGCTGATCCGTCCCGGTATTGTCGGGCTGTGCCGCAACATCGCCGCTTTACCCGGTTTGCGCGAACTGGTGATGACCAGCAACGGCTCGCAACTGGGCCGTTTGGCCAGGCCGTTGGCGGAGGCAGGGGTCAAGCGGATGAACATCAGCCTCGATAGCCTGGACGGGCAGAAGTTTCGCGCGATCACCCGCAACGGCGATCTCGATCAGGTGCTGGGTGGCATTGAAGCAGCGCGGGGCGCGGGGTTCGAGCGGATCAAACTGAACTGCGTAGTGATGAAGGGGCGCAACTTCGATGAAGTCCCGGCGTTGGTGCAATACGCCATCGATCAACGCATCGATATCAGTTTTATCGAAGAAATGCCCTTGGGTGATGTTGGCCGCGCGCGTGGCGAGTCGTTTTGCTCCAGTGACGAAGTGCGGGCATTGATCGCCAGTCGTCATCGGTTGCTCGACAGCACCGAAAACAGTGGCGGGCCGGCACGCTACGTTCGCCTGGAACGCCATGACGATACCCGGATCGGTTTCATTTCACCCAACAGCCACAACTTCTGTGGCAGCTGCAACCGGGTGCGGATGACCGTTGAGGGGAAGCTGTTGCTCTGTCTGGGGCAGGACGATGCCCTGGATTTACGCGGATTACTGCGGCGTTACCCGCTGGATGACCAGCCCCTGATCAACGCGGTGCAGAAGGCCTTGCGCGGCAAGCCGCTGCGCCACGACTTCGGCCCCGAAGGGGAGGTGCAGATTGTACGGTTCATGAACATGAGCGGCGGTTGAACTGATCTGCACGGTTCGCAAGAACACAGATGATCCAATGTGGGAGCGGGCTTGCTCGCGAAAGCGGTCTATCAGTCAACAATGATGTTGAATGTGATGGCCTCTTCGCGAGCAAGCCCGCTTGTATGTTTAGACTTGAAGGGGTGGGTGGGACTAAAAGCCCGATTCTGACTCTAGCCAGTACAGACCGTGGGAGACTTCGTCCCACCCCTTCTACCCAAAAGCGCCAATAATAAGGAATTCATCGGCAAGGCCG